>JAUREI010000203.1 GCA_030827515.1 Prosthecobacter sp. | reverse complement strand
TCATGGTCAAGCCGGCCGGCGCCTACCTGGACATCATCGCCGCCCTGCGCGCCGCGACGACCCTGCCGATCGCGGCCTATCAGGTCAGCGGCGAGTATCTCATGATCCAGGCCGGCGCGGCCGCCGGCTGGCTCGATGGCGACAAGGTCATGCTCGAATCCCTGCTCGGCATCCGCCGCGCCGGGGCCGACATGATCCTCACCTACTTCGCCAAACGCGCCGCCGTTCTGCTCTGAACCGCCCCCGTTCATGTCCGCCACCTCCGACGCCCTCATCCAGGCCGCGCGCGATCTTGCCGATGCCCTTCGCTCGCTCGAATTCAGTCCGCCCACCGCCCACGTCTACTGCCCGCTCGACTACGCGCGCGCGCCGCATGAGGCCTATCTGAGCCGGTATGGGTCGACCCCGAAGCGCGTGCTTTTTGTCGGCATGAATCCCGGGCCCTTCGGCATGACCCAGACCGGCGTGCCCTTCGGTGAAATCGCCGCCGTGCGCGACTGGCTTGGCATCGACGAACCGGTGGGGCGACCCGAACACGAGCATCCGAAGCGCCGGGTCACCGGCTTTGCCTGCAAAAACTCCGAGGTCAGCGGTCGCCGGCTCTGGGGCCTGTTCCGCGAGCGTTTCGAAACGGCGGACCGGTTTTTCCAGGAACACTTTGTCGCCAACTACTGTCCGCTGGTCTTCATGGAGGAAGGCGGTCGCAACCGCACGCCCGACAAGTTGTCGGCGGCTGAGACCGAGGCCATGGAGGCGCACTGCGACATCCACCTGCGCCGCGTCATCCAGGCCCTGAAGCCGGAGTGGGTGATCGGTGTCGGCGCCTTCGCCGAAGCGCGGGCCGAGCGCGCGCGTGAGGTTCTTGGCGGCGGTTTCCGCACCGGTCGCGTCCTGCATCCGAGTCCCGCCAGCCCGCTGGCGAACCGCGACTGGCCCGGCGCCGCCACGCGCCAGCTGGAAGCGCTGGGGGTGTGGTGAGGGGACGGAATGACGTTCTTGACGGGATTGACGGGCGTCAATGACGTCAGTCAAGTCAATGCCGTCCCCCCGATGCGCTCTTGCCAGTCGGCCATCGCGGCCTAGCATTTCTGTCCCCATGAAATCCTTCCGCCTCAACCGCCTGTTCAACGCCAAGTCCGGCCGCTGCTTCGACGTCGCCGTCGACCACGGCTTCTTCAACCAGCCCGGCTTTCTGCAGGGCATCGAGGACATGCGCAAGGTGGTCAAAACGCTCGTTGATGCGGCGCCCGACGCCATCCAGCTCACCCTTGGCCAGGCGCGCCACCTCCAGGAAATCCCGGGCCGCTTCAAGCCCTCGCTGGTGCTGCGCACCGATGTGGCCAACATCTATGGCAAGGAGTTGCCGGCCTCACGCTTCAGCCTCATGATTGAGGAGACGATGCTGCAGGCCGTTCGCTACGATGCCGCCTGCGTCTGCGTCAACCTGTTCCAGATTCCCGGCGCGCCGGAGGTGCACGAGCAGTGCGTCGAGAACATCCTGCGCCTCAAGCCGCAGGCCGACTACTACGGCATGCCGATGATGATCGAGCCGCTCGTTTTCCAGCCGAACGCCAAGGCTGGCGGCTACATGGTCAACGGCGACATCACCGCCATCATGCATCTCGTCCGTCAGGCGGTCGAGCTCGGCGCCGACATCATCAAGGCCGATCCCACCGACGACGTCAGCCTCTACCATCAGGTGGTGGAAACCGCCGCCGGCATCCCCGTGCTGGTGCGCGGTGGAGGCCGCGTCAGCGACCGCGAGATCCTCGAGCGCACCCAGGGCCTGATCGCCCAGGGCGCGGCGGGCATTGTTTACGGACGCAACGTGATCCAGCATCCGAATCCCAAGGGAATCACCCGTGCCCTCATGGCCATGGTGCATGACGGCGCCGGCGTTGATGACGCGCTGGCCCTGGTTCAGGGCTGAATGGGGCGACATCTCCTGAAACGACAACGGCGACCCGGTGACGGGTCGCCGTTCTTCGTGGTGTCGCCGGCTCACTTCTTCTTCCACAGGTCCACCGCCACGGCGTTCTGCTGTCGGGCGCCCGGGGTGCTGCGGCCGTTGGCGACCATTTCCTCGAGCTTCATCTGCAGGGAGGAGGCGATGTCCTTGTGGTCGGCCTGCACGTTGCGCGTCTCACCGAGGTCGGCTTCCAGGTCGAAGAGCTGGATTGGCGGCGCATCCTTCGGCTCCTTGCCGGGACGCGGCTCGCTCCAGCCGCCGGAGCCGGGGCAGAGCGCGAGCTTCCACTTGCCCTCACGGATCGCAAAGAAGCCGCCGATGCTGTGGTGGACCACGCTGCGACGGACGACACCGACGCTGGCGCCGGTCAGCGCGGGCAGGAAGCTGAAGCTGTCCTCGGCGGCGTCCTCGGGCAGCGTCGTGCCGGTGACGTCGGCGGCGGTGGCCATGAAGTCGGTCAGGCAGGTGAGCTGGGAGGTGGTCTGGCCGCCCTTCACCTTCGCGGGCCAGCGAACGAGGAAGGGCACCCGGTGGCCGCCCTCATAGATGTCGGCCTTGTGGCCGCGGAACTTGGCGCTCGGATTGTGGCCCTTGGCGAGCAGTTCGTCGTAGCGCGCGCTCGGCGAGCAGCCGTTGTCGCTGGTGAAGACGAGGAAGGTGTTCTCGGCCAGACCGTGCTGGTCGAGCGCCTGCAGCAGGCGGCCCACCTCGTGATCCTGCTGCATGACGAAGTCGCCGTAGGAGTTCAGACCGCTCTTGCCGCGCCATTCGGGGTTCGGCAGGATAGGAGTGTGCGGGCTGGCGTAGGGCAGGTAGATGAAGAAGGGCTTGTCAGCCTTGGCATCCGCGGCGCGCTCGCCGATGTAGGCGACGGCCTTGTCGGTGAGGGTGGGCAGCACCTCGTAGCCGGTGAAACCGGGTGCGGCCGGACCCTCGCGCGACATGCGGTTTTTGTCGTCGCCATGGAACATGAGCAGGCCCCGGTCCTCGGTCGGTTGGGCGGTGACACGGCCGTTTTCGATGAAGCAGTAGGGCACCATGTCGAGCGAGGCGCTGATGCCGAAGGTGTAGTCGAAACCAACCGCATTCGGACCGTTGGTGGCCGGCTTGCTGAAGTCGGCGCTGAAGGCCTGCTCGCGCGATTCGATGTTCAGCTCGCTCACTTCCTTGCCCGGATGCAGGCTCCAGTCCATGCCCAGGTGCCACTTGCCGATGCAGGCGGTATGATAGCCCTGCTTGCGAAGCATTTCGGCCACGGTCAGTCGTCCCTGTTCAATGAGGCGGGGACTCAGGCCGCCGAGCACGCCCTTCTGCAGCTTGCTGCGCCAGTTGTAGCGTCCGGTCATGACGCCGTAACGGGTGGGCGAACAAACCGACGAGGACGTGTGGGCGTCGGTGAAGGTCATGCCCTCGCGCGCGAGCCGGTCAAGATTCGGGGTCGGGATCTTGCCCTCGGGATTCAGGCAGGCGAGGTCGCCGTAGCCGAGGTCGTCACAGAGGATGAAGATGAAGTTGGGCTTGTCGGCGGCGCGTGCGGCCAGGGCGAGACTGCAGAGAAGGAGAAGGAATGTGGATTTCATGGCGTGGAAAGGGTTCAAGGTGAGGCGGGGGAAGGTTCGAAGGTCAGGCCGTCGGTGTCGGAGGCGCGTGCGAAGCGCAGGCGGGCGGTGTTGCCGACACCCTTTTCAGCCTTGTTGACGGCGACCAGGAAGCGGTCGCGGCCGAGATGGATCAGGCCGACCGAGCCATCGAACTCCCAGCGGCCGGTGAGTTGCAGGCGGGAATCGGCGCGCAGCAGGATCTTCGGAGTGCCATAGCAGCCGAACCACCAGGAGGAACCGTCGAACTCGGCGGTCTGGATGCCGAGGTGGGTGTGGCCGCTGGCCAGCACGTGACGCCGCCGGAATTGAAGGTCGAGGCCGTACTCGTAGAGGTAGTTTTCGTTCCCATCATCGGGCAGGCCGCCGACAATCAGAAAGCGCCTGCCATCGCAGGCCATGCCGCCGGCGCCGTGCACGAGTTCTGGCACTCGCACACGCCGGATTTCGTCCAGGGTGGCGGCGTTGTAGACGTAGACCCAGGAGTCGGCCTTGCCGGCGGGTTGATTGAACTCGCCGAGGTTCACGGCCACGTAGATTTTGCCTTCGTGATGGCAGAGATCACCGTGATGGTCGTCGGCCGGGATTCGCTTCAGGATCCGGCCGTCGAGGTCGGTCTTGACCATGGCGTCGGTCCACGACCAGAACAGGGCGCCCTGGCCGTCCGTGCAGACACCCTGCACATGGCGCGGGTAGGCGCCTTCGCAGGCCGCCTCCCGCCAGGCGGGAGCCTCCGTGCCGGCGTTGGAGGACGCGGCGAGGGTGAGGCTGAGAAACAGGAGACGCAGCATGGCGGGGGGAGGCTAACGGCAGCGGTCCGTTGCAGATTGCAGGGTGGAATGCCGTTTTTTGGCAGCAGGGACCGATTGCGGCCGGGACATCTTGACTTTTACCCGGTGGGTGGCATTGTGAACAAGTCTCACTGACTTGGGGGCGTCCTGGTTTCGACGGGTAGTCTGCGGTCGGGGTGGCATGCCGAGGATGATTCGTTGGCCTCGTTAATCACCGGATCAAAACATAACTGCAAACTCTTCTGAGCTTGCCCTCGCGGCCTAAGCCCCGCGACGTCTCCAAGGTAATGTCTGGTAACCTTGAAGCCGCAACCACCAGGCTGGCTGGCTGACCGGGCGACCGGGTCGATAGCGAGATTCAACAGGACGCTGGGTGAACGGGATTCCGCAGGCTGAAGCCCCTCATCGAGACCAAAGAACCTGATAAGCATGTAGAAGCTCCGGCTTATGGCCATTCGGACAGGGGTTCAACTCCCCTCGCCTCCACCATTTTCCGACCTGCGCGGCGGCTCCCAGCCGGGGGCCGCCGCTCTGTGTTGAGATTCAGCGCTCCGCCACCCAACTGAAGACACCGGGCTCGAAGGGCAGGGGGTCGTTGGCATCGGGCACGCCATCGACGTCAGCATCCACCGCATCAAGCCGGGGGAAGGCCGCCGGTTGTTGTCCGGCGATGGCCTGCCAGACGTGACGGGCAAATTCACCGCGTGTCATCGTTCCAGAGGGCACGACGGGTGCCTGATTGAGCTGCGTGGTGCATAGGCGCAGGACCTCCGCACACCATCCGGCCTCGGCGGCGGCGTCGGGACGGAAATCCACCTCGCGGCGTTCCATGGGCAGCAGTCGGCGGGCCGAAAGACGGTTGATGGCGACGAAGGCCGGATGCCCGGCCGGCAGGTCGCGCCAGGGCCAGAGCAGCATGGGGGTGTGCGACGCGTTGCACAGACCGGCGCGCACTTCCTCCAGCAGGGCCGCATCGAGAGGCACCGAACGCGGTGCCAGACCGCGCTGCAGGCAGAGCGCAGCCAGCGCACCGGCAGCCTGGCCGACATGGACGCGCTGGTCGTGCAGGCGCAGGGCCGAGCTGACAATGCTGCTGAAACCAAGGTTGCCCTGGGCGCCGATGAGTCCCTCGAACTCCACTGGCACAAAACTTCGCAAGGGCACCAGACTGCGGTCGCTGAGGTTGTGGACCCCGCGGCCGGGTTTTTCATGGTGCATCCACGGACCGCTGTCGCCCTCGCCGCGCAGGTAGGTTCGACCGGTGTCATGGAAGTCATAATGAAAC
>JAUREI010000019.1 GCA_030827515.1 Prosthecobacter sp. | reverse complement strand
TCGAAGATGACTGCGCGCAGGGGCATGACAGACCGATGCACTCAGGCCGGCAAGAATCAAAAAGTTGTGTAGGCCAGCATGAAAAAAATCCGCCTTTTCCGCTTCCTCCCCGTCGCGGCCTGACCCATGTTGGCTGGCGCATGACCTGCCTGCAGTCACCCACGCCGGACAGGCTCGACCCCTGCCTTGCTGCCTGGGCAGAGGCTCCCCTGTCCTATCGCCACGCGGGCGGCGTGGCACACCCGCCGGCCCAGGGCTTTTTGGTGGATCGCCATGAAATTCGCCTGGGATCGGGAAGCGAGGCGTATCAGCGAGCCGCGGATGCCCTGGATGCCTGGCGAATGTTTCCGCACTGGGCCAGTGTCGCGCGCACACGCTCCACCGGCCAGGCCCCGGGCGATATTGTCGCGATGGTGGTCCGCCTGGCCGGCCTTTGGTGGGTCAATCCCTGCCGGATTCTCCAGCGCTTGGACTCTCCGGCCTCGCATGGTTTTGTCTATGGCACGCTGCCCGAGCATGCCGAGTGTGGCGAGGAGGCCTTTGTTGTCGAACACCGCGGGGACAACAGCGTCTGGTATGTCATCCATGCCTTTTCCAAACCACGCCATCCGCTCGCCTGGATCGGCTTTCCGGTCGCCCGTTGGTGGCAGTTGCGTTTCGTCCGGGATTCCCAGCAACGCATGGTCGAGGCGACGGCATGAAACTCGTGACTTCACTGCTTGTCTGGGTCGCCATGCTCGCCCTGCTGGCCTGGGTGATGAAGGCTTTTCCTGCAGGCGACTGTGGCCTGCCGTTGAAGGAGCCAGCCTCTATTCGACTGCACGTGGCGCCGGGTGACTTCTGGATCCTTGCCCTGCTGCTCTTTTCCCTGCTCGTGCTGATGCCGCTCGGGCGCGGCCTGCTGCCCGGGGCCAAGGCTGGATGGCACAACCTTGTCGAAGACACCGCGGCCTGCCTGGCGGGCCTCTCTCTGTTGACGGTGCCCGCACCGCCGACGGCATTCTTCGACGCCGCGGCCGGTCATCTCGTGCCTACAGCCTTCCTGCTGTCCCTGCCCTGGTTGGGGATTCGGCTGCATCGTGTCCACCGGTTGCTGGAGCGCTGGTTGACCACAGGGCCTCCCGGCCTGGCGGGCCTGACTCTCGACCTGGCTCAGGTTTTCCCCGCCATCGGTGCGGCCTGGCTGGTCGCCCACCGGGCCGGCTTGACCCCATGGCAGTTCAACCCGCTCATCGTCCTGCTGACGGCGGCGCATTTTCATCATGCCGGCTTCACCCTGCCGCTGATCGCCGGCCTTCAGGCGCGTGCCCATCCCGGCCAGCTTACGCGGGGCACCTGTCTCGCCATCCTGGCCGGCGTGCCGCTGGTCGCCGCCGGCATCACCTGCACACATTTCGGAATGCTGCCACACCTGGAACATCTGGCCGTGGCTGTCCTGGTGTTGGGCGCACTCGGTGTGGCGTTGGTGCAACTGGTCTGCGGCCTCCGCCGCCCTGCGGGCCGGTGGCCCAGCCTCGGATTTCTCCTCTCCGGCGCCTCGCTGCTCGTGGCCATGCTGCTGGCTTTGGGATTCGGCCTGCGTTCCCTGCTTCCCGAACTGGCTCTGCCTCTGGCGCGCATGTGGCAAATCCACGGCAGCCTGAATGCCTTCGGCTTCGGTTTGTTCGGCCTGCTCGGCTGGCAAGCCACACTGCTGCAGCAACCGCTTGAAAAGGCCGCCCCCCCGGCTGCGTTCCCCTGAGCCCCGCATGAAATTCCTCCTTCCCGCCCTCGCCGTCCTCGGCCTCGTCCTGCTGCAGTCCCAGTGCTCACCGGAAACGGCCGGCGCGGCACCGGCGGGGAAAAAACGCGTCGTCCTGATCGCCGGCAGCCCCTCGCATGGCCCCGGCCAGCACGAGCATAACGCCGGCATCCTGCTCTTCAAAAAGTGCCTGGAACAGGGCGCGGCCGACCGTGTGGAAATCCTGCACCACCTCAATGGCGAGTGGCCGTCGGCCGAGGAACTCGCCTCGGCGGACACGGTCGTCATGTATGCCGACGGCGGTCCGCGCCATCCGGCCCTTCAAGAGGATCGACTGGCGCAGCTTGACCGGGAGATGAAGCGCGGCTGCGGTTTTGTGACGATCCATTACGCCGTCGAGCCGACCCTGGAAAAGGGCCAGAAGGAGTTCCTCGACTGGATGGGCGGTTGCTTCGAGGTCGACTGGAGTGTCAATCCGCACTGGCAGGCCAACTTTAAAACCCTGCCGTCCCACCCGGTCGCCAACGGAGTCCAACCCTTCGGTTCGCTCGACGAATGGTATTTCCACATGCGCTTTCGCGAGGGCATGAAGGGTGTCACCCCCATCCTCAGCGATGTCGCCCCGGAATCGACGATGAGCCGTCCCGACGGCCATCACAGTGGCAATCCGGCGGTGCGGGCATCGGTCGCGCGCGGTGACCAGCAGCACGTTGCCTGGGCCTCGGAGAATGCCGGAGGCGGACGCGGTTTCGGTTTTACCGGTGGTCATTTTCACCAGGGTTGGGCCAGTGATGACCAGCGCAAGCTCGTGCTCAACGC
This sequence comes from Prosthecobacter sp., assembly GCA_030827515.1. Lineage (GTDB taxonomy): Bacteria > Verrucomicrobiota > Verrucomicrobiia > Verrucomicrobiales > Verrucomicrobiaceae > Prosthecobacter. Next base: position 32,914 of record JAUREI010000019.1, on the reverse strand, counting down.
CATCCTCTGGACGGCCCAGGCGGAAGTGCCGGCCGCCGGGGTGGTCTCCAGCATCAGCGAAGCCGACCTAAAGGCCAACCTGGACCTCAAGCCCGGCCAGGGACTGCCCGAAAAGGCGAAGAAAAAACCGTGAATTGTCTCACGCCCGGCGTGCCGCGACCGTCAGGTGGCAGCCGGCCAGAATCAGAGCGGCACCGGCAGCCTGCGCCAGGGTGAACGGCTCGTCAAAAAACAGCACCCCGGCCAAGGTGAGCACGAGCGGTAGCAGAATTTGAAAAGCGCCGCCGGTGCTGACCGGCAGGTAACGAAACCCCTCGGTCATCGCCAGTTGCCCCAGGGCCGCCAGAAGGGCCGCGGCGGTCAGCAGTCCGGCGTCCAGGGCGCCCGGCAGCGGCAGGGTGAACAGAAAGGGCAGCGCCAGCACTCCGGCATAGAGACACTGCGAGGCAAAGATGGTGCCGCTGGTTTCGGTCAGGGTGAGTTGGCGGATGACAACGACCACCAGCGCCGCGGCAAAGGCTCCTCCCAGGGCGATGCCTTCGGCGAGGCCGACCCGGGTGAAGTCACCGCCATGCAGGCCGGTCAGGCAGGCCACCCCGGCCACGGCGCACAGTATGCCGGCGAGACGCCGCAGTCCGAGTCGCTCACCCAGAAGAAACGTCGCCAGCAGGGCGGCCCATACCGCCCAGGTATTGCCAATGAGCGTCGCCTTGCCGGCTCCCAGCAACGGCAGCGTCACGTAATAGGCAGCGGTGCCAAGTGCGCCAATGACGCCGCGCGTCACCAGCAGGCGACCGCACAGCGCGCGCCGGAAACTGACCCGCCCGCCGGGGGCAAACACCAGCCAGACAACCGCCATGCCCGCTGTCGCACGGAAGAAGAGCGCCCACCAGGCACTGATGCCGCGCACCGCTCCCAAGTGGCGGACCAGCAGGGCCATGCCGGTGAAACCCGCCAGCGACAGCAACATCCAGGAGGCACCCCGGCGAAAGTCGAAGGCTGCGGCGGCGGCTGGCGTGGCGGAAGCGCTCAAGCGCCCATGCATCGGCGGGCTTGCGCGGAATGCAAGCGGACGCCTAAGCCCGCTCGGGTTCGGCTGGCCGCAGGGGCACATCGACACGCAGAGCGAGCCCGTGTGGTGACACGGGTTCAATTTCCAAAATGCCTCCACATTGACGGGCACGTGCGCGCATGCCGGTCAACCCCAGGCCCGGACGCGTGGAAGTCATGTCCGCCGGCAGCCCCCTGCCGTTGTCCTCAATGTCCAGTCGCACGCGGCCGTCTTCGGTGCGCAGGTGCAGGGAGACCCGCGTCGCCCCGGAATGCCGGGCGACGTTGGTGAGTGCCTCCTGTCCAATGCGGAATAGGTGCGTTTCGAGATCACTGTGCAGACGCTCGGCAAGATCGGACTCGTAATCCACCTGCAGCCGCGTCCGCTGTGCAAATCCCTCGGTCAGCCAGCGCAGGCCGGCATCCAGACCAAAGTCATCGAGGATCACAGGCCTCAGCAGCTGGGAAAGTTCGCGCACGTTGGCGATCGCCGAATCGACCAACTGCAGGCAGTCGGCCCGGCGGTGCGCCTCGTCGGGTCCGGAACGCGCAACGAGGTTGGCGCGAACCGCGGCGAGCGACTGGCCCAGTTCATCATGGAGTTCATGACTGAAGCGCCGAGCCGCCTCCTCCTGGCCTTGCAGCATGTGCCACGACACACGATGAAGTTCATCCGCCTGCGCCTCAATGTGCCGGATACTGGCCCGCACGTAACCAATGGTACCCGCCGCGCAGGCACAGGACAACAGAACTGCCGATCCCAGCAGCAGCGCGGACTTCCCGGCCAGGGTGCGCAGGTGGCCGGAGAGGCGCAGATCCAGCGTCTCCAGATGGTCCGTGCTCTCCAGAATCAGGCCGTGAATCAGGCGCACAACCTCATCATGAGCGGAGAACAGACGCTCCATGCTTTCACGGGGGACATTGCCCTGGACCTCGAAGGCCTGGCGCACTCCCTCGGAAAAAAGCCGGGTCGCCGCCGCCAGGTGCCGCCAGGGCTCCGCCTGCGCCGTCATGCTCGCCTGAGCGGCCAGGCGTGCGATGGCGCGATCGGCCTCTTCCAGTTCGTGAACGCGTTCCGCGCGCTCCGCCAGTTCCGCCGAACTCGTCAACCGGTGCAGTGCCAGCGCAAGTGCATCTTCCTCAACTTGCGCCTCATGCAGCAGACGGGTGACAAGCACCTGCTCGCGCATCAGTTCCTCGGCATTCAGACGGATGGACCGTCCTTCGTGCACTGCCAGCCAGCCAGCCGCCCCGAGCAGCAGCATGACCGTGCCGAATCCAGCAATCAGACCACGCAGGACGGTGCGCTCGTTCACCCGCCTCCCGAGAATGAGCCATTGGTCCGGCATGAAAATCCCTCAGTCGATGAGTCCGTTGCGCATGGCAAAACGAACCAATTCTCCGATCGAGTGCAGGTTCAGCTTTTCCATGATGCGCGAACGATGCGCCTCGACGGTGTACACGCTGAGATGCAGGGCCGAGGCAATCTCCTTGTTGGTTTTGCTTTCCGCAATGAGTTGCAGCACCTCACGCTCGCGCGTGGAAAGCAGGTCAACCGGATTGCTGACGTGGCGCCGGTAGTCATCCAGCACCGCGTCGGAAACCTCGGGACTGAGCCAGCCCTTGCCAACGGCGACAGCCCGCACCGCCGAGAGGAAATCGGCCTGACTCGAGTCCTTGAGGAGGTATCCGTGCGCACCGGCCCTCAGGATTTCGCGCACATAGACCGCATCCTTGTGCATCGACAGGGCCAGGATACGGGTGCGCGGACAGGCCTTGCAGATCCGGCGGGCGGCCTCAATTCCGTTGAGTTCCGGCATGGTCACATCCATGACGACCACATCGGGCTTGAGCCGGTCAGCCATTTCAACCGCCTCACGGCCATTGGAAGCCTCGCCCACCACCTCCATGTCCCATTCCGCCGCGAGGATGTGACGAAAGCCGTTGCGGACAACGGCATGGTCGTCGGTGAGCAGGATGGTCAGGACTTTGGCTGGCATGCCCCATGGTAACGTGGGAGACGGATGCTTCCATCGCTTCTTTATCCTTGCCGTGGGTGATCGTGCGTCCTCAGGCCAGCAGGTCGGTCAAGACATGGCCGTGAACATCCGTCAATCGGCGGTCAATGCTATTGTGGCGAACGGTCAGGCGCTCATGATCGATGCCAAGCAGGTGCATCACAGTGGCATGGATGTCATAGACCGTGGTGGCTCGACCTGGATCGGCCGGGCGGAATCCCCAGGCATCGCTTTCACCGTAGGTGCCGCCCTTGACCCCGCCCCCGCAGAGCCAGTTGGTGAAAACGAAGGGGTTGTGGTCACGGCCACGGCTGCCCTGGGAGCAAGGCATGCGACCGAATTCGGTGGTCCAGAGGAGGATCGTGTCGTCCAGCATGCCGCGCTGCCTGAGGTCCTTGATGAGAGCCGCCGCTCCGCGCGCCATGCCAAGGGCGAGCGGTTCATGGTCACGCTTGACGTCCTCGTGGCTGTCCCAGTTCCGGCGCGGAAAGCCGTTGTCGTTGCCGCTCCAGATCTGCACGAAACGGACGCCACGCTCGAGCAGGCGGCGCGCGACGAGGCACTTGCGCCCAAAGAATTCCGTCTCGGCCTTGACGTTGATCGTGGTATCCTCGACACCGGGGCCTTCCGAGGCCAGGCCATACATCTCCCGGATATGCCGCGGCTCGCCATCAACGTCGAGCGCATCGGTGGCACTGAGCTGCATGGCGGCGGCGAGCTGGTAGCTTCGCACCCGCGCCTGCAGGCGGTCGTCACCGGTACGTTCCCGCGCGTGGGCGGCATTCAGCCGAGCAAGGACATCAAGTCCGGCGCGATCGGCGGCGGGGGCGACGGAGGCGGGTGGCAGCAGGTCAGCCACGGGTGCCTCACTTCCAGGGCGGATGACGGTCCCCTGATGCTGGGCGGGCAAAAAAGCGCTGGCCCAGTTCTTGGCACCATTGGAGGCCAGTCCACGATGGTCGGGCAAAACGACAAAAGACGGCAGGTTGTCGCTCTCGCTGCCGAGAGCGTGGCTGACCCACGAGCCCGCGCTGGGGAATCCGGGCAACTGGAAGCCCGTCGTCTGCAGAAGCGTGCCCTGGCTGTGCACACCGGTCTTGCCGACGACGTTGTGGACGAAGGCAATGTCATCCACCACATCACCCAGTGGCGCGACAATGTCGCTCAACATCTTGCCCGACTCACCGTGGGCCCGGAAGGACCAGGGACTGGCAAAGCAGGCACCGGGCGTGCTCTGGAAGAGTTCCACCTTCTCACCGGGGTCCCAAGGCTGCCCGTCTTTCTGCTTCAGCAGCGGCTTGTGATCCCGGAGATCGAGATGGCTGGCGGCGCCAGCCATGAAAAGCTGCACGACCCGCTTGGCACGGGGTGGATGATGCAGGCCGGCATTCAGCACGCCGGAGGCGGCAAGAGCGCCATCGCGCAGCAATAGGTCGGCCAGGGCGAGACCAGGCAGGGAGGAGAGCAGGTGTCGGCGGTTCATGACATCAGTCGAGGTAAACGAAGGCGTTCAGGTTGAACATCACCCGCGCCAGGGCGGTGGTGCCATGTTCCTTGAGGTGCCCACCCAGGGCGACCTGCTCCGCGTTCGTCGGCGGGCGTCCCAGGGCAGCGAGGCAGGCCGCAGTCACGGGATCGGCCTCCTTGGCCAGACGCTTGCCAAACTGGATGGACATGGCCTCAACCAGGCGGTTGTTCCACTGGGCAAGTGCCTGCAGCGCCGTGGTGGATTCATCGCGCTGGGGCACGCTTTGCGAAGGGTCGGCGCAGTCGAGGCTGGTCAGGAAGGGCTGCGGCTGGCTGCGCACGATGAAGCGATAGACACTGCGGCGGTGGCCTGCCGGATCGTTCGGATCATGGAGATGATACTGGTAATGCGGCGAGTGCTGGGGCTTCTCGATGACAAAATCCTGAAAACTCGATCCACCGCGCGGTTCAAGTCGCAGGACACCGGCCACCTGCAAGAGGCTGTCGCGAAATTCCTCGGCGGTCAGGCGTCGGCGATTGGCTCGCCAGAGAAGCTCATTGTTGGCGTCAATGCGGGCGTTACCCTCGTCGTGCACCGTGGCCCGGCGATAGGCGCGACTGGTGACCAGCAGCCTGACAATGTCCTTGAGCGAGTGACGCGGATCGTCGCGCAGCCGGGCGGCGAGGAACTCCAGCAGTTCGGGGTGGCTCGGCGGCTGACCCATGCGCCCGAAATCATTGGGGCTGGCAACAAGCCCCTGCCCGAAGGTCCACAGCCAGAGCCGGTTGACGATGCTGCGCCAGAACAGCGGGTTCCCGCCCGCCGTGATTGCCCGGGCGAGTTCGGCGCGGGCGTCGGCTTCGGGGGTGTCCGCTTTCACATCGAACTGCTCCGGCGCTCCGGGCCAAAGCGGTGGGAGGCCTGGACGCATGAGGTCGCCGGGTGAGCGAATGTCACCGCGTTGCAGCAGGCGAATCTCGCGCGCCCGGCCGCCGGTCGGGAGGAATCGGCCCTGCGCATTGAAGTCGGTGGCTGCGGCATACACCACCTCCCCCTTGGGAAAGGCTGCGAGTTCGGGATTCAACACGGCGAGCTCCGCGGCGATGGCCTGCAGGCGCGTTTCGCGGGCAGGATCGGTCAACTCCTTCTCGATGGCCTCCTTTTGTGCCTCCAGTTCACGCAGTTCGGCGAGAACGCCGGGATCACCCACTTCGCGATGCCAGATGCCATCCGTGAGATTGGCCCGACCCCATCGTGGCGCCGCCTCAATACTGTCGAGGGAATGCACCGCGGCCCCCAGGGCAAGATTGTCATGGTTCTCACCACCGATCGCCTGCAACTCACCGAGAGCAAAGATGTAGTCATCCTGGCGCAGCGCGAGACGGGTGGCGGTGACACGCAGATAGCGCACGGCCTCACCACCGACGTCGATCAGGATCTCGCCATGACGGGGATTGGCTTGGTCGGTGGCGGTGGCATCGCGAACCCGTCGCACGCCCTGCTTAAACTCGGCGTCGTTGCCTACCTCGACCTGATAGCGAACTGGAAATCCAAAACCGGCGCCGATGCCGTTGTAGGTGTCGTACGCTGGAATGAGCCGGATCTGTTCGACCCCCTGCGGCTTGCCGAGATCAAGCTGCACCCACTTGACCGTCTCCTGAACTTTGGAGATCTGGCTGTGCCAGCCATACTGCGGGCGAAGGGGCGAGCCATGCTTCAACTTGAGTTCATCCAGGCGTCGCTCAATCCCCGAGGTGCGCGCTCCGAGTTCGCGTTTGGCCTCGCTTTGCAGACGACTCCGTTCAGCCTTCAGGGTATTGACCTTCGCGAGCAGCGCGTTGCGCCGCCGTTCCTGGTCGGGCGGCAATCCGGTGTACACCCGTTCGGCACGGTCGACGGCGGCAAAGACGGCGTGCAGGCGGTAGTAGTCCTGCATCGTCACCGGATCGAACTTGTGGTGATGGCACTGGGCGCACTGAACCGTCGTGCTGGTGAAGACGTTGAAGACGGCGGAGATCATTTCATCACGGTCGAGATGCTTGGCGATGCGGCCGTCGACCTTGCCCTCGCCGACCTCCGTGTGACCGATGAAATCCCAGGGACCGGCGGCGAGAAAGCCGAGACCCAGCACGCCGTCGGGATCGCCGGAATACAAGGCGTCACCGGCAATCTGCTCCTGCACGAAGCGGTCATAGGGTTTGTCGCCGTTGAGGCTCCGGATGACATAATCCCGGTACGGCCAGGCGTTGGAGCGCGGCTTGTCCTTGTCGTAGCCGTGCGTCTCGGCGTAGCGGACGAGGTCGAGCCAGTGCTGGCCCCATTTTTCCCCGAACGCCGGAGAGGCCATCAGACGCCTGGCTGCCGCATCGACCGCAGGCCCTGCGTGGCGGCTGTAATCGGCGGCAAACGCTGCCACCTGTTCGGGCGAGGGCGGCAGGCCCGTGAGGTCGTAGCTCAGCCGGCGAATCAGGGTGACCGCGTCGGCTTCAGCCACCGGCCTGAGACCCCGTTCGGCCAGCCTCGCCTCCAGCAGGTAGTCCACCGGATTGGCCTGCTGTCCCTGAAGGGCCGGGCTGCGGATCTCCCGGAGACTCCACCATTCCAAATCACGCGCCGGGCGGTCGACTAGCACGCGCGACTCCGGCCAGGGCGCTCCGTCCTGCACCCACCGACGCAGGATGTCCACCTGCGCGGCGGTCAGGGGCTTCTCCTTTTTGGGCATGTCAGGTTCAGGGCCACTGACCTGCTCGATCAGGGAACTGGCGTCGGGCCGGCCGGCAACCAGGTGTTCCAGCGCCCCGGCACGGGTGTCGAGACGGACATCGCCCTTGGCACTGCCGGCCGCATGGCAAGACAGACAGCGCGACTCAAGAATCGGCGCCACCTCGCGCTCAAAATCGGGCGCTGCGGCCGCGAAGGTGGCGACCACCAGCAGGAAAACGGTGCGAAGTATCATACCAAGGAATACGGTGTAGCACGGTGCTTTTCCTGCCACGGCATCGCGTCACAGGAGGCCGTCCTTGAGCGCCTTCGCCACCGCACCCTGGAGGGTGTTGACATGCAGCTTGCGATAGATGCGGCGCAGGTAGTTGTCGACCGTGTGCACGCTGAGGTCGAGCCGGGCGGCAATCTCCTTTTTCGTCAACCCCTCGGCCATGGCCTGGAGCACTGCGCGCTCGCGTTCTGACAGGATTGATTCCGGTGCCTGCCGTCGCCCGCTGAGGCGGTCAAGCACCTTGCGCGCCACTTGCGGATGCATGGGCGACCCGCCCTCGCGAACTTCCTCAACCGCACGTACAACGGTCTCGACCGGCTCCGACTTGAGCAGGTAACCCGAAGCACCGGCACAGACCGCCGCATAGATCTTGTCGGCATCGTCGAAGACCGTGAAGACCACCACCTCGGCCGTGGGCAGCGCCGCCTTCAACAACGGCAAAGCCTCCAGACCACCGAGGCCGGGCAGACCAAGATCGAGCAGGAGCACGTCGGTCACCACCCCAGCCGCCGCGGCAGCGAGCGCGTCCTCGGCGCAGGCAAAGGATTGCAGGCTCCAGTCCGGCCGGGCCTGACGGAGAGCGAGCACAAGCGATTCACGCAGGGCGCGGTGGTCTTCAATTAGCCAGAGATTCATGAGGGAGCGGGCAGGTCAGTTCGATGCGGGTGCCGCTGCCGGGGCGGGCGTTGATGACGAGTTTTCCCTGCAAAACGCCGGCCCTATGGCGAAGATTGCCCAGACCCGAACCGGCGGCAAACCCGGAGGCCTGCTCGTCGAATCCAACGCCGTCGTCTTCAAGAATCCATGCAAAGGCATCTGGCCGCCATTCTTGCAGGACCGACACACGCTGGGCACGGCTGTGGCGGGCGGCATTGGTCAGGGCCTCGCGGACAAACAGCATCACCTCGCGCGCCCAGTCGAGCGGCAAATGACCCGGAGGTGGCGATCCGTTCGCCTCGACCTGCACCTCGGTGACCACTGGCTCAAGCCACTGCCTTGCAGTCGCCCGCAATCGGGCCGTGAAATCGCGGGCATCGCCGCCGCCGGGGGCCAGCAGCCAGACCAGGTCGCGCATGACCTGCTGCAACTCACGAGCCCCGGCGGCAATCCTAGGCAGGGCAGCGGCCTCACCCTGGCCGGCCAGCAGGGACAGGTGACTGAGTTGCGAGCCGATCTCGTCGTGCAGATCGCGGGCCAATCGCTCGCGCAGGCGCTGGCGGGCCAGCTTCTGCCGATAGTGCATCCAGCTCAGCAAGGCGACCAAGGCGACCAGCAGCAAACCACCGCCAAGGAGGACCGTTCGCACAACCGCGCGCTGACGGCTGCGCTCGACAACTGCGAGCCTCTGGCGCGCGGCTTCCAGCGAGCGGGTCAGTGTCGCGCGCAGGCTGACCTGCTCGAGCCAATCCACCCATGACAACAATTCCCGGCGGCTATCATGGCCGTCCACCAGGGCCTGCGATGGCCAGGAGGCAGCCACCACGTGGTCCGAACTAACCACATGTCCACCGAGTGCCAGATTGCGACCACCGGCCCAAACCTGCAGTTCGCCGAGCGCAAAAATGTAGTCGTCGCTGCGCTGCCAGAGCCGCTCAGCGATGACCCGCACCCGCCGGGCGGAACGCCCTCCCGCCGGCAGGCAGACGGCAGCATCGCCAGGGTTGGGCGAAGCCTCCGGATTGGCGTCAAGGGTGAGTCCCGGGCCGCTTTCCGGCAGCAACTCGACCCGGTAGCGCGGCGGAAAGCCAAAGCCGGCGACATCGGCGAAATCGATGGGGCGCGCGGGTACCAGCCTCACCTCATCAATCGCGGCCTCGCTGCCGAGATCCACTTCCACCCACTTGGGCACGGCTTCCGGCGACGACTCGATGCGGCTGTGGAAGCCGTTTGCACGAGCAATGCCCTGGCCCTGCAGGTTGCCGAACCAGAGGAAGCCGTCGGTCAGGTTTGCCGGCTGCCAACGCGGCGGGTTGACAATGCCTTCGCTGGCGCGAACCGGCGCGCCAAGCGCGAGGTTGGCGCCCCCGGCTAGCAGAACCACCTCGCCCAGCGCAAAAAACCGGACGCGACCACGCGCCTGGCCGCCGCGGACTTCCAAACGCAACCGGCGCAGCAGCGAACCCGGCAGCGGCAGGCGCAGGAAAGGCGGATCAAACGCCGCCGTGCCCTCCGGCTGACGCCACTCGGCCAGGGGTTGCAGAGCCTCATCGGCTGCTGCGCCGAGCACGCGCAGTTCCGGCGGGAACCCGCTGGCGGCTTCACCGTTGGCGGGTTCTGTCGTCCGGGCTGGAAAAAGCACGATCTCGTCGAGCACCGCCGCCCTTGCCAAATCGATTTCCATCCAGGCGGGCTCGGCGCTGCGACCATGAAAACCAAGGCGTTGGTGTGTCTGAGCCGCAACCCGCAGCTCCGGCAGGGTAACCAGCCTAGCTTCGGTGGCGGCGATTTCTTCCGTCAGTCTCTGCAACTCCCCGTCTGCAAACAGTGGGTCAAGCCCCCCACAGCCGGCCGGCAAAAGCGGCAGACAGGCAAGCAACAGGAGGAAGACAGCACGGACCGGCATCAGGGCACTTTGACAGCTTTCACCTGCGCCCGCCAGTGCCGAAGAATGGCGCGATGGCGTCACAGCGCCCTTGGGCGGCCCAGAAAGTCGTTGACGAAGGGCACTCCTGTGCAAGTATCCACCTCCCACGCCCCGGTGAAAGCGGCCCCCGCCCCTCGCCGGCTTCCCGTGACTTACAGCTCATGAAAGAACTAGGACACCCCACGGTTTACGAAACCACCATCACCTGCACCTGCGGAGCGGTCTATCAGACGATCTCGACGGTTCAGAATCTCCGCATCGGCATCTGCGCCGCCTGCCACCCCTTCTTCACCGGCGAACAGCGTTTCATTGACACCGCGGGCCGCGTCGACAAGTTCGCCCAGCGCTACGGCAGCACCCGCGCCCGGCGCTCGTCGCCGAAGCTCAGCGACGCAAGCGCCTCCTAGTCGTCCCCTTCCCTTCTTGAAGACGGTGTCCGCGCCTCGCGCCGGACACCGTTTTTGTTTGCCTGAAAGCCCGGCCCCATGGATTACCGCGCCATCATTGATGCCAAACGCACCCGCTACCGCCTCCTTGAGGAGTTGATGGGGCAGTCGGGCTTTTTTGATGACCCGAAAAAGGCGGGCGACCTCACTCGAGAGCACCGCCAGCTCGACGGCATCCTGAAGAACTGGGAGGACTACCAGCGCCAGCTCGATGAACTCGCGGCCAGCCGAGACCTGGCACACGGAGAGGACGCCGAAATGGCAGAACTGGCGCGTGCGGAACTCCCTGACCTCGAAGCCCGGGTCACCGAACTCGAAAAGGCGGTGCAATTCGCCATCCTGCCGCCCGATCCTCTGGAAGGCCGCGACGCCCTAATGGAAATCCGCGCCGGCACCGGCGGCGACGAGGCCTCTTTGTTCGCCGCCGACCTGGCGCGACTCTACACGCGCTTCGCCGAAGCCCGTGGCTGGCGCGTCGAAACCCTCGAGGCAAGCCCCTCCGACGTCGGCGGCTACAAGGAGATTGTGCTCAAGATCAGCGGCGAAGATGTCTTCCGCATTCTCAAGTATGAGAGTGGCGTGCACCGCGTCCAACGCGTTCCGGCAACCGAGGCCCAGGGCCGCATCCACACTTCCGCCGCCACCGTCGCGGTGCTGCCCGAAGCCGACGAGGTGGACCTGGATATCCGGCCTGAGGAGGTGCGCATTGAAGTCTGCCGGTCCTCCGGTGCCGGTGGCCAGGGGGTCAACACCACCGATTCCGCAGTGCAGGTCATGCACCTGCCGACCGGGCTCATCGTTCGCTGCCAGGACGGCCGCAGCCAGATCAAGAACAAAGAAAAGGCACTGACCATCCTGCGTTCCCGCCTGCTGGAGCGCAAGCAGCAGGAGGAGGCCGAGAAGTACTCCGCGCACCGGCGCAGCCTCATCGGCTCAGGGGGTCGAGAGGAGAAGATCCGCACCTACAACTATCCGCAAAATCGCGTCACCGATCACCGCATCGACCTGACCCTGTATGATCTCGACCGGGTCATGGAGGGCCGACTTGAAGCGATGACACAGGCGCTGCTCGCCAGCGACCTTGAGGAACGCCTGGCTGAAGCGGGGCTGAGATGAGGTCCGGAAGACCAGGCCGAATGCGGTCTCGGGTGTGGCGGACGGACGAATCCCGTCCCTTCAGTCAAGCCCCTGCACCAATCGTGATACGGCGCTCTGGCACCGGCGATTCAATGATGCCCTCGGCCGTCTCCTGCTTGAGGCGAAGCTGACCGCACGCGGCGGCGATGTCATGGCCTTTTTCCAGGCGCAGGGTGGCCTTGACACCGGCACGCAACAGGATGTCCCGAAAGGCCTCCTGACGCTCGACCGATGGCCGCTTCCACGGCAGTCCTTCAACGGTGTTGTAGGGGATGAGATTGACCTTGGCCTCCAGGGCCCGCGCCCTGCCGGAAAGCACGCGCGCCTGCTCAAGATCGTCGTTTACACCCTCGATGAGGATGTATTCGAAGGTAAGATGCTGCTTGCGCTTCTGGTGCCAGACCTCAAGGGCGGCAAACAGTTCGACCAGCGGATACTTGCGGTTCACCGGCATGATGCGGTCGCGCACCGGGTCGGTGGCCCCGTGGAGGGAGATCGCCAGGCGAATTTGCAGGGGAAAGTCGGCCAGCTTGCGGATCTGCGGTGCCAATCCGCTGGTGCTCAACGTCATGTGCCGCGCCCCGATGCCGAGGCCCCAGGGCGCATTGAGGATTTCGATGGCACGGGTGACGTTGCTGAAATTCGCCAGCGGCTCGCCCATGCCCATGAACACCAGATTGTCGACCCGCTCACCGGTGTTCTGCTCAACCTGAACCACCTGCTCGACGATTTCCGCCGCGGTAAGGTTGCGGGTGAAGCCGGCCAGTCCACTGGCACAAAACTTGCAGTCATATGCACATCCCACCTGACTCGAGACACAAAGGGTGCGCCGGTCCGCTCTCCCCCCGTACAAGGCGGGGTTGGCCGGTATCAGCACGGTCTCCACATAGCGTCCATCCTGAAGGCGCAGCAGGAACTTCCGGGTCGTGTCTCGGGAACCGGTCACCGCAGCGATCTCCATGCTGCGGGTGACATAGCGTTCCGCAAGTGCCATGCGCAGGGCCGCAGGCAGGTTGGACATCGCGCCGAAATCGGGCGCTCGGCGCTGAAACATCCATTCTGCCAGCTGACCGGCCCGAAAGGCCGGCTGGCCCGCCTCGGCGACGAGTTCCGCCAACTCAGCTTGGGTCAAACCCAGAAGCGAGACGTGGGTGTCTTTTAGGCAGGTTCTGCTCACAGAACCTGCTGTAGACGGAAAAACCACGTCACGCAAATAGCATGCTTCTAAGACGCTTGAATATAAGCCAACAGATCACAAATCCGGGCCGCAGTAGTGAGCCAAGTCCAATTATCCAGAATCAATCTGGGACTACGGGATCGAAACTGATATTACCAGAGAGTTCCGGAGAAGTGAATGGGGTGGTTGGCGGATCGAGGGTCGGAATTTGCGGCATCACGAAGTAGCCATATCCTACTGGTGCTTGAGTTAGAATAGGCACCGCCAACCCGTAAAATTTGACAGTCCGCTTGTATTCCGTTGGGTTAAATGCTGGTGTCGCGGGATTGTCATCCGCCAGCTTGAAGCTACCTGCAAAGGTCCCAAGGCTCAGGTTCGAATTCGAGATCGCAGTGAAAGCGGCGCTTGGCCCGTTACGCACCGGACGCACATTTCCAAGGCCGATATCGAACAGAGCGTTAGGATTGATTGAGGCCTCCTCGATGCCGCCATCATAGGCCGATAAGCTCGCTTGATTTACCCCAAGCAAACGGTCTCCGGCCACATAACGACCCCCGTAAACCGCCAGATCCAACGGATCAAAACCGGCAGGATAACGCCGAGTCGATGCATTAGCCGGACAACTCCAATACATGTTACCAGTAACAGCCCCACCCTCATAGATCGCCATACCCAGGCTTGTCAAAGATCCCTTTTCAGCCGTGGAGTAAAGAACCTGATAGATCAGGAATTCTCCTGCAGGACCAATTACTGATGCCGTCGTCACTCTGGACAGGCCATCGGCCAATTGTCCCGCCGCGATGTAGTTGCCAGCTGTAAAGTCAGAGCTCGGAGATGCATCAATATTTAAACTGATGTAGCTAACACCCTGGGGTTTATCCAATTCCCCGTAAGAATTTGTGAACATTGCAACGTTGTATCGGCCAGCATACTCAGCCGGCGGATTAGAAGTGGAATAAACACCTCGCCAGCCCGTGAAAGCGACTGTGTTTTCTGCGCCTGTGATGACTCCATTGCTCAGATAATTGTCTGATCCTAAATCGAAATTCAGTGTCAAGTTGCCTTCCGTGCGTGGCAAAACGATTTCGGCGCTGCCCGTTGCGGTGAGAGGATCGGTGCTGTCGAGTGAAAGCACGCCCTTGAATGAGTAGCCAACAGTTCCGACGGTCAACTTGCCACTGACGGCCGCGGTCGAGGTGACGGTCAGGTCGATACGTCCACCAAGGTCGCAGAATTCGCCGGCAGGCATGCGCGGCAACGGCCCCGTGTAACGGCCAAGCAGGTAATCAGGCAAGGCATGAATCACAAGCTGGCTGTCAACGGTCGTGGTTCCAACCGCATTCTTGACAAGCGCGCGAATGGTGAAGGAGCCGGACACAGTCGGAGATCCGGTAATATTCCCAGTCAACCGGTCAATGACCAAGCCCTTTGGCAGATTTGACAAGCGACCGCTTTCGAGAACTACCTTGGCATCGAAAGATTGCGGAGCGTAGAGCGGATCGGGGCTGCAGGTGATGGCGTAGTTCACCGCACCGCCAACTATCATTTCAGGCAGTTCGAAGTCAAGAATCTCCGGCGCAGAATAGACCACCACTTCGAAGGGCGCCGCCACCGACGAGCCGCCAGGGTAGCTGATGATGCATTCGTAATCATCTCCGGCATCCTCCAACGAGGCGCCCACAATCGAGAGGGCATTTTTGCTGACACCCACATAGTGCGGGCTCTCCTCAATAGGCAGGCCACCGCGGCGCCACTCGAATGCAACCCCGCGGCCGCTATAAACGGGCTTCAAACTGGTGGATCTGCCGGCGTTGACATTCACCGTGATTGGCATGGTGTCGACCACAGCAACGGCGGCCGGCAGACTTTTCACTGGATTCGCCCCCGGATAGTTGAGCTGCAGGCAATAATTGCTGACGTCAGTTAGGGAAGCGGTGGCGACCGTGAATGCAGATGCCGTCTCACCATCGACAGGCGCAGCGCTGCGCCCGCTTCCCTTGATCCATTGATATTCAAAGTCACCGGCATCCACGGCCAGGGAGGAATCATACTCGGGAAGGCCCTCCAGCTCAAAGCCACCGCCAAGGGCGGCGACTTGCGAGAGTGGCGCCGGCAGAACGATGAGCACCGGGCGGGCGACCACGACCGTGTCACCATAGAGGGTACCACGGCACTCATAGTCGCCTGCATCTGCAGGTTCCACGGCTTTGATTCCCAGCTTCGCCTTGGTGGCGCCGCTGAAACGGTCACCATCAAGGACGGGATTGCCGTTGCGGAACCACTGGAAGGTCTGCGCGGTGCTGACAGGGGCTGGGGCCATCAGCGAGGTGGTGCCGGTCGCAATCGCCAACACATGGCTGACCGGTTCGTCAATCACCAAGCCCGCCGCCTGCGGCGTGGTCACGGCATCCAAGGTGGGGTGCGTGACGAACACTGAATACAGGCCGACATCTCCGGTCCCGGCACTGGCGACAACGTAAGTGGCATTTGTCTCGCCGGGGATTTCAGCAGCGTCCTTGAGCCACTGGTACTCCAGTCCGCCAAGCAGGTGGGCCGGGCCGATCGGCGTCACCGAAAAATTCATCGGTGCACCGAGCTGGACCATGGTCGGCTCTGGGGCGGGCACCACGGCGAGGTGATGCAGGCCTGCCAGCATGTAGGTGTTGTAGGCTGTCACGACGCAGTAGTAGCTGCCGGCGACATCCGTGCTGGTGACATTGACGCTCAGCTTCGACTTGGTGGCACCGGAAAAGCCCCCGCCATCCGTGAGCATTTCATCGGTGTTGATGTTGGGATTCGCGTCCAGCATTTTATACCAGCGGTATTTAAACCCGCCGATAGTCGTAGGGAATTTGACAACTGCCTGCAGCGAGACCTTCGCTCTACTGTCGGCGGCCACAAAGTAGTTGGAGGAGCTGACATCCACAATACCCATGCGTACTGGCATGCTAACCTGGGTACCATAGGGATTGCTCACGACACAACGATAGACACCTTCATCTGCGAGGGAATTGACATTGATGTAGAGCTGAGAACCATTCGCACCCGGAATGTTCGCATTGTCTTTTTTCCACTGATAGCTCAGGTCAGGACCGCTTGCAACGATGCGCAGATCGATGGCGCAGCCTATGTTGACCAATGAACTGGCATCGACGCGCGGCGGATCAATGTCGATAGGCGGCCACTCTCCGATGGGATCGTGATTGGTATCGTAGAGAACACGATAGGGCTGACGATCGATCACCGGCGCCGTGTTGGCGAAGAGAGCCGTGGAGCCGAGCAGGGAGACCAACAACCATGTGGTCCAAAGGTGCTTGGGAAAGTGGAGTTTCACGGTAAGGAAATGGGGAGGAAATTCAGCCATCATATGCATTACTCTGGATCTCATTGAGCACTTGGCGACAGACACCATTCGATGCCAAAAGCCGGCCCAGCAAATTCCGGGATTTCCTCGTCAGGGGGAGGGTCGTCCAAGGCCTTGCTGAGACGCCGGGCACTTGAATTGCTGACTTTCGCCGCCATCGAACCCACACCAGCGGAGACGCCGCCCGCACCAAAGGAATTGCTGAAATAAGCCATGGTGCCGGCGGATTCCTGATGATAGACCACTTGGTCAAGCAGAGGGGCAGATTGCGATTTATCGGCACCGGATGCACCAGTGGATGACTGCAAGGTTGCTTCGGCGAATTCCGCCACAACCTCGGAAAGATTCACCTGAGTCACTCTGCCGGGGCCGCTAGCGACAATGTCATAGGTCTTAAAACCAGCAAGGCCAATCTGGCTCTGCCAGACCATGGCAAGGTAGCGAGTGGTCACCGGACGCGTCAGACGAACGCGCATGTGTCCACTGCCGAAGGTATCGCTCACCTCGGCCACGAACTGTCCCGGCTGACCAATCTGAGCCGGATCAGCCTGCAAGCGCCCCCGCCAGTCTTCCTTCTGAGGCAGGGAGGACATGGCGTAAACCTTCAAATCCGCCGGCTGACGACTGTGCACCGAAGCAAACTCAGTGAGCTCTCGCGCCTGCCCCAAATCATAGACGACCATGAGTTGATCCGCATTGTCGGCTGGTGTGGCATAAATCATGCGTCCTCCACCCAACCCTGAGGCGAAGTTGACGCTGTGGCCATCTCCGTCCTGAACCACCTGATAATTCAGATCGCTATCCCCACCCTGCAAATGCAAACAGCGGATCGTACCGCCCTTGAGCGAGTCAAATTCAAGCTTCATGAAGCGTCCCTGCGCGCATCCCGGGCTGACCGAAACCTGGCGATCCGCGGCCGCGAAACGTTCGCTGCTCAGGATAGCCCACTGCCGGCCATCGGGACTGGCAGACAGACGTAATTCCCCTTCCATCCCATCATTGACAAAGGAAAGTTGGCTGAGAACCGCTTGACGCGAGAATTTGAAAATCAATTGGCTGGCTCCTGCCGCCAAATGAGCTTCTCCGGCAGGATCTCGTATCAGCGCCTCCACGTTGGCAATACCCTTTGACACCTGAAGGGAGGTGCCGGCAAAGTCCTTCTCCAAGCCTACCGGCACGGAAACACGCGGAGACAACTTTTGCAGAACCGCCGCCGGCAAGGTGACGGGGAGCAAACATGCCGAGAAGGCAAGGCAGCGGGCGAAGGTAAATCGGTTCTGCATTTTATTTTTGGTATTATAATCTGTTAGGGATCAAATGAAGAAGTGCTAAATTTGGCAAGAAAAAAAAGTCACCGAGCCCGAGCAGAATCGAAATAGCCACAATTTCTATAATTATAAAAAATTTAGATTTTCTTCATCATGGCTTTCTGCCCTGATGGCTTCAATGGATCCCATCGTCTCACGTGGATCGTGATGAGCGCTGTGACTCAGACGCACTCACCAGATCAAACCTGCCCGACTCGCAGAAGTGCGTCGTCTCGTGCAACAAACCTCGTGACTCCCCCGTCTATCCCATCATGATCCGCGCCCTGCTTCTCGCCTCCATCACCCTATTCAGCCTGTCCGCACCTCTCGCTGCGGACGAGCGGGTTTATGAACTTCGAACGTACGTGGCCAATCCAGGCAAACTTGAGGCCCTTCTGGCGCGCTTTCGGGATCACACCTGCCGATTGTTCGAAAAGCACGGCATGGAAAACGTGGGTTACTGGGTGCCTCTGGCCCAGGAAGATGGGGCCGACACCACGCTGATTTACCTGCTCGCCCACCGGAGCCGGGAGGCGGCCAAGGCATCGTTCGCCGCCTTCGGCAAGGATCCGGAGTGGCAAGCGGCGCGAAAGGCCAGCGAAGAGGGGGGCAAATTGCTCGCCCAGCAGCCGGAGTCCGTTTTTCTTGATGCGACGGACTATTCACCGCCGGTGCGGACCGGCACGCCCGGTGGCGTCTTCGAGTTGCGCACCTACACGACCGTTCCCGGCAAGCTCGACGCCCTGCACGCGCGCTTCCGTGACCACACCATGGCACTTTTCAGCGTGCATGGCATGCGCCACATCGGTTATTGGACACCGCTTGATGCCGACAAGGGGGCCGGAGGGAAACTGATCTACCTGCTCGGTCACAACAGCAGGGAAGCCGGTCTGGAATCCTTCGCTGCCTTCCGCGCCGACCCGGCCTGGATTGCCGCCAAAAGCGCTTCGGAATCGGCCAACGGCGGCTCCCTGACCGTCCCGCAACCCGAGGGTGTCAAAAGCGTCTACCTGCGAGCCACGGACTTTTCGCCGTTGCGCTGAATCGGCGATTTCGGTTGACCGCGCGCGGCGCGGCGGTTGACTGGCCGCCCGCATGAAGACCACGCCCGTCACCTCCGCTGACCTCCGCAGTTCCGTCATCGCCGTCCCGCCGCTCTGCCGCGGCGCGGATCTCAGCCTGAACCGCGAGGAGAATGGGCGTCTCATTCGTCACCTGCATGCCGGCGGCGTCCGCACCCTCCTGTATGGCGGTAACGCCAACCTTTACCACATGGCTCCGTCGGAATACCCCGCCCTGCTGACAATGCTGCGCGAACTGGCTCCCGAAGACCTGTGGATGGTTCCGAGCGTTGGGCCAATGTATGGCACGGCCATGGATCAGGCCACCATGCTGCGCGACCAGGGTTTCCCGACCGCCATGCTTCTGCCTACCCTATTCCCGGCCAAGCCGGAGGGCGTTGCCACCGCCATCCGCCACTGGGTGGACAAATCCGGCCTCCAGGCGGTGCTTTACATCAAGGACGAAGCCTATATTACCCCGGAACTTGCCGCCTCCCTCGTCAACGACGGCCTGATCTCCTGGATCAAGTATGCTGTCGTCAAGGAAGACCCCGCCCAGGATCCCTACCTCGCCAAGCTGGTCACCCTGGTTAACCCCGATCTCATCGTGTCCGGCATCGGCGAGCAACCCGCCATCATCCACCTGCGTGATTTCCGCCTTGCCGGCTTCACCGCCGGCTGTGTCTGTGTGGCCCCTCAGCCGAGCACCGACCTGCTGCATGCCATTCAGGCCGGCGACTTTGCCAAGGCCGAGACCCTGCGCGAGATCTTCCGTCCCCTTGAGGACCTCCGCAACGCCCACAGCCCCATTCTGGTCCTCCACCATGCGGTCGCCCTTGCCGGAGTCGCCGAAACCGGCCCGACCCTGCCTCTGCTGACCCGTCTGCCCGAGAGCCTGCTGCCAGCCATCGAGTCGGCGGCAAAGGAACTGCTTTCCAAAAACCTCTGAACCGGACTCTGGCGGGAAAACCCAGCCTCAGCGCCCGATGCGCCAGAGATGGTTCTCGGTGCGAATGAGCAGGTCCTGATCGACCACGGCGTAGGAGGCCAGCGAACGCTCGCCCAAGTCATTTTTTTGCAGGACTCGAAAGGTCTTGCCCGCCTGAACGACGACCCCAAGGCCCTTTTCATCCTGCAGGTAAAGCCGACCGCCCGCATGCAGGATGGAGGCGCTGATCGGACCGGTGCAACGCTCCTGGTAATGCACCTGGCCGGTCTTGGCATCGGCACAGGTCAGCACACCGTTGTCTGCGACAAAATAGAGTTCGTTGCCAACGACGATCATGCTGGGATTGTGTGGAACAAACTTCTCGATGCGCCAGGCTACATGGGTGTTTGTGACGTCTCCAGAGCCATTTACACGGATGGCCAGCGCCACCGGCTTGTTGTAGCCGGTGCTCAGATAAATCATGCCGTGGGCATGCACCGGGCGTGGCACAACCGAATAGCCATCGCCATACTGAACCTGCCAGAGTTCGCCTCCCGTGGCGGGATCGAGGGCGTTGACCACGCCGCTGCCGGCCGTGATGAGCTGACGCACCCCGTTCACGTCAATCACCAGCGGCGTGCTGAAGGAAAACTTGTTTTTTGCGCCGCTGCTCCGGGAAAACCGCCAGCGCTGCTTGCCGGTGGCCTTGTCGAGGGCGATCACGGCCGGGTCTTGCGCGGCGTCGGCATTGAAAATGAAGAGGTCGCCCTCGATCACGGGGCTGCCCCCGTTGCCATGCACCGGTGCATAACTGAATTCACGAGTGCTCCACAACACGCTGCCGTCAACCGCCTCCAGGCAGGCGCTGCCCTGGTGGCCAAAATGCACATACAGCCGGCCCTCCTCGAGAACCGGGGTCGGACTCGCGTGGCTGTTTTTCTTGTGCACCGCGGGGGCGTCGGCCGGTTGGACAAAAACCTCGTGATCCCAGACGGGCCGGCCATCGGCCGCCTGCAGACACAGAACGCGCAGGCTGCGCGCCACCCCGGGCTTGTCTTCGCCTCCTTCCGGCACGGCGGTCGTCAGATAAACTCGACCATTGGCGACGACCGGCGAAGACCAGCCAACGCCGGCCACCGGCGCCTTCCAGCGAATGCCCCGGCGAACCGACGGACTCCATTCAACGGGTAAATCCGCCGTTTCACTGTGCCCCTGGCGATCCGGACCTCGAAATTCGGGCCACTCGGCGCTGGCGCTGGTGGCAAGGGCAAGAAGCAAGAATGGGATGGGCAGGCGCATGTGGTGAGGTGGGTGCAGTTGTAACAAGCGGCGCCAGCGGGGACTTTCTGGCAGACATCCGCATTTTTTCCCACCCCCGAGTGGGCACAGCTCGCGGTTGCGGTGACCACGGGACGGTATTACATCGGCCTTGCATGCCACCCGAACACGAGGCCCTGCTCATCCTGACGCGCCAGCGTTTTCCGGCGCTGCAGGCCTGCGCCTGCGAGGTGGAGCCCATTCTGAAAGGCGGCTCGGATCGTCACTACTACCGCTTCCGCTGGTCAGACATTGCCCAGCCGCCGATGATCCTGATGATCTACACTCTGGCGCGGCGCGACAACCCGAAATTCGTCCCTGCCACGCGCCGGCTGGCCTCCCTCGGTGTGCGCGTTCCCGCGATCCTCGGGGTCGATGATCAACGACTGTTTGTCTGGCTGGAGGATCTCGGGCAGGATGACCTGCACGCCCACCGGGACGCCTCCTGGTCCGCGCGCCGGCCGCTCTATGAAGCCGCTTTGGCGGAAGCTGCCAAAATCCATGGCGTGTCCGCCGGCAGCCTCAACCTGGAGGAAGTTGCGGCCATGGAACCGGAGTTTGACGAGGGTTTGTATGCCTGGGAGCAGAACTACTTTCTCGAACATTTCGTGCGCGGTCACCTCGGTCGCGAAACCAATGCCAATGAACATGCAGCCGCCCATGCGGCACTTGCCAGCCTGCGCCGCAGCCTCGCCGAAAGACCGCGCTGCCTGGTTCACCGGGATTTCCAGAGCCAGAACATTCTGCTGAGGGACGGCACTGCCTGGCTGGTCGACTACCAGGGCCTGCGACCGGGCCTTGCCGAATACGATGTCGCGTCCCTTCTCTTTGATCCCTATGTGAATATGCTTTGGAGCGAGCGCGAGGATCTGCTGGGTTTCTATGCTCGCCTGCGCGGGCTGGACCTGCCGGAACTGCGTCAGGTTGTCATGCAATGTGCAGCCCAACGCCTGATGCAGGCTCTGGGTGCCTATGCCAACCTAAGCCGCAACCAGGGCAAGTTGCACTTTGAACAGCACATCCCGGCCGGCGTTCGCAATCTGGCTGCGGTCTGCACGGAACTGCCCGAACTGGCACCGCTGCGCCTGCTCTTCACCTGAGGCAGCTCTCCTGCCGGACTCCCGCCCCTGCGAACGCTCCCATGCACACCCTGCTGGCCGACCCGGAGCTGATCGAACCCCTGGCCCGGGAGTTGGGTGTTCCTGCCGGCACCTCCCCTTGGTTGACCTGCGATCCCCTGCCGGAATTCGCCGCGTTTGCCCGCCAGGCCCTGCCGGAGTCGCAATCGGTTCATGCCGCCTCCATCAATGGCTGGGCCGATGCCATTCTGAGCGCCATTGTCGGCCTGCTGCCCGATCACCAACCCTGGCGTCTGCACCTGTGGCCGGCTTACGGCGAGGGCCGTGCCGGCGCGCACCGATGTGAATTGGTTCGCAACGCCCTCGCTGAGCGTCTCAAGAAGCGCCGCCGCGCTCTGCTGCGCTCCCTCGAGGACGGCACGGCCCCCTTCACGCCGGCGACCTCGCTGGTCCAGGTCGCTCTCACGGCCCCCGACACCGGTCTGCTGTCGGTCTGTGCTGCACCGGGTCCGCACGCCCGTCGCGCGCTCCTCTCCGCTTTTCCTGCCGGTGAGATCTTGCCGGCCGTCGACAAGCAGGCGCCCAGCCGGGCCTTCGCAAAGGTCGTCGAGGCCGAGTTGCGCCTGGGCGAACGCCTGCAGGGCGGCCAATCCTGCGTTGATCTTGGCGCTTCGCCCGGCAGCTGGAGCTACGTCGCCCTGCAACGAGGCGCACGAGTCACCGCCGTCGACCGCAGCCCACTGCGATCGGACCTCATGCGAAACCCCCGGCTGCGCTTCCATCAGGGAGATGCCTTCAAATTCCGCCCGGAGACGCCGGTGGACTGGTTGCTCTGTGACATCATTGCCGCTCCCCAACGGAGCATTGACCTGCTGCTCGACTGGCTCAGGGCCGGCCTCATGCGCCGCTTTCTGGTCACCGTGAAGTTCAAGGGCAGCGACGAGTATGGCCTGCTCGATCAACTCAAGGGGCAGGCACCCGGGTTCTGTTCCGATTTTCGTCTCACCCGCCTGTGCGCGAACAAGAACGAAGTCAGCGCCTTCGGCCGGGTGGATTGAAACTTAGAAAAATGGCCGGGCTTGGAATAAAAGCCGCTGCGGCTCCATGCTTTACCCATTCTTGAATGCCGGGTTTGGCCTTGCCTGGCCGGGCATTGCTGGGTATGCGTGCCTTGGACATGAACCCCCGTCTCCTCCTTTCCCTCGTCCCCGTGCTCGGCCTGGCCGTTGCCGCCGGTGCCCAAAGTTACAGCAACGGCATTGCCGCCGTGGTCAATGGCAACCCCATCATGAAATCGGAGGTTCGCGACGCCGTCACCGCCCAGGAGCAGATCCTGCGGTTCCAGCTTCAGGAGCAGCCCGACCAGCTCCAGACGGAACTCGCCAAACTGCGCACCAACGCCCTCGACAGCCTGGTGGATCGCGAACTCGTGCTTGCCGAGTTCAAGCGCCTCGGAGCCAGCATCAAGGCCCAGTGGGTGGATGATGACATCAACGGCATCATCCGCGAAAGCTTCAAGGGCGACCGCGACGCCTTCATCCGCGAATTGACCGGCACGGGCATGACCCTGAAAAAGTTCCGCGAGATGCGCGAAAAGATGATGATCGTTCAGGCCATGCGCGGCAAGCAGGCTTCCGAGCAACCCCCTGCCACGCCCAAGGAAGTCGAAGACTACTACAAGAAGAACCTCGACTCCTGGCGCAGCGGCGGCTCGGTCAAGATTCGCACGATCACCCTGCCCAAGTTTGGCGGTGAGGCCGGCACCACTCTTGAGAGCCAGCGCAAGCTCGCCGAGGAAATTCGCACCCGGATCAAGGACGGAGCGGACTTCACGACGATGGCAAAGACCTATTCCCAGGACAGCAAGGCCGAGGATGGCGGCACCTGGGACTGGATGAACCGTGACCAACTCAAGACTTCCATCGCCAATGTTGCCTTCGGCATGAAGGCTGGTGAGATCAGCCCGGTCCTCGACGACGAGGCCGCCTACATCATCATCGGCTGCGATGACATCCGACCAGGAACGGCCAAGCCACTCTCCGAAGTGCGCGAGGAAATCGAACGGGCCATTTCCTCGGAAAAGTCGAAGGCGATCATCGACCAGTGGATGGCCGGCCTGCGCAAAAAAGCCGTCATCAAGAAATACGGCTGGTGAAACGACCGGGAGTGTCCGCAGCTCCATACCTGGAAGGCCTGGCGGCCTGACTTTCACCGTTCAACCAGGAAGGCAGGGACGCGCGGCTCCCGACACACGCGCCCCTGCGCCTTGGTTGCGGGGGTTGGATGCAAAATCAGTTCCGGTCTCGTGGACCCTTTTCAGGGATCCGACCATCGGCCGGTGGGCGGATACGGCCTTCATCCCGGCCACCGCGAATTTCTTCAAGCTGACGCAGTTTCTCGCGCAGGGGCTCGGGAATGCGGTCCCGCTCCTGATTGAGATTCCAACTGCGCGCCTCGCCCTCCTTCGGCTGGACACTGAAAACGATACGGTCTCCTTCCCGCTTGAGGGTGTAGATCCCACTGTCATCACTGCGAGTCACGGTTGACACCCCATGACTCTCGCCACGGCGCGGTTCCGGAGTGGCTCGTTCCCCGGACGGTCGACCGGGGGCACGATCCGCCCCGCCCGGCGCCGGCGGGGGCGGCGGCATTTCCCCACGCCCCGGCTCTCGACGCCACAGGTGCATGCGCTCCTGCCACTCCTGCAACGACCGGCGATACTGTTCCAGGTGCTCGCGCATCTCTCCGAGGCGAGTTTCCGGAAGACGCGGCCACTCACGGCCGCCCGGTGGGACGAAATGGGGGGGCGGGGATCCTGGCCCGGGCCTCGAAGGCAGGGCCGTCTCGCCCAGTTCAACGCTGATCATGGCCTCCTTGCCGCCGGAAACAATCAGCAGATTCACCCGCTCACCCTTGCGGCGCTCACGCACCAAGGCCTGCAACTGCTCCATGCTTGCCAGTCGCTGGTCTTCCAGCCGGATGAGCACATCGTTTTCCTTGAGTCCCGCCACCTGGGCCGGGCTGCCACGCTGAACCTCAACGACACGCAGGCCAAAGCCTTCCGACAGACCAAGATGGCTGCGCATCTCGGCACTGACGGGTGCCGTCAACACGCCCAGAAAGGACACCCGGCGCATCTCCGCCCCGGCATGACCCTCGTGACCTCTGGAATGCCCCTCTCGTCCGCGTTCCGCATGACCGTGCTCGGCGTGTTCGGGCCCGCCGGGCCTTCCAGGCTCGCGCCGCGGCGGCCCGTCCATGCGCCCTTCATCACGCGGTTGGTCCGGTCCAGAGCGACCTTCCCTGCGATCAGGCCCCGGTTCCCCGCGCGGGGGCGGAGCATCACGACGGGCTTCAGGCGCCCCGTCAGGGCGACCTTCACCACGCGGTTGGTCCGATCCGGGGCGCTCCGGCGGGCGACCTTCCCTGCGATCAGGCCCCGGTTCCCCGCGCGGAGGCGGAGCATCGCGACGGGCTTCAGGCGCCCCGTCCGGGCGTGGCTTTGGTTCGGGAGGCGGGCGGGTGTCCTGGGCGGCGAGTGGAATCGTGGCCAGCAGACCGCAGAGGGCGAGCAGATGGGTCAGTCGGTTGGGTTTCATGGTGGGTTTGAGGCTGGGGGTGGGACTTGATCGGGAATGCAGGATTTCACTGATAGGAGACCGGCAGGACGAGGTGCTCCTCACGCGGCTGCTCAACGGTGATGCGCGCGCCGTCGCGCGGATCAATCCAATCCTGGCGTTCCACCGAGATGAGGCGCAGGCGATGTTCGTGGGTTTGCGAGGCTTCATTGAAGGCAATGCCCTCGTCCTCGGTGTGAACCACCTCGCGAATCGTTCCCGCGGGCAGCAGGGTGGTCTTGGCGGCGATGGTCGTCGAACGGGCCGGGGGAATGAGAAAAGCGCTCATCGTCAGGGCGGCGGCGGCACCGGCAACTGCCCAGGCAACCGGCGCCAGCCAACGCCGTCGTACCTGCCGACCCTGCAGCCATTGCCGGTCAAGGTCGAGGTCATGGGCGACGCGCTGGCCGAGCGTCTGTGAGGGTCCGCGGGGCGCCAGTCCGGAGAGCAGGGTTTCGATGTCGTTCATGGCAGGGGGTTGGCGGGTTGGGGAAAGGGAATCAGGGCCGGCGCTGAAGGCTCCAGCACAAGTTCGTGGCGCCGTGGAGCCAGTCGCTTTTCCAAGGCCTGCAAGGCGTAGCGGTAGCGACCTGAGACGGTGTTGATGGACTCGCCCGTCGTTTCGGCGATCTGCGCGAAAGTCAGCCCGGCCCAGAGCTTGAGCGTCACCACCTCGCGTTGCGGCTCAGGGAGGTCCTCGAGCGCCTCTTGGACGATCGCCGCGGTCTCACGCTGCTCGGGCGCCGGGTCAAAGACGGCGGCATCGCCCTGTGTCAGCGCCATCACGGAGGCGGCCTCACGCGCCAGCCTGCGCTGCTGGCTGCGGCGCTGGTCGAGCGCGATGGTGCGCACCGCGGCATAAAGCAGCGGGATGTGCCGCTCATCCCCATCCGGAAAACGCCGCCACCAGCGCACGAAGGCCATCTGCACGACGTCCTCGGCATCCGCCCGCGTGGGACAAAGCTGGCAGGCATACAGCAGGAGGCGCGGCGCGACGCGCTCAAAACAGTGTTTCCAGATGTCAACGACCGGGCCCATGACAGGAGTTCAACCCCTTAACGTCGCCACCGTTGTTTTTGGTGTGTGATCCACACCCAAAAAAACTTTGTCTAGTGGCAGCAACTGGGCGTCGCCACACTGCCGAAATCCAGGGTGTCGCGCAGGCGCCAGGCCAGCAGGACCGCGGTGCCCAGGGCAAGCCCCCGCTGCAAACGCCCAACGGCGGCCGGCGAGAGGGTGCCTCCCAACCGGTGCAAGCCGGTCTGGGCCAGCCAGAGCAAGGGCAGCGTGCCCAGGCCGAAAGCCACCGTGAAACCCGCACCCTTCATTGCTGAGCCATTGGCCAGCGCCAGGGCGAACATCATGTACAGCGGCCCGCAGGGCAGCAGGGGGGTCGCCAAGCCCAGCAGGCCGGAGCGCGGACCGCTCTTCATGCGAAACGCGGCCGCCTGCAACCGGCGCAGCGGCCGCTCCAGGAATCCCGGCTTGGGCAGCCGGCCGTCCAGCCCCAGACCGACCAGGGCAAAGGCCAGGACCATCAGCCAGGGCAGGACCAAGCCGGCCCCGTGCTGGAAAAACCCCAGGGGCACGACTCCAACGGCCCCGGCCAGGGTACCGACCAGGCCGTAAGCCAGCAGCCGGCCGCCGTGGTACAAGCCGGTGTCCCGAAAAAAAACCGCCGATCCAGGCGTCGCACTCACCGCCCAGGAACAGGACAGCGGGCCGCACATGCCAACACAATGCACGCTGGTCACCAGACCGGCGAGAAAGGCGGCGGCACTGGTGTCGATCGGCATCATGGCACAGCGGCGGAGGGTGGCTCCAGGGGAACGGTCGGTGGCTGGTTGGCCAGGGCGATGCGAATGAAGCAGAACCACGCGGTCAAAAAGACCGCGACTAGCAGCACCACCGGAAGCCAGGGCTTACTGGACAAAATCTCTCGGATTGAGCGGAACATCGGATTTCAGACGTGGGTCGGGCCCCAGAAACTCCATGACACGTGTCGTCATGCTGGCGCCACTGGCAATCTCAGTGACCTTGACCTGCAGCTTGAAGGACCCCTTGAAGGCGGCTTCGGGCAGGGACAGAACCAGGGTCTTCTGCTCCTCGCCCATCGGCTCCAGATACAGTTCCCGATCGGCACCGGCCACCTGCAGACCCGCAGGCACCGCGCCCGCCAATTCCAGCCGGTAGCTCGAGGCCTCGTTGCGCTTGTTGATCACGCGCACCAGAAACTGATTCCGCACCACCCCGTCAGCGACGTAATAGGGCGCACCCACCATCCGCACAACACTGGCGCGCAGCGGCTCAATGCGTGATGCGGCAAACAGGAAGGCGACAGCGCCGGCAAGCAGGATGCAGGAATAAAAGATCGTGCGCGGGCGGATCAGGCGCGTGTGTCCGCCATGCAGGCCGGCATGCGAATCATAGCGCACCAGTCCGGTCGGCCGCTTCAGCTTGATCATGCTGTCGTCACAGGCGTCGACGCAAGCCGCGCAGCCGATGCACTCGAGTTGCAGGCCGTTGCGAATGTCGATACCGGTCGGGCA
Organism: Prosthecobacter sp.; assembly: GCA_030827515.1. Classification (GTDB taxonomy): domain Bacteria; phylum Verrucomicrobiota; class Verrucomicrobiia; order Verrucomicrobiales; family Verrucomicrobiaceae; genus Prosthecobacter. The sequence continues at coordinate 4,817 of JAUREI010000019.1, read as the reverse complement.
GACTTGGACACAGCGTCGACAATCGATGCAGTCCCCGGTTGCCGCGCCGGCCTTGCCGCGAGGCTCGCCGCGCCGCTTGTCATAGCCAATGACCACCGAATGATCGTCGGTCAGCGCCGACTGCAGCCGACCATAGGGGCAGAGGATGATGCAAAACTGCTCGCGAAACCAGCTGAACGAAAAGTAGAGGGCCCCGGTGAGGAAGACCACGACACCAAAAGCCAGGGCATGCTCCTGCGGCGAGCGCTGCATCATGCCGTACAGCCCCCGGATCGAGACGAAGTAGCTGAGGAACAGATGGGCGATCAGGGCCGAAACCAGCAGGAACAGGGCGTGCTTGACCAGTCGCCGGGTGATCTTGTCCACCGTCCACGGCGCCTTTTCCAAACGGCGGCGAGCCGAAGCATCCCCGTCAATCCAACGCTCGATGCGCCGATACACGTGCTCCAGAAAGACCGTGTAGGGACAGGTCCATCCACACCAGATGCGACCGAACAGGGAGGTGACGAAGAACAGGGCAAAGGCCAAACCCGTGATGAGGAAAAACCCCACCCACAGATCCTGCGCCGCCAGGGTCAGGCCGAAAAAGTGAAAACGGCGGGTCTGAACGTCCAGAAAGACCGCGGGAAAACCCTTCACCGGGATCCATGGCAGGGCCGCGTAGATGACCAGCAGAAGCAGGGCCGATAGCCGGCGCCAGCGGGTGAAGCGCCCCTGGACATCGGCGGGATGCACGAACTTTCGCGAACCATCGGCGTTGATGGTAGAAAGCGTGGTCAGGGTCGGGTTGTTCATGAACCGCGCACAAGCGCCCTCGACACTAGGCCATACGGATGACGAATCTCCACCCCCGTTGCGAAGACAACGGCGGATTTTGTGATGCCCGTGGCAGCGCGGACCCCGCTTTTATTCGGCTGCCAACTCGCCGACGTGGGCGGTCACGGCCTTGGCCAGGCCCTCAAGCGAGTACCCGCCTTCCAGAACCGAAATCAACCGCCCCTCACACAGGGAATCCGCGGCCTGCTTGAGCAAGCGGGTCAGACGAACAAAGTCGGCATCGGTCAGCCGGAAGCGACCCAGGGGGTCGTTTTCACGCGAATCAAAGCCGGCCGAAAGCAGGATCAGGTCCGGCCGGTGGGCTTCCAGGGCAGGCAGTAGTTGCTCCTCAAAGGCCGAGCCGATCTCGAGGATTCCGGCACCGGCGGGCAGCGGGCAGTTGACCGTCGTGCCACGCCCCCTGCCATCCCCTGTTTCGCCGGCATGCCCGGTGAACGGATACAAGGGCGATTGATGGGTGCTGAAAAACAAGACACTGCCGTCCTCATAGAAGAGGTCCTGGGTGCCATTCCCATGATGCACATCCCAGTCGACAATGGCGATTTTGTCCGCGCCGTGCCGCCTCTGTGCATGGCGGGCGCCAAGGGCGATGTTGTTGAACAGGCAAAACCCCATGCCCTGCTCGGCGCGGGCGTGATGGCCGGGCGGGCGAACGGCGCAGAAGGCCCGGCGCAGATCGCCAGCCATGACGGCGTCAACGGCCCCGACAACCCCGCCGACCGCGTGCAGCGCGGCCACCCAGGAGTGCGGACCAAACTGGGTGTCTCCCGTGCTCAGGGTGCCGTGCCCGGCGGCGGTCTCCGAGCGCACGAGCTCGATGTAGCGGCGGGGATGACAGCGTTCCACTTCCGCCAACTCGGCCGGCCGCACCGGCAGCGCGGTCAGACGCGCCGTCAGACCGGAGTCTGCCAGGGCGCGCGTGACGGCGGCATGGCGCGCCGGACTCTCCGGATGGCCGGGGCCGGTGTCGTGCTGGGCGCAAACGGGATCCTGAAAAAGGCCGGTGGTCATGCGGAGAAGACGTTGAATGCAGCCTAAAGATGCCTGAAGGAGGGGTTCAGGGAAAGACTTTTCACACCATGCCCCTCCCCCTGGATGCCCCGCTTGACGCCGTGCCCGGCCTGCCGACGCGCGTGCTGAAGTCGCTCGCCAAGGAGGGCATCGACCGCGCCGCCCAAGTCGTCGAATGGCTGCCCTTCCGCCATGAGGACCGTCGCCAGGCCGGGGCCGCCGTCTTTCAGCCCGGCCTGGAACCGGTCTGCCATCAGGTGCGGGTTCTGAAGGCGGGCAGCCGCTACTTTGGACGCCGCCGCGGCGCAGGTGTCTTCGAGGCGCAGGTGGAACCCCTGGAAGGTGGCGCACTCTGCCCCCCCCTGACCCTGCGCTGGTGGAACATGGCCTTCCTGAGCCGCGTCATCGCGGAAGGCCATGAACTCGCCGTTTACGGCCGCATCAAGGAATACAAGGGCCGCCTGTCGATGGATCATCCGGAATATGAGGTGATCGGCGGCGAAGACGAACCGGGCATTCACACCGGCCGGTTGACCCCGGTATACCGCCTGCGGGCAGGCATCAACCAAAAGGCCCTGCGCACGGCCGCCTGGCATGTGTTCCAGTCGCTCGCCCCGGATTTCACTCCCGACCTCCTGCCAACCCCGCGGAGCGACAGTGAATTCACCGGCTGGAATCGTGCGCTTGCTCTGCGCACCGTGCACTTCGCCTCCAGCCCCGAGGAACTGTCGACGGCGCGCCGCTATCTGGCGCTGGAGGAGTTTTACGGGTACCAATTGCGCGTTGTGCGTCGACGTCGTGCACTTGCCGCTGCCGGTGGCCACGCCCAACCGGCCGGTGAGCTGGCGGCACGCTTCGAGTCCGCCCTTCCCTTCCCGCTCACCGGCGCCCAGCGGCGCTGCCTGGAGGAAATCCGCCGCGACATGGCCTCTCTCGCGCCGATGAACCGCCTGCTGCACGGCGACGTCGGCAGCGGCAAGACCGTGGTGGCACTGGCAGCCATGCTCGGTGCCGTGGAAAACGGCAGGCAGGCGGCGCTCATGGCGCCGACCCAAATCCTCGCCGAGCAGCACTTTCACACCGCCAGCGCCTGGCTGGAACCGCTTGGCCTCGGTGTCGCCCTGCGCACCGCCGCCCGCTCCGACGACGGGACCGGCTTCTTCACGGACCGCCGTGCCGATATCGTCATCGGCACTCATGCGCTGCTGCACGACGAGGAACTGTTGCACAATCTCGGCCTGGTGGTGATCGACGAGCAGCACAAGTTCGGCGTCGCCCAGCGGGCGCGCCTCATCCAGAAGGGCCACACCCCCGACGTGCTGGTGATGACCGCCACACCGATCCCGCGCACGCTGACGCTCACCATCTACGGCGATCTCGATGTCTCAACGATCGACGAGCGGCCGCGTGCGCGAGGCAAAATCGTCACTCGAGTGCGCCCGGCCGCAAAGCAGGACGAGGCGGCGAAATTTTTGCTCGAGCAGCTCGAACAGGGCCGACAGGCCTATCTGGTCTACCCGCTCATCGAGGAGTCGGAAAAACTCGAAGTCACCGCAGTCACCAAGGGCTGCGAGGAATGGTCGAAACGGCTGCCCCATTTCCGGACCGGACTGCTGCACGGCCGCCTGGGTGCCGAGGAAAAGGAGCAGGTCATGCGCGACTTCCGCGCAGGCCGCATCGAGGTGCTCGTTTCCACCACGGTCATTGAAGTCGGCGTCGACGTGCCCAACGCCAGCGTCATGTTCATTCATCACGCCGAACGCTTTGGCCTGGCCCAGCTGCACCAGCTGCGCGGCCGCGTCGGCCGCGGCCCGCACGCGTCCTACTGCGTGCTTTTCGTCAAGGACGGCGATGACGAGGCGCGGGAGAGACTGGCCATTCTTGAGCAGACCGACGATGGCTTCCGCATCTCCGAGGAGGACCTGCGTCGGCGCGGTCCGGGGGACCTGCTCGGCCGCGCCCAGAGCGGGCAGGCGCCGTTGCAATTCGCTGAAATGCTCGCCGACACCCGCCTGGTCCGCCTCGCGCGGCGGCTGGCGGAAAAGGCCCTCGACGAGGATCCGCAGTTGAACGAGCCGCGCTTCGCCGGCGTGCGCGGCTTTGTCTTTGGCGATGACGCCCCGAGTGCGGTCATGCAGTGAGCAGCCGGAACTCACTCCATCGCCACATCATCCTTGCGCGGCGTGAAGTACTCGAAATAGCCGATCATCATCTCGTCATGCGTCTGCGGCCCCCAGCGCACGGACTTGTCCGGATTCGGGTTGGCCGGATTGCCGGCACTGTTGTCGAACACCGCCGTCAGGCGCACGCGGCTGCCGGCGGGCAGAAATTTCGGCTGGGTGTAATCGTAGCGCAGCTGCCAGTTGAAGTCATAGCGCGGAATGTCGAGCAGCACCTCGGTCCCGCCACCGGGCTGCACAACCTCGAATTTGAAGGCCCGACCGCGCACATGCATGTGCGCCATCAACCCCGTGACATTCATGCCGAAGGGCACGGTCTGCTCCTTGACCTCGACGTGGCGGGCCTCATGCGGCGGTATGTTGAGGCGAGGATGCGCAACGGCGGCGGTGTGCACGATATAGCGCGGCGCCTCCCTGGCAAAATGCAGGCCTAGCCGCAGCTGGTCGCGGGTGGCGCGTCCATTCGGCGTGTAGTGAATTTGGAAGCTGACCGTGGCACCGGCGGGCAGTTTCTTGGCGAAGCCGGTCGGATAGGCGTGATGGGTGTTGCCCGGCACGTAGGCAGCCCAATACCCTTCCGACCCCTCGCCACGCTCGCGCACCCGCGCCCCCTTTTCATGCACCTGAACGATGACGTGATGGACCACACTGCGGTCGGTCGGCTGAATCTCGTAGGCGTTCACCCAACGGTCCTCGGCGAAGTCGGTCAGCACGGTGACTAACTATCAGGGCATGGTGCCCTCCGCCTTGATGGCAATCGGTGCCGGCAACTGCACCACGGCGTCCGGC
>JAUREI010000058.1 GCA_030827515.1 Prosthecobacter sp. | reverse complement strand
CAGCCCGATCCACCCTCACCGCCCCAACGACGCCAGGAAGGCCACGAGGTCGCGCAGTTCCTCGCGGGTCATGTTGACGATCAGGCCCTCGGGCATGAGCGAGCCCGACTCCTGGTGTTCCTTGACCTCGGCGAGCGCGAGCCGGCTGACCTGGCCGCTGCCGAGGTCCTTCAGCTGCAGTTCGCCACCGCTTTCGCTGACCTTGTAGCCCTGCAGGCGGCGACCATCCTTCATCGTCACGCTGGTGGCGACGTAGCCCTCCTTGATCTGGCGGCCTGGCCAGACGACGGCCTCGATGAGCAGTTCCACCGGCACCCCGCGACCGACCGCGTCGAGTTCGGGGCCGATGATGCCGCCCTGGCCGCCGATCTGGTGGCAGGCGGTGCAGGCGAAGAGCGGCTGCTGGAAGACGGCGCGGCCCTTGTCCGCGTTGCCGGCCGATTTCACCTCGGCGGCGAGGGCGTCCACCCAGGCGGGGTCATAGGCGGGCTGGACATTCTTGGCTCCGAGGATCTTGCCCAGCGTCGCCAGCAGGGCCGGATCCGCCTGTCCGCTGGCAGTGAGCACGGCCTGGACGCTCGTGGCGGTTTCCTTCGAGCAGGGTTTGGCGTCGAGCGCTTTGGCGAGCGCCTGGGTCGCGGCGGGTCGGGCCAGCAGGGGCGTGAGCACGGCGGGCAGCGCCGTTGCGTCGTGGGCGGCAAGACCGTCGAGCAGGGCTGCGGCCTCGGTGCCGGCGAGGGCGGGCTTGACCTCGGCGAGCGCGGCGAGGGCGGCGACACGCAGGAGCCAGTTTTCCTGCGGGTCCTGCAGCCAGCCGTTGAACCGCTCCGGTGCTTCGCCGAGCCGGGCCAGTGAGCGGATGGCCGCCATGCGCACCGGATAACTCTTCATCGTGACACCGGCGGCGAGGTCGCGGAGGGCGGGCGCAACGGGTTGCAGGCGCCAGACGGCGGCCAGCTCGCAGGCAGCGACGCGACGGTCTTCGGATTCGGTGGCGAGCAATTGCTGGATCAGCGGCAGCGCCCCCTCCGGGGCCTGGGCCTTCGCCTGCGCGGCAAGCGTCGTTTTCAGCGTGGTCAGCACGGCGATGTCCTGCATGCCGGCCTCGAGCGCCCGTCGCTGATCCTCGACGTTGCCCTTGCGAATCAAGATGCCGTGCAGGGCGAGCTTTGTCGGTGCGGCCAGGCCTTCACGACCCAGCATCGCGCGCGCGGCGTCGAGCAGCTCGCGGCTGCCGTCCTTTTCGACGAGGTAGCTCAGATGCGCCGGCGGCAGGGCGGCGAGAAAGGCATCGAGGGTGTTGGGCTGCTTCCACTGCGGCGCGGTGGCGTGCACGGTGAGCCAGAGGGCGCGATCCAAGAAACTGTCCATCGGCGTGTCGAGCGCCTTCAGGGCCGTGCGCAGGGCGTCGGCCGACTTCAGCTTCGCCAGGGCGACGACGGCTTCCAGTCGCACGCGGGGGTGGGGATCGGCGATGGCCAGGGCGAGCAGCTCGAGGCTTTCCGGCAAGCGGGAGGACCCCACCGCATGCACCGTGCGTTCCCGGCGTGCCGAATCGGGCGAAGCAAGACCGGTGCGCAAGCGTTCCAGATCCGGGACTTCGGCGGCGGTCATACGGCGCAGTGCCGTGTCCTCGTTGGGGGCCTTCAGCTCGGCAAGATCCGGGCGCGCGCGCAGCAGTCGCCAAGCCTGGTAAGCCGTCCAGCGATCGGCACTGCCGAGCTGTTCCTCCAGGCCGGTCGGTGTTGTTGCGATCACGGGCGTTTTTTGCAACGGCTGCCCCTTCGCCGTCACGCGCCAGATGCGGCCGTGCTGTTTGTCGCGGTTCGGGTGGCGGAAGCTGGCCTGGTAGTGGCCGATGATCGGGTTGTACCAGTCGGCAACATACAGCGCGCCATCCGGCCCGAAACGCACGTCCACCGGGCGGAAGGCGACGTTTTCACTGGTGATGAGCGGCGTCTGTTCGACCGCCTCAAAACCGCTGGGGTTGTCCTTGTCGTCGATGAGACTGTGCCGGTAGACCGCGTTCTCGAAGAAGCCGCCGGTGACGATCTCGCCGTGCATGGCCTCCGGCCAGTGGGCGCTGCCGGGGATGTCGACCCCGCAGAACTTGCGCAGGCCGGCGGTCTTGATGATCTGGCCACTGTGCGGCAGCATGAACCGGCTTAACAAAAAGTAGGGCAGACCGGCCGCCTCGCCCTTGCCGCCCGCCTGCTCGAGCGGGATCTCCGGCACGCTGACCTCCATCGGCCGCGCCCAGAACATGCCGGCCGCGCCCGCCACCTGAATCGGTTGCCCTTCCTTCGTGAAAGCCGTGCCCCAGGGGTTGAGCGGCATGCCGGTCGGATAGGCCTCCAGCCTGCCGCTGCGCGGCCACCAGCGCCAAAAACCGGCACCGTAGAGTTGCACGACCCCGTGCGCGGTGACGACCCGCGAGTAGCAGTGCAGGCCTTGGTGCATGACCAGGGCGCCGTCGGGCGACCAGATAAAACTGTTGAGGTTTTGATGGGTGTCGCCGGTGCCGAAGCCGCTGAAGATCGTCTCGCGACGGTCGGCGCGGTCATCGCCATCGGTGTCGGTGAGGCGCAGCAGCTTTTCGCCCTCGCCAACGTAGAGTTCGCCCGGGCCGCCGAGTTCCATGCCCATCGGCATGCGCAGACCGTTGGCCCAGACCGTGCGCTTGTCGGCGCGGCCGTCGCCATCGGTGTCCTCGAGGATGAGGACCTGGTCGTTCGCCGGTTCATCGGGCGCCGGCTGCGGGTAGGCCGAGGTCTGCAGGCACCAGAGGCGACCCTTCTCATCCCAGCGCAGGACGAGGGCGTTGGCGACGCCGTCGGTCTCGTCGGCAAACAGATTGACCGCGAAGCCGTCGAGCACCTTGAACGAGGCGAGCTCCGCCGCCGGCGAATGATCGGCCGGTGGTTCGCCGACCGAGATCGGCTTCTTGTAGGGGTCCTGGGCGGCGAGCGGAGAGCAGAGAGCGAAGAGGCAGGCGAGAAACCCCCCTCTGTAGCCGGAGGCAGTGACCCCGGGGAGGTTGGAGTCGCCCAACACGGCGAATGCCTGCACGTCCGCGATCGAGCTCTTGGTTTTGCGCATCCTCATGGCACCTTCCTTTCCTCGGCCCGTTTCCATAGTTCGTTCTCCTTGTCGGCGATGAGCTTTTGAAAGCGCTCCAGCTCCGCGGGGAACCAGCGCAGTTGCGGATTCAAATGATCGCGACTGCTCGGCTGGGCGGTGCGGTCGCCGTGCAGGAAGGCCCAGTTGTCGGGCCGCCAGTAGTGGTGCCAGAGGCGGTTCTTCTCGCGCACCGCTGCACGCAGGGGTTCCAGACCCGCGGCCTCGCGCACTCCGGCCTCGGTCAGCAGGCGCTCCGCGAGTTCGCCGGCCCCGGCTTCGGTGAGGTTGACGCCGTCGCGGGTCAGCGGCGCGGCCGGTTGCCAGTCGGAGCCAAGACCGAGGAAGAGGGCGCCGTGCTTCTCCGCCAGGCGGCGCAGGGCGGCGTTGTAGAGTGCCAGGTCGGCGTTGCGCGCGCTCAGGTCGGGCAGCGGCTTGGGCTTGGCTTCAAACGGCGCCGCCTCGGCGAGCAGGAGGCGCGGGGTGACGGCCTTGACATGATCCATCAGGCGATCGCAGGCGGCTTCGAAATCCGCCACGCCGGTCGCGCCGCGCTCCAGGCATTCCTGGCGACCGAACATCAGCAGCACGCTGGTGGCGCCGCAGCGGCGCAGTTGCAGGGAGAGGTCGCCGAAGTTGAGGGGGCGATCCTGGCGAAACACCGTGTCGGCCTCCCAGGCCAGGCTGCGCAGGCGCGGCTGCTGGACGGCGAACTGGCGGACCAGCCGTGCCTCCAGCGTGCCTTCCTCGGCCACAGCGACCGCTTCATTGCCGCCGAGCACGGCGAGGATTTCGCCCGGTTGCAGTTCGAGGCGGCCGGCGAACGGTGTGCGTGGCGCGGCCGGCGCGTCGAGGCCCAGCTGCAGAATCTGCGGGCGGCTCAGGGCACCGGCATGCAGGCGCAGGTTGGCGAGACGAAGCGGGGCGACGCGCAGGGCGATCGCTGGATCGGCCAGCGAAAGTTTGCCGGGCTTGAGATTGGCCGAGGCCTGTTCAATGCCGTCGATCCACAGGCCGCACTGGGCCTGGCGCGGGTCGCGGCGAAGGTTGAGCACGACGGTCGTCGATCGGCCGGTCGGCAGCGGCGCGCTGACGAGCCATTCGGGCTGGTCGGGCAGGCCGCCCAGCAGGCCGCCGTCAGGCTTCAGGGACAGGGTGAGGAAGGGTCGGTTGGACGCGTCCACCAGTGCGAGCAGCTCGATGGGGGCATCCCCGCCGGGAGCGCGCTCAAGGGTGAGTTCGAAGGCGAGGGACAAATCCTGCAGCTCGCGCGGCGCCGCGGCTGGCAGCGTCAGGGACTCGGCTGTCTTCGCGAGATTCCAGGGTCCCGGCCAGGCGGCGATCTGCAGGTGCTCCGGGTTCTCCGTGGTCGCGTCGCGCACCACCTGGGCCGGTAGCGCCCCGCTGAGGCAGCCGAGCAGCAGCCAGGATCGGAAAAGAAGGGTCGGTTTCGCCATGGACAAGGAAGATTCAAACCCGGTCCCGCTGGCGCATCTTGCGCAAACTTTGCTGGGCCGACGGCGTGATTCCTGATACTGCTGAACCTCGCATGAGACTCAAGCTCGACCTCGAGGCCATCCGGGTGCCGGACGGCAAGCCCTTTCGGATCAAGAAAGCGAAGACGCGGGTGGCAAAGGCCTACCGCGATGACGCCCATTACGAGGAGCTCATCGGCGAGTTCCGGGTCGAGATCGATGACCTGCAGCAGAAGATGTATGCGCAGAACCGACAGGGCCTGCTGGTCATCTTCCAGGCCATGGATGCCGCGGGCAAGGACAGCACGATCAAGCATGTCATGAGCGGCGTGAACACCCAGGGGGTCGAGGTGCACGCCTTCAAGCGGCCAACCAGCGCCGAGCTCGACCATGACTTCCTCTGGCGGCATCTCTGCGTGCTGCCGCCGCGCGGCCGCATTGGCATCTTCAACCGCAGCTACTATGAGGAGGTGCTGGTCTGCCGCGTCCATCCCGAGATCGTCACCAAGGTCCAGCGCCTGCCGGCCAAGACGACGGCGAACCTCGACAAGCTGTTTGCCGACCGCCTGAAGGACATCCGCCACCTCGAGGCCTACTGCGACCGCAACGGCATCCGCATCGTGAAATTTTTCCTGCACGTCTCCAAGGAGGAGCAGAAGAAGCGGTTTTTGGCGCGCATCGACACCCCCAGCAAGAACTGGAAGTTTGAGGAGGGCGACGTCAAGGAACGCGCGCACTGGGACGAATACATGGAGGCCTACCAGGAGGCGATCCGAGCGACCGCGACCGAGGAATGCCCGTGGTATGTCGTGCCGGCCGACGACAAGAAGAACATGCGCCTCATCGTCAGCGCCGCCCTGCTCCACGAGATGCAGGGCATGCGCCTGCGCTACCCGCGCCTGCCCGCCGAACAACTCGCCCACCTCAACGCCGCCCGCGAGTTTTTGATGGCGGAATGATCCGCATCACCGCCATCCCACATCGATTTCCAAGGGGCGGTGATCGGAACCGAGGTTGGGACCGGTGCGACGACTCCGCAAGACCAGCGGAGACGTGACGAAGGCATGGTCGATGGGCAGGGCGAAGATCGAGCCGGCGCGCCAGGTCGGCGGCCAGGCCGGATGCAGGGAGGTGAAACCGGCGGCTGTCAGCGGCCGCAGGGCCTGCGACCAGGGTGTGGCATTGAGATCGCCAGCGAGCAGGACGGGCCGATCCAGCTTCGCAACCTGTCGCGCCAATGCCGTCAGCTGGGCATCGCGCAGGGCCGCCAGGCGACCGCCGAGCGGCGGCGGCGGATGGGCACCGAGGAAGACAAAGCTCCGTTCCTCGTGCACCAGCTCCGCCTGCACTGCCGGCGGACCGTCGGCCGGCCGGAAAATGCGGAGGTTCTGCAGCGGCAGGCGACTGAACAGCGCGAGGCCGAAGTTGTCGGGTCGCGGTTCCAAGTGGTGATGGGGATGGCTGCGCTTCAGCGGCTCCAGGGCTGCGGCCCATTCGGCATCGATCTCCATGAGGAAGAGCACGTCCGCCTCCGAGGCCGTCAGGTAGGCCAGCACGCGGGCCTTGTCGGGGTTGGCGGTCAGAACATTCAGGCTGATGACCCGCAGGGTCGGGGTGGCGGGACGGGCCGGGTTCACCGGCAGGAAAGCGCGACCGAGCAGGCCCGCCACCAGCAGCAGGGTCAGCAGAGCGCAGCCCTGCAGCCCGCGCCGTCGTCGCCAAACCGCCCAGGCGAGAACCGTCAGGCCGGCGAACAGGTATTGCCCCTGAAAATGGCTGAAGAGATCCAGCGTCCAGTGCCAACGGCCGGCCAGCCCCAGCCAGGGCGCGGCCAGGAGGGCGAGGCAGACGACGCTCAACACGCCTTCCCGAGGGACGGCGGCAGGGGGATGGCTGGACATCGGGCGAGCTTACGCGGCGATCGCCCGCCTGTCCGTGCTTTTCTGCCAAATGAAAGGACAGCGCCCGCGCAACGGTAGGTTTGCCCCGCATGAAGTGCTCCGTCCTCTTCCTCCTCACCGCGCTGCCGCTGCTCGCCGCCGAGCCGAAGCCGGTGACGCTGACTTTTTATGTCGATGGCGTCGAGTGTCCGAGCTGCGCCTACTCGGTCAGCTACGCGATCGAGCAGCTCAAGCATGTCAGCGAGGTCGAGTCCGGGCAGGTCATCGAAAACTACGCCAACGTCACCTTCGACCCGCGCCACGTGACGCCCCAGCAGATCGCCCAGGCCGTCACGGAAGCCGTGCCGCTGCACGGCACGCCCTATGAGGCGACCCTGAAGCTGCGCATCCCTGACTACGCCAAGGCCGGCCATGCGAAGCGGCTGGACACCCTGTTCGCGTCCTGGAAGGAACGGGTGGAAGTGGTGCGCATCGATGCCGAAACCGGCGAGTTCATCCTGCACTTCAAGCCGCTGCCCAGCCAGCCGGAAGCGACCGGCCTGCGTGGCTGGACATTGGCCGAACTGGAGCAGGGCCTGCAGGGCATTTCCTACCAGCTGTCGAGCGAGGGTCTAGAGGCGACGGGCGCTCAATAACCGAGCCAAGGGCCAAGCCACTTCTCCGCGGCCTCGACGCTCAGGCCCTTGCGCTGCGCGTAGTCCTCGACCTGGTCCTTGCCCAGCACGCTGATGCCGAAGTAGTGGGATTCCGGGTGGCTGAAATACAGGCCGCTGACGGCGCTGCCTGGATGCATGGCCATGCTTTCGGTCAGCTCCACGCCGGTCTGGGCGGTGGCGTCGAGCAGGTCGAACAGGATCGGCTTTTCCGTGTGGTCGGGCTGGGCGGGATAACCGGGCGCCGGGCGGATGCCGCGATACTTCTCCTTCACCGTCTCCTCCATCGACAGGTCGCCGGGCTTCTCATACCCCCAGGCGAAGCGCGCCTGCTGGTGGAGATACTCGGCAAAGGCCTCGGCGAGGCGGTCGGCGACGGCTTTCGCCAGGATGCCGTGGTAGGGATCATGCGCGGCGTCGAACTCCTTGGCCAGCTCGTCGGCCCCGTGGATGCCGACGCAGAAGCCGCCGACGTAGTCCGCTCGCCCGCTGGCCTTTGGCGCGACGTAGTCGCTGAGCGCGAAGTTGGGCTTGTCCTTCTTGATGACCTGCTGGCGCAGGCTGTGCAACACCGAGCGCACGGCACTGCGGGATTCGTCGGTGTAGATCTCGATGTCGTCGCCGAAGCTGTTGGCCGGGAAGAAGCCACAGACACCGCGCGCCTGAAAGCGGCGCTCGGCGACAATCCGGTCGAGCAGAACCTGGGCGTCAGCATACAGCTTGAGGGCCTCGGCCTCGGCCTGGGCCTTCAGTTCCGGATCCTCCTGGGCGGAGGTGAAGCGACCCTCCGCGGCATTCCAGCGGCCACGCAGCTCCCAGGAGTGGAAAAAGGGCGACCAGTCGATGAAGGCGCGCAGGGTGGACAGCAGGCCGGCGCCCTCAAACACGCGGGTGCCGAGGAAGGCAGGGACGGCAATCTCCTGCGTGCTCCAGTCGCAGGTGAAGGCCTTGTCACGGGCCTCGGCAAGCGACAGCAGCTGGCGGTCCTTCTTGCGTCCGTATTCCTCGCGCAGGCGGGTGTGGCGCTCCTCGTTGGACTGCACAAAGGTCGCGCGCTGGTCCTCGGACAGCAGCGAGGTGGTGACCGGCACGCTGCGCGAGGCGTCGAGCACGTGGACGATCGGGCCGCGGTATTTTGGCGCGATCTTGATGGCCGTGTGCGCCGCGCTCGTGGTGGCACCGCCGACCAGCAGCGGCTGGGTGAAACCGAGGCGCTCCATCTCGGAGGCGACATGAACCATCTCGTCGAGCGAAGGCGTGATGAGGCCGCTCAGGCCAATGACGTCGGCGTCGATTTCGCGCGCTTTGGCGAGAATCTTGTCGCAGGGCACCATGACGCCCATGTCGGTGACCTCGAAGCCGTTGCAGGCGAGCACGATGCCGACGATGTTTTTGCCGATGTCATGGACGTCGCCCTTGACCGTGGCGAGCACGACGCGGCCGGCGCTGCGCTGGCCCGGATTGGCGAGCTTTTCCGCCTCCATGGCGGGCTGCAGGTAGGCGACGCTCTGCTTCATGACGCGCGCGCTTTTGACGACCTGCGGCAGGAACATCTTGCCCGCGCCGAAGAGGTCGCCGACGACGCTCATGCCGTCCATGAGCGGGCCCTCGATGACGGAGAGCGGCTTGCCGAACTTCTCCAGCGCCTCGGCGGTGTCCTCGTTGATGAAATCGGTGATGCCCTTGAGCAGGGCGTGCTCAAGACGCTTCTCGACCGGCGCCTGGCGCCAGCTGAGGTCGGCCTCGACCTTGAGTCCGGAGCCGGCCTGGCCCTTGAACTGCTCGGCGTAGTCGACCAGGATCTCCGTGGCTTCGGGGCGGCGGTTGAGGATGACGTCCTCGACCTTGTCGAGCATCTCCTTCGGGATCTCCTCGTAGACCTCAAGCATGCCGGCGTTGACGATGCCCATGTCCATGCCGGCCTGGATCGCGTGATACAGGAAGACGCTGTGCATCGCCTCGCGCACCTTGTTGTTGCCGCGGAAGCTGAAGCTGATGTTGCTGACGCCGCCGCTGACCTTGGCATGCGGCAGGTTCTGCTTGATCCAGCGCGTCGCGTTGATGAAGTCGAGCGCGTAGTTGTTGTGCTCCTCAATGCCGGTGGCGACCGTGAGGATGTTGGGATCGAAGATGATGTCTTCGGGCGGGAAACCGACCTCGTCGACGAGGATGCGGTAGGCGCGCTCGCAGATGCGGATCTTGTCCTCGTAGGTGGCGGCCTGGCCCTGCTCATCGAAGGCCATGACGACGACCGCGGCCCCATACTGCAGGACCTTGTGCGCCTGCTCCCGGAACTTCGCCTCGCCCTCCTTGAGCGAGATCGAGTTGACGATGCCCTTGCCCTGCAGGCACTTGAGGCCGGCCTCGAGGATCTCCCACTTCGAGGAGTCGACCATGAACGGCACGCGGTTCACCTCCGGCTCGGTCTGCAGGAGGATGAGGAACTTCGTCATCATCGCCACGCCGTCGATCAGGCCCTCGTCCATGCAGACGTCGATGACGCTGGCGCCGTTCTCGACCTGCTGGCGGGCGATGGCGACCGCCTCCTCAAGCTTGTTCTCCTTGATGAGCTTGGCGAACTTCGGCGAGCCGGCGACGTTGGTGCGCTCGCCAATCATGAGGAAGGCCGGGCGCGGCGCCTGGGGGGTCTCATCCGCCGCCGCGGCGAGGGCGACGGATTCAAAGACGAAGGGCTGCGAGCCGCTGAGGCGCAGCGTGTGCGGATCGGCCGGCACGACGCGCGGCTCGAGGTGTTCGACCGCTTTGGCAATGGCGGCGATGTGCTCGGGCGTGTTGCCGCAGCAGCCGCCGATGAAATTGACGAAGCCGCTGCCGGCGAAGTCGGTCGCATAACCCGCCATGTCGGGCGGGAGCAGGTCGAACCCGGTCGGCGCCAGCGGGTTGGGCATGCCGGCGTTCGGATAGGCCGAAACAAAGCAGTCCGCCTTGGCCGCCAGTTCCTCAAGGAAGGGCCGCATCTTGTCGGGCCCGAGCGAGCAGTTCAGGCCGATCGACAGCGGCTTGACGTGGCGCATGGCGTTGAGGTAGGCCTCGGTGACCTGGCCGGAAATCATCGTCTCGCCGCCGGGACCGACCGCGGCGCTGATCTGCACCGGCAGCTCGACGCGGTCCTCGTCGAAGACCTCGCGGATGGCGACCAGGGCGGCCTTGGCGTTGAGCGAATCGAAGATCGTCTCGACCAGCAGGGTGTCGACACCGCCGGCGATGAGGGCGCGCACCTGGTGTTTGTACGCCGCCTTCACCTGGTCGAAGGTGACATAGCGGAAGCTCAGGTCGGACAGGTCCGGGAACTGCGAGAGTGAAACCGTGAGCGGACCGATGGCACCGGCGACAAAGCGACGTCGACCGGTCTGCTCGGTGAAGCGGTCGGCCCACTTGCGGCACTGCTCGGCCGACTTGAAATTGATCTCCCAGGCGAGCTCGTTGAGAAACCTGTCCTCGAGCACTTCCTGGAAGAACTCGGGGTCCTTGCGCCGGCCCTCGGGCACCTCCTTGAAGAATTCCGCCTGGGCGATGCTGGTGCCGGAGAAGGTGTTGGTCTCGATCAGGTCGGCGCCGGCGTCGAGAAAGCGGCGGTGGATGTCCTCGATGATGTCCGGCCGGGTCAGCGACAGGATGTCGCCATTGTTGAGCAGGTCCTTTTCGTTTGAGAGAAAACGGTCGCCGCGGGCATCCGCCTCCTTGAGGCCGTAGCCGCGGATCGTCGTGCCCATGGCGCCGTCGATGACCAGGATTCGCTGGCGCAGGGCGGCTTCGAGTTCGGGACGGCAGTTCGGGCGGGCGGGCATGAGGAAAAATAGTCCTTGGCCGTGCCGGGTCAAGCCATCATATCAACGCATGATGATTCGTGGATATGAATGAAAAGGCCGCAGGCGGGTGCCTGCGGCCGGGTGGGGTCATTCGGGATGGAAATCAGTCTTCCCAGCGACGCGGGGGTTTGTCGCCATACGACTTCTTGCCGTAGGGCTTGTCGCCGTAGGGTTTGCGGAAGCCGCCGGGCTTGCCGCCGCCGTAGCCACCGCCACCGCCCCCAAAGCCGCCTGGGCGACGTGGCGGACCGCCAAAGCTGCGGCGCGGACGCTCGGCACCAGCGCCGGCACCGTCCTGGCGGTCGGCCAGGTCCATGCGCACGGCGCGGCCGCGGAATTCATTGCCGCCGACGCTCTCCATGACGGTTTGCACGTGGTCTTCGGGCACTTCGACGTAGCTGCATTTTTCGAACACCTCGATGGTGCCGACACTGCCCGGCGGGATCTGAGAGGTGTTGTAGATCATGCCGGCGATGTCGCCCGGGCGGGCGTTGTCCATGCCGCCGATGTTGATGAACAGGCGGACCATGCCGGAGCGCGGTCCCTTCTGGACGAAGGAGCGCGAGCGCATCGGTGCCGGCCCGAGGTCGTCGCGGGCGGCGGGGGGCACGTCGGCGCGGGCCGGGCCCTCGTCGGCCGACGGTTCCTCGCGCGAACGCTCGGGGGCGGCGGGGCGGTCCTCGCGGGGCGCGGCGTCGCGCGGCGGGGCTTCACGGGGGGTGAATTCACGCGGCGTGAATTCGCGGCGCGGCGCGCCCGGCTTCTGCGGCTGGCGGTCCTCGACGATGGCCTCCGCCTCGCGCGAGAACTCCTTCATCCAGAGGTCGAGCACGGCGCTGATGATGTCGGTCGTCTCAAAACCGGCGTCGAGCAGGCGCTGGACGGTGTGTTCATGCTTGGCGTATTCGCCGCCTTCCAGCACGGCCTTGAGCTTTTCGAAGCTCTGGTCGATGCGCGTGGCCTCGACCTCCTCCTGCGACGGCACCTTGGCGCGCGTGACCTTGGCGTTGGTGAAGCGCTGGATGCGCTGCATCAGGTAGATCTCGCGGCCGGCCACCAGGCTGACGGCGCTGCCTTTGCGGCCGGCGCGGCCGGTTCGGCCGATGCGGTGGACGTAGTCCTCGGTGTCGTAGGGCAGGTCGTAATTGACGATGAGATCGACGTCATTGACGTCGAGGCCGCGGGCGGCGACGTCGGTGGCGACCAGCACCTCGATCGTGCCGTTGCGGAAATTGCGCATGACGCGGTCGCGCATCATCTGGTTGAGGTCGCCATGCAGGCGGTCGGCCGAGTAGCCGCGGCCGACCAGGGCGTCGGTGACGTCGTCGACGGCCTTCTTGGTGTTGGCGAAGACGATGGTCAGGCGCGGGCTGTCCATGTCGAGCACGCGGCAGAGCACCTCCGTCTTGCTCCGGCCATGCACCTCGTAGTAGCGCTGCTCGATGGTCGGCACCGTCATCGCCTTCTGCTCGATGGTGATGGTGGCGGCGTTGTTCGTGTAGCGGTCGATCAGACGGCGGATGCGCGGGTCGAAGGTGGCGGAGAAGAAGATCGTCTGGCGTTCGGCGGGCACGACCTCCATGAGGCGCTCGATCTCGTCGGCAAAGCCCATGTCGAGCATTTCGTCGGCCTCGTCGAACACGAGCGTCTGCAGCTGGTCGAGGCGCAGGGTGCCGCGTTCGACGAAGTCGAGGATGCGGCCCGGGGTGCCGACCACCACCTGTGAGCCGGCCTGGAGGGCGCGGATCTGGCGGTCGTAGGAGGCGCCGCCGTAGACCGGCGTGGCACGCACGCCCTCCTTGAAGGAGGCAACCTTGTGGATTTCCGCGCAGACCTGCATGGCCAGTTCGCGGGTGGGGCACATGACCAGCACCTGCACGGCGCGGTTGGCGGCGTCGATGCGCTGGACGGCGGGCAGGCCGAAGGCGAGGGTCTTGCCGGAGCCGGTCTGGCTCTGGCCGACGACGTCGCGGCCGGTCAGGGCCACGGGGATGGCCTGGGCCTGGGAGGGGGAGGGTTGTTCGAAGCCCTGGGCTTCAATGGCGGTGAGGAGCTCGGGCGCAAGGCCGAGCTCGGCGAAGGTATGCTTTTCCATGTCTGTCTTACAAACCGGCAGGTTGGCTTCCAGGGACGGGCAACCTGTCGCCGTAAGGGCGTCCCGCGTGGCAGGACGGATTCACCGCCGGACAGGCGGGCTACATGGCAAACTTCGGCCCCAAGTGGGGAAGCGGCGAAAAAACCGGCAGAGTGAATCCCATACATTCCGACAAACGCAAGCACGGAAAGTGCCGGGTTTCCTGTCGGCCCGCATTCAGAGACGGGAAATGTCGGCTGCAGCGGGGATCGGAATTCAGGTGCCGGGTTGTCCCCGCCCCCGTTTTGGCAAACGTGTCCGGGGTCCGGCAGGCGGCAGGTTATTCCAGTCGCTTTTTTCGCATCCCCTCCGGGGAAAACGGCGTATATTGTCCGCTTTCTGTGACACTGCCATCCCCAGCGGTTGCCATCCATGACAACGGACTGCACGAACATTTCGTGCAAACGCTCGCGCATTTGGCCGCGCTGTCGGGCGTGCCCTTCGATCGAATGCGTGCGAGCCAGGGGTTGCACAACGCGGTTCGCAAGGCTGGGGAACCGCTCGAAAGGCTGTGTGCCGCCGGTGACGAAATTGGCCTGCGCATGACCCCGGTCCGGCTCTCCCTGGCCGACGCGATCTGGCGAGCCACGGAGGCCTTGCCGCTGGTGGTCTGGTGTGCGCCGGAGCAGCGCTGGCTGGTTTTGCGCAAGCATGGTTTTTTTCGCGCCCGCATCGCCAGTCCGGATCAACCGACCGAAACTGAGACGATCAGCCGCGGCGACCTGGCGCGCCGGCTTGGCCTGCCGGGTGTTGACACGCCGGCCGATTTTGGGGTCGTTGCCCCGGCGCTGCCGATGCAGGGTCTGGCGAGTGCGCACCATGGCCACCACGCCGCCGTTTCGCCGGTGCGGCGTTTCCTGGCCCTCATGCGACCGGAGCGACAGGACATCGGCTCGGTCGTCATCTTCAGTCTGGTCACCGGCTTCCTCTACCTGGCCCTGCCGCTGGCGGTCAATGCCCTGGTCAGCAACCTCGCCTTTGGCGGCCAGTCTGGGCCGCTGTGGACCGCCCTGCTGGTCATGGCCTTTGCGCTGACCCTGGCGCTGCTGCTGTCGGCGGTGATCCGCGCCATGCAATACGGTCTGGTCGAGGTGATCCAGCGGCGCCTCTTCGTGCGCCTGGCCGCCGACCTTTCGCACCGCCTGCCCCGCGTGCAGGCAGCGTCCCTCGACGGCCAGCACGCCCCGGAACTGGTGAATCGTTTCCTCGACGTGGTGACGGTGCAGAAGAGCACGGCACTGATGCTGCTCGACGGCATCAACATCGTCCTTGGCATGGTGGTCGGCATGACCGTGCTGGGTCTCTACCACCCCTATCTCCTCGGCTTTGTGCTGCTGCTGCTGGGTCTGCTGCTCGGCACCATGCTGGTGCTCGGCCGTGGAGCCGTCCGCACCAGCGTGTCGGAGTCGATGGCCAAGTATGAGGTGGTCGGCTGGCTCGAGGAACTGGCCCGCTACCCGCGCCTGTTCAAGGGTCCCGGCGGCTACCGGATTGCCGCCGACCGCGCCGACGAACTGACCCGACGTTACCTGGAGAACCGGCGGAGTCACTTCCGCGTGCTGTTCCGCCAGATCGCCGGCCTGCTGGTCATGGAGGTGGTTGCCAGCGCCGCCCTGCTCATCGTCGGCGGCTGGCTGGTGATCAGTCAGGAACTGACCCTCGGCCAGCTCGTCGCCAGCGAACTCATCGTCGGCACCATCGTCGCCTCGCTGTCCAAGCTGGGGAAAAAATTCGAGGCCTGGTATGACGCCATGGCGGCCATGGACAAGCTCGGTCACCTCGTCGACCTGCCGGTCGAGCGCGAGGACGGCGAGTATCCGCCCGTCAAGCCTCAGGGAGCGCGCCTGGAAGTCAGTGGGCTGGCCTACACCTACCCGCATGGCGTGCCGGTGTTCAACGGCATCGCCTTCACCGCCGAGCCCGGTGAACGGGTCGCCCTCACCGGCAACCAGGGCAGCGGTTCGAGCACGCTGCTCGACATCCTGCACGGCGGTCGCGAGCCGACCGACGGCTTCATCCGGATCGACGGCCTGGACCTGCGCAGCTGGTATCTGGAGGCCCTGCGCGAGCAGGTGGCGCTTGTGCGGCCCGATGACATCTTCCAGGGCAGCGTGGTGGAAAACGTCCGCCTGGGCAACATGGCAATCACGCTCGACGAGGTCACGGCGGCGCTCGACCGGGTGGGCCTGCTGCGCGAACTGCTGGAACTGCCGCAAGGGGTCAACACGCCGCTGGTCACCGGTGGCCTGCCGCTTTCCAGTCGCCAGCGCATCCGCCTGGTCCTCGCGCGCGTCCTCGTCATCAAGCCGCGCCTGCTCCTGCTCGATGAAGTCTTCGACGGCCTCGATGAGGACAGCCTCGCCGAACTCTCCGATCTCATCCTCGAACCGGCGCGCCCGTGGACCGTGCTGGTCGCCACGCGCGACCCGGCGGTCGTCGCCCGCTGCCGGCGCGTGCTCGACCTCGGCCGTCTCGCCGCCGTTCATTCCAGCCCGTCATGACTCCGACGCCCATCCTCGAACTGCGCGGCCGTCTGCCCTGCCTGGCGCTCGCGGGCAGTTCGCGTTTCAGCCGCCTGCTGGCGCGGCTGCTGGCGATCGCCTTCGTCCTTGTCGGTCTCGGTGTCTTCCTGCTGCCCTGGCAGCAGAACGTTCCCGGCACCGGCCGGGTCATTGCCTTCGACCCCCTCGAGCGCCGCGTCAGCGTCGAGGCGCCGGTCGCCGGTCGCGTGCGCAAGCTGCACGTCGTCGAGGGCCAGCGGGTGAAGAAGGGCGACATCCTCGTCGAGATTCAGGACAACGACCCCAACCTGATTGCCAACCTGCGCCTGCAGCGCGACGCCGCGCTGGCCCGGCGCGCCGCCGCCAAGCAGCGCGCCGAGGACCTCAGCCAGCAGGCCGCCGAGATGGAATTGGCCAAGACCCAGGCGCTGGATGCCGCGCGCCAGCGCATCGCGGCGGAAAGAATCACCGCCGAGACGGCCGCCCTGAACTTCCAGCGCACCCAGGTGCTGGCCGAGAAGGGCTTGGTATCGACGCGCGATCTCGAACTCGCCACCCTGGCGCGGGACAGCTCGGCGGCCAATCTTTCGGCGGCCGAGTCCACCCTGACGCGCACCGAGCGCGAGATGGAGGCGGCCATTTCCAACATCCGCGCCAACCGCGGCACCGCTCAGGGCGACGTCGCCGCCGCCGAGCGCGAGATGGCCGCCATCGAATCGCAGATCAGCCAGAACCTGCAGCAGGTGATCGAGTCGCCGCGCGACGGCATCGTGCTCAGCGTCAGCGCCAACGACGGCACCTACCTGCGCCCCGGCTCGCCGATCTGCGTCGTCATTCCGGAAACCGAGAGCCGCTTTGTCGAACTCATGCTGGACGGCAATGACATCCCGCTCGTGCAGGCGCGGCACACGGAGGCCGACGGCACCGTCACGCCGGGCAGTCTGGTGCGCCTGCAGTTTGAAGGCTGGCCGGCGGTGCAGTTCATCGGCTGGCCGAGCGTGGCGGTCGGCACCTTTGGCGGCGAGGTCATCTTCGTCGATGCCACCGACAACGGCCAGGGCAGCTTCCGTGTTGTGGTGGCACCCAAGCCCGACGTCATCGTGCACGGCGGCGTCAAGCGCACCGAAAACTGGCCGGGCAACCGCTGGCTCCGCCAGGGCGTGCGCACCAAGGGCTGGGTGCTGCTTCAGCAGGTGCCGCTGTGGAAGGAAATCTGGCGTCAGCTGAACGGCTTCCCGCCGGTGGTGGCGGATCAGGAACCCAAGCCCTGACATGCGCCCGCTTCTCCTGTTTCTGCTTTGCCTGGTGCGCTTGACGGCCGCCGACAAGCCGCTCGTCCTCGACGAGGTGCTCAACTCGGTGCGCGGTTCCTACCCGCCCTACCTGGCCGCGCTCATCGAGATGGACATCGCCAACGGCCGCGTGCGCCAGGCCTCCGGTGCCTTCGACCTCACCTTCGGTGCCGGCGTCAGCGCCACGCCCTCGGGCTACTACGACGGTCGCACCGGCGACGCCGTGCTGGAGCAGGCCCTGCCTTTCTGGGGCGGCAGCGTCTTCGGCGGCTACCGGCTGAGCAGCGGCTTCCTGCCGAACTACAACAAGGATCGCACCCAGCGCGACGGCGAGGCCATCCTCGGCTTCAAACTCAACCTGCTGCGCGACGGCACCATCGACCGCCGCCGCGCCCAGCTCTACCAGGCGCGCGTCGATCAGGAACTCGCCGACCCGATCATTCTCCGCCAGTATCTCGACTTCCTGCGCGCCGCCTCGATCTCCTACTGGAACTGGCTCGCCGCCGGCCACCGCTGGCGCCTGGCCGAGGAACTGCTGCGGGTCGCCAAGGATCGCGACGTCGCCATCGCCGAACAGGCGAAGCGCGGCGCCGTCGCCCCCATCGTCCGCCTCGACAACGAGCGCCTCGTCGTCAGCCGCGAGATCGGTGTCGTCCAGGCCCAGCGCCGCTTCGAGGCCGCCGCCATCGAGCTCTCGCTCTTCCATCGCAACGCCGACGACGAACCCATCCTCAACGGCCGCCAGCGCCTGCCCGCCGTCTTCCCCGAACCGGCGGCACCGTCCAGCGAGCGGCTCGAGGCGGATGTCGCCAAGGCCCTGATCTTCCGCCCCGAAATCCGCCGCCTCGATCTCAATCTGGAAAAGGCCGACATCGACCGACGGCTCGCGAAGAACAACCTTCTGCCCAATCTCGACGTCACCCTGCAGGCCAACCAGGCGGCCGGCGAACGCACCCAGAAGGACATGGAGCGCCTGGAAATGGAGGCCAGGGTCCAGTTCAGCGTGCCCCTGCAGCGCAACGAGGCCAAGGGCCGGCTGGAGATGATCGAGGCGATGATGAGCCGGCTGCAGACCGAGCGCGACTTCGCCCGCGACCGCATCCGCGCCGACGTGCGCGACGCCCTCTCGGCAGTCGATGCGGCGCACCGGCAGATTGGTCGCGCCCAACGCAATGTCGAACTGGCCGTCCTGCTGGAGCAGGCGGAGGCGGTCAAGTTCGAGCAGGGGGCCGCCGACCTCTTCGCCCTGCAGATCCGCGAGCAGGCGACCTTTGACGCCCGTCAGCTCGAGGTCGAGGCGCACGCGGAATTCCTGCGCGCGCTCGCCAACCATCGCGCCGCCGTCGCCGCCGACGCCCCGGCCTCATTGGCGCGGTAAGGTCACTTGCGGCCGACGTAAACGAAGGCGGGCGGCAGGTTGGCCCAGACGACGCGGCTGGTTTCCACGCCTGGCAGGAGGTCGTGCAGGAGCTGGCGGAACTGGCGACCGCCGGACATCAGGTGGAAACCGTAGTAGGCGAAGGTCGCGAAGCGGCCGCCGGGCTTCAGGTGCGGCAGCACGTTGCCGAGGATGGCCTGCTGCAGGCCCGGGGGAAACGAGGTCCAGGGCAGGCCGCTGACAATGACATCGAAGGGCGTGCGTTCAGCGAGATAAGCACCGAAGTCGAACTCCTGGGCCCCGCCGGCTTCGAATTGCAGTCCCGGGAAACGGCCGCGCAGCTGCCCGACAAAGGTTTCGTTGAGCTCGATGCCGAGATACTCGCAGTTGTGTGGCATGCTGTCGAGAATCGCGCTGGTGAACGCGCCCGTGCCGGGGCCAAGCTCGAGGATGTGCGTGGCCTGGCCGATTTGCGCACTCTCCATCATGCGCCGGGCCAGGGCCGGACTGGAGGGCGCCACCGCTCCCACCGTCTTCCAGTTACGGAAAACTTCTTGCAGGAAAGAGTCGGCGGGCATCGGGCGCAAATGCTACGCGAGTTACCGCCTCGCGCGAACGTTTTTCCTGATGGATCGTCCAAGTCTGCATGCCCCTGTTTCGCCTCAAGGCCCTTCTCTTTCTGCCCCTGTTGCTCGCCGCCTGTCAGGCCGGGCCAACCTACAAGATCACGCTCAAGGATGGCCGTGAATTCCTCTGCCAGGGCGTGCCGAAGTTTCAGAAAAAGACCGGCTACTACCGCTACCGCACCCTGCAGGATCGCGACGCCATGCTGCGCGCCGACGAAGTGCTGGCCATCCAGGAGCAGGGCTCATGAGTCGCCCGCTCGTTCTCGCCTCTGCCTCGCCCCGCCGCGTGCAACTCCTGCGCGAGGCCGGCCACGCCTTTGACGTGCTCGCCCCGCACGGGGTCGAGGAGGCCCACGATCCGGCCCTGACGCCCGAGGCCCTGACGGTCGAGAATGCCCGTCGCAAGGCGCTCGCGATCGCCGCGCAGCGGCCCGACGCCCTGGTGATCGGCGCCGACACCCTCGTCTATGTCGATGGCCTGCCACTCGGCAAACCCGCCGACCTCGAGGAAGCCGCCGCCATGCTGCGCCGGCTCTCGGGTCGCGCCCACGAGGTCTGCACCGGCGTCTTCCTCGCCTGGGACGGCGGCCGCGCCGGCCGCGGCTTCCACGTCGTCACCGAGGTGATCTTCAAGACGCTGAGCGACGAAGACATCGCCGCTTACCACGCCCGCGTCGACCCGCTCGACAAGGCCGGCGCCTACGGCATCCAGGAACACGGCGACCGCATCATCGCCGGCCACGAAGGCTCCTGGACCAACGTCATGGGCCTGCCGATGGAGAGGCTCGCGGAGGAGTTGGGCGGGAGATGAGGGATGAGGGATGGGGGATGAGGGATGGGGGATGAGGGATGAGGGATGAGGGTAGGGCCCCGCTGCGTCGGGGCCGAAGCTGGGCGGCTCGGCCAGTAGCGGAAAACGTGAGTTTTCCCCGTTTGGGGCGAACCCTCCAGAGGCTTTTGGCGGTCAAAAGCCGCCCGGGCGGGCAGAGTGGCGCAGAAGCGCCGCACTCCAGGGCGCTGTGCGCGGTCGGTCAGACTTCTGAATCTGCGTGCCTCGGCGGCCTCTGAGGTTGAAGCAGTCAGTGTGCCCCCTCACTCGGCCAGCTCAAGCAGGCGGGAGCCTTCGACGCGGACGACCCAGTTTTCGATGTGGGTGACCTGTTCGTTGGCGGCGTCGTAGCCGCGTTCGACGCGGCATTGCACCACCGTGTCGGCGTGCTGGAACATGGTCGGCAGACGGTCCTCGGGGAAGGCCATGACGAGCTGCAGGCCGAAGTTGCGGGCGAGGGCGAGGCAGTCGTCGATGCGGTCGCCGCTGAGCTTGGAGAAGGCCTCGTCCATGACGACAAGGCCGAGGTTCTGGACGTCGTCGCGGCGGCCGAGATCATACACCCGGCGGAAGGCGGCGAGGGTGGCGACAAAGAACGGCGCCTGGTTTTCGCCGCCGCTCTGTTTCTTGGCGCTCTTGTTGAGGCTGATCGCCGCGGCGTCGCCGCGGCCGGCGGGCTTGGCCTCGATGTCCCAGTGGTGGTAGTAGCGGTAGTCGAGCGCGCGCTGGTGGCGCTTGTCGTCGGGATTGTCGGCGGCGTCGATGGCGGCCATGAGCTCGGTCTTGGCGCGCTCGATGTCCTCGCGGCCGGCGGCGTTGAACAGCTCCATCTCGGCGCCGGTCGGCAGGCCCTTTTCGACGAGGGTCCAGATGGCGGTGTGGGCCTTGTCGGCGCGGCTGGTGAGCTGGTAGCGCCAGCCGCCGATCTCGTGGTTCATCGCGCGGTTGATCTCGCGCTTGGTGCGCTCGGCCTCGCTCAGCTTCTCGCGCAGGACGTCGAGCACCTGGTGCTGCAGGCGCTCCTCCCACTCGCGGCGGGCGTCCTCGGCGGCGAGCCGGTAGCGCTCGAGCTCGTGCGTCTCCAGTTCCTCGCGACGGCGGTCAAAGGCCTCGTTGTCCTCGGCCTCGATGTCGAGGGCGTCGGCGAGTTCGGGATGGTTCGGGGCGGCGACCAACTCGCGGCGGGCCTCGTCGCGCAGGCGGCGGGCCTCGGTGGCGCGGCTGTCGAGCTGGACGGCGAAGGCCGCCGCCATCTCGGCGGCCTTGCGCCAGGAATTCGTCTGCTGGCGCGCGGCGGTGAGTCGCTCCCGGATGGCGGCGTCGTCAAAACCGAAGACGCCGGCGCGGGTGGTGCTGCGGGCGAGGCGCGCCTGTTCCTCCTGCTCGGTGAGCGCGGCAATGGCGTCGGTCTGCTCGCGCTCGAACTGCTGGAAATCGCCGAGGCTCTGGGCCAGTCGGCCGATGCGCTCGATGACACCCTCCAGCGTGCGCGCCGTCACCTCGACCTGCTCGATCGCCTGCAGGCGTTCGGGCGTGGCGAGCAGGGCGATCGTCTGGTCGAGCTCGCCGGCCTCGCGCTGCAGCTCGGGCAGCAGGGCGAGCTGGTCGGCGCCTTCGGGCGGCAGACATTCGTTGAGACCCCATTCGCGGGCGCGGTTGAGGAACT
>JAUREI010000032.1 GCA_030827515.1 Prosthecobacter sp. | reverse complement strand
GCCACGGCGCAGAAGGCCCCCGCCGAAAAACAGAGGGAAACCGAAGCCAAGACCAGCGCCCGCACCCAGGCCGAGGCCGCCGTCAAGGCCCTGGAAACGCCCACAGCACCGGCCGCACCGCAGGCCGGGGCACCCTCCCCGCCCGATCCCACCCAGGCGAAAAAACTCGAGGACGCCCGGGCCGCCCTCGCCAAGGCCGACGAAGCCGCGAAAGCCGCCGCCGAAGCCCTGAAACGCGCGCAGGCTGCGGTCGCGGACGCCAAGCGCGAGATCGAACTCGTCACCGGCATGAAGGCCGAGGCGCAAAAGCTCGCCGCCGCCGCCAAGGCCAGCCTCGATCAGAGCAAGGCCGCGCAAGCACCGGCCGAAGCCGCGCGCGCGCAGGCCACGGCAGCCCAGGCCGGTGTTTTGAAGTCGCTCAACGCTCTCGCCTTCGCGCCCGACGGCAGCCAACTCGCCGCCCTCGACGAGGCCGGCACCCTGCGGACCTGGGCCGTCGGCACCGGCCTTCCGGTGACCACAACCGCCCTGAAACCCGCGCTCGCCTGGCCCGACCCCCGCGGCCCCCGCCTGACCGCCTCCGTGCCGGCCGATCCGGCGCAGGCGGACTGGCAGCTCGAGCGCGTGCTCGGCAGCGGCGATGCCAAGTCGCCGATCAGCGACCGCGTCAACGCCCTCGCCTTCCATCCCGATGGCAAAACGCTCGCGGTCGGCAGTGGCGAACCCTCGCGCTCGGGCGACCTGACTCTTTGGAACATTGCCGAGGGCCGGCTGACGGCGCGCTGGGACGAGGTGCATCTCGACAGCGTGCTGGCGCTCGAATTTTCACCCGATGGCCAACACCTCGCCAGCGGCGGGGCCGACAAGGCCCTGCGCGTCGTCGACACCGCCACCGGCAAGGTCGTCAAGGTCTTCGAAGGTCACACCCACCACATCCTCGGCGTGTCGTGGCGGGCCGACGGCCGCCTGCTCGCCAGCGGCGGCGCGGACGCGGTCGTCAAGGTCTGGGACTGGACCACGGGCGAGCGCCGGCAGAACTTCGCCGGCTGGGACAAGGAAGTCACCGCCGTGCGCTATCTTGGCGGCAGCGACCTGCTCGCCACGTGCTCCGGCGACGCCAAAGTGCGCCTGCTCGATGGAACGGGCAAGGAGGTGAAAAACCTCACCGGCGCCGGCGACTTC
Organism: Prosthecobacter sp.; assembly: GCA_030827515.1. Classification (GTDB taxonomy): domain Bacteria; phylum Verrucomicrobiota; class Verrucomicrobiia; order Verrucomicrobiales; family Verrucomicrobiaceae; genus Prosthecobacter. The sequence goes on along the minus strand of JAUREI010000032.1, from coordinate 29,158 downwards.
CTCAACAGCCTCGCCACCACCCCGCAGGGCGGCTGGCTTATCACCGGCGGCCAGGAAGGCCGCCTGCACGCCTGGCTCACCCCCGCCACAAGCGCCGTCGTCGTCGATCTGGGGACGCCGTGAGGAACCCGTTCTTGGTCTGCGGCAACCCGGTTGCCTCTTTCCCAGAAACACTCTGTTGCGGTGTCGAGAGGACCGCACACATCGCACTGAGACAGGCAGTCCAGAGGCTCCAGCCCTTCGTCATTTCTTCACCACTGCCTCCGCGACCTGGGCGCCGAGGAAGTCGTAGCCGGCACTGCCGAAATGGACATCGTTGGGATTCTGCAGCTCGGCGAGGCGCGGGGTGATGGCGGTGAAGAGGTCGTTGATGGCGATGCCGTGTTTGGTCATGAGGCCGGCGGCGGCGGTGTTGCGCTCGACGATGGAGGCGGCCGTCTGCTTTTTCGCCGGGTCATCCGGGATCGGCGTCGTGCTGGCCCAGATCAGGCGCGCGCCGGTGGCCTGCAGGCGCTTTACGATCGTTTCCAACCGGCCCAGGTAGTCCTGCACCGGCGTGTTGCGATCATGAATGCCGAAGTTGAAGTGGATGACATCCCAGCGGCCGTCGCCGAGCCAAACCTCGAGGTTTTTGAGGCCGCTGGCGGTCGGGCCGCAGTTGGCCGGCGCGCGATGAACGTTGACCTTTCCGGCGAGGGCCTTGCGCACCGCCTGGGTGTAGCCGCGCGACACCGAATCGCCGATGAGCAGCACGCGCGGCAGACCGGGCACGTCCTCGACGAAGTCCCAGGCGTTGGAGCGACCGGCGATCTTGTCCTTCTTGTGCAGGGGCAGGTAGAAGCTGCCGAGCTGATCCTGCAGCACCTTCTCCCAGGCCTGTGCCGCCGGGCTCAGGCCGGCCACCCAGGGCTGATACTTGACGTCGAGTTCGGCATCCGCCCGCGCCTTCTGCGCCGCCGCCTCGGCGGCATTCGTCGGCTCCCCCGCCGGAGGTGCGGCCGGGCTGGCGATCGTGAGGCAGGCGAGGAGGAGAAAAACAAGTCGTGGGGTCATGGCAAACCAACAGCCTTGACCGGCCGTTTGTTGCCGAAAGATACGAGGAGCGATCAGACGGCACGCTCCACCTTTTCCCTGATTCTTTTTCCCTTTTCCCCTGCCACATCGACCCTTTCCGCGGCGTTCCCCTTCCCCATGCTCCACCGCTCCCTGCTCTTCCTCCTGCTCGCCCTCGCGCCCGCCCGGGCGGACCTGAATCCCGCCAAGCTCGCGGCCATCCGGCCGGCCATGGAACAGGCGGTCGCCGCCCACCAGGCCGCGGGCATCGTGACCCTGGTCATGCAGGGCGAAACGATCGTGCATCACGAGGCTGTCGGTCACGCCGACGTCGCGCTGAAACGGCCGATGCCGAAGGACGCGCTGTTCTGGATTGCCTCGATGACGAAGTCGGTCAACGGCGCGGCGGTCATGCTGCTGGTCGACGAGGGCAAGCTGTCGCTCGACGCCCCCGCCGCGCAGTGGCTGCCGGAGCTTGGCAAGGTGACGGTCGCCGGCGGCGGCGCGCCGGAGAAGCCCATCACCCTGCGCATGCTACTGTCGCACACCGCCGGCATCGCCTTCCCGCCGCGCAAGCCCACCGATGGCGCGATCTCGCTGAAGGCCTACGTTGCCTCGCTGCTGAAGACCCCGCTCGCCTTCCAGCCGGGCAGTGCCTACGAATACGGCTTTGGCCCCACCGTCGCGGGCCGCATCCTCGAGATCGTCAGCGGCATGGCCTACGAGGACTTCCTGCGCACGCGCCTGTTCGAACCGCTGGGCATGCGCGACACGACCTTCCATCCCGACGCCGCCCTGCGCGCCCGCATCGCCCGGACCTACAAGCGCGACGAGGACAGCGGTGAGCTCGTGCCCGGCTACAATCCCTTTGTCACCAGCGACGCCAGTGTGCGCCACATGCCGGAACCGGCCGGCGGCCTGTTTTCGACGGCGGCCGACATGGGCCGCTTTTACGCGATGATCGCCCAGGGCGGCGTGCTCGGCGGCAAGCGACTGCTCAGCGAGAAGGCGGTGCGCGACATGCTGGAGCCGGTGACGGCCGGCGGCAAAAAACTCAACTACGCCTGCGGCTGGATGCACAACACGGAGACGCAGCGCGTCTGTCCGTCGATGCCGGTCGGCAGTCATGGCCACGGCGGCGCCTTTGCCACCAACGGCTGGATCGACCCGTCCACGGGCCTGGTCACGGTCTACCTCGTGCAGAACGTCCTGGTGCCCGACAGCGGCAAGCCGCGCGATGCCTTCCAGCGCCTGGTCATGGAAGCCGCCGGCGTCACTGTGCCGCCGCCGGCACGCGCGAAGAAGCAGTGAGCATCAGGCCAGCACCGCGCGCACAACCTTGGCGCCCTCGACCCCGGTGAGACGGGCGTCGAGGCCCTGGAACTTGTAGCTGAGCCGGTGGTGATCGATGCCGAGCAGGTGCAGCATGGTCGCGTGCAGGTCGTAGATGCTGACCGGGTCACGGACGATGTTGTAGCTGAAGTCATCGGTCTCGCCGAGCGTGAAGCCCGGTTTGATGCCGCCGCCGGCGAGCAGGACGGTGAAGCAGCGCGGGTGGTGGTCGCGACCGTAGTTCGTCTCGGTGAGGGTGCCCTGCGAGTAGATCGTGCGACCGAACTCGCCGCCCCAGACGATGAGGGTGTCGTCGAGCAGGCCGCGCTGTTTCAGGTCCTTGATGAGGGCGGCGGTCGGCTGGTCGGTGTCGCGGCACTGGCCGCGGATCGCGTTCGGCAGGCCGCCATGGTGATCCCAGCCCATGTGGAAGAGCTGGATGAAACGGACATCGCGCTCGGCGAGCCGGCGCGCCAGCAGGCAGTTGGCGGCGTAGCTGCCGGGACGGTTCACATCGGGCCCGTAGAGATCGAGCACGTGCTGCGGCTCGCTTTTCAGGTCGGTGAGGTCCGGCACGCTGGCCTGCATGCGAAAGGCCATTTCATACTGGGCGATGCGCGCCTCGATCTCGGGGTCGCCGATCTGTTCGTGGCGCTGGCGGTTGAGTTCGCCGAGCTGGTCGAGGGTGTCGCGGCGCAGGGTGCGGTCCATGCCGGCGGGGTTCGACAGGTAGAGCACCGGATCGCCGGTGTTGCGGAATTTCACGCCGCTGTGCTGGGTGGGCAGGAAGCCGCTGCCCCAGAGGCGGTCGTAAAGCGGCTGGTCGTCCTTGCGACCGCTGCCGAACGAGGTCAGCACGACATAGGCCGGCAAATCCTGGTTGGCGCTGCCGAGACCGTAGCTCAGCCAGGAGCCCATGCTCGGGAAGCCGGCGAGCTGGCGGCCGGTCTGGAAGAAGGTGATCGCCGGATCATGGTTGATCGCGTCGGTGTGCATCGACTTGATGAAGCAGAGCTCGTCGGCCACCGAGGCCAGGTGCGGCATCAGTTCGCTGATCCAGGCGCGGCTCTGGCCGTGCTGGGCGAACTTGAACATGCTCGGCGCCACCGGGAAGTTCTTCTGCCCGGAGGTCATCGTGGTGAGACGCTGGCCCTTGCGGATCGACTCCGGCAGGTCCTTGCCGAAGTGCGCCGCCATCTGCGGCTTCGGATCGAACAAGTCCATCTGCGAGGGCGCGCCCGACTGGAACAGGTAGATGACACGCTTCGCCTTGATCGGCCGGTGCGGCCAGTCGGCCAGCACGCTGCCCGCGGCGCGGGTCAGGCCGGGGTCGATCAAACTGCCGAGCGCGGCGAGACCGACGCCGGTGGAGGCACGGGTGAGGAAGGCGCGGCGACCGAGCGTGTGCAGGGATTCGTGGGGGGACATGGGCGGGCGGGGCTTCAGAGAGTTCATTCGCGCGTCACCACCTCGTCGAGGTTGAGCAGCACATTCGCGGTGACCGTGTGGGCGGCGAGTTCGATGGTGTCGAGCTGGGCGGGGCGGGGCGCGTGGCCGTGGTTGAGCAGGGCTTCGGCCTCGGCGGGCGCGGCACGAAAACGGGCGATCTGGCGTTCCAGGCCGGCGGCAAGCACGGCCGCCTCGCTTGCTTCCGGCGGTCGGCCGGTGACGCGGGCAAAGGCCCAGGCGATGCGTTTGGCCGGCGTGGCGCCGCCCTCCTGCAGCATGCGCTGGGCGAGAACGCGCGCGGCTTCGAAATAGGTGACCTCGTTGAGCAGGGCCAGTGCCTGCAGCGGCGTGTTCGTGCGCGAGCGCTTGACCGTGCAGGTCTCGCGCGAGGGCGAATCAAACAGCAGCATCGTCGGCGGGGCGGCGGTGCGCTTCCAGATCGTGTAGAGGGTGCGGCGATACAGTCCGCCCTGCGGGTCGGGTTTGTAGCCGCGCAGGTCGCCGTAACGGCTCGTCTCGTCCCAGACGCCCTCGGGCATGTAGGGCCGCACGCTCGGACCACCAGCGCGCGCGTCGAGCAGGCCGCTGATCGCGAGCGCCTGGTCGCGGATCGCCTCGGCGGACAGCCGCAGCCGAGGCGCGCGCGCCAGCAGCCGGTTTTCCGGATCGCGGGCGAGGAAATCGGCCGGCAGATGGCGCAGGCCGGAATCCTGACGGTAGGCGGCGCTCATGACGATCCACTTCTGCAACCGCTTCATGTCCCAGCCACCCTGCATGAATTCGGTGGCCAGCCAGTCGAGCAATTCCGGATGGCTCGGCGGGTCCGACTGCACACCGAAGTTCTCGCTCGACTTCACCAGGCCGCGGCCAAAAAAGCGCTCCCACTGGCGGTTGACCCAGACGCGGGCGGTGAGCGGGTGTTCGGGCGAGGTCAGCCAGCGCGCGAAGGTGAGGCGGTTGCGTGGCGCCCCCGCGGGCAGCGGCGGCAGCACGGCGGGTGTGGCGGCTGTCACCTCGTCGCCGGGCTTGTCGTATTCGCCGCGCAGCAGGATGCGCGCCGGCCGCGGCTCGGGCAGTTCACGCATGACCATGACGCTCGGCAGCTTGTCCTCGAAGGCCGTCAACTCGCGGCGGGCCTTGGCAAGCGCGGCATCGGCACGCTTCACCGGACTGTCGAAACCGGCGCGGAAGAAGGCGTTCAGACGCGCCTGCTGACTGGCATCGCGCTGGTCCCGCGCGCGGGCGAGGATGTCGCGGATGTCGGCCGGCGCGGCGCCGTCGCCCGCCAGGGTCACCGACTCCGGCGGAGCGCCGGCGAGGGCGAGCCGAAAACGGCCGACCTGGTGATTGGCCAGAGTGTCATGCACCAAGCGCACCGTCAGGCGCGCGCCCTTCGGCACCGACACCGCCTCCTCGGTCAGCAGCATGGCGCGGTTCGCCTCGCGGCGCGTGTTGCCATCGACCGCCCAGCCCTTGCCGCGATTCTTGCCCTTCGTCGCGGCGCGCTTGGCCTTGCGGGCGGTGGCGTCGGCGATGAGCGACTCGATGCCCCAGCCCTTCTGCGAGTAGGCCGCCTCGACCTCGGTGAAGACCAGGCGCTGCGGCTTGGACAGCCCGGGCGCGTTGATCTCGGCCTCGATGCGGGTGAGCACGAAGTTGCCGTTGCTGTTGCGTCCGACACTCCCGCCAGGCAGGGAGGGATCCGGCAGCACCTCCAGGCGCAGGCCGCTCAGCGTGCCGGCGACGAGCGGTGCTTCGATCACGTAGGTATCCTTCGCCGGGTTCGGCCCTCCGGCCAGCCAGCTGCCGTCCTCAAGACGGGTGAAGGTCGTGCCGTTTGTCGCGCGCACCGTTTCTTCGCTGAGCGGCTGCCACTGCGGCCTGTTCTGTGCGAGGGTGTCCCGGAAACCCGGTTCCCAGGCAGCGAGCAGGGCCGGCAGCTGAGCTTCGGCATCGCGCACCGCGGCTTCGGCGGTCTTCACGGCGACCTGCAGGGCGGCGAGCTGCTTCTGCTGCTCCGAATCCGGCACCTTGATCGACGGATCCGGGTTGCCACCGGTGCGATTCGAGGCGCCGCGGATGACACCAGTCTCGTCGATGTTGTTGAAGAAGGCGAAGAGTTGGTAGAACTCGCGCTGGCTGATCGGATCATACTTGTGGTCGTGGCAACGCGCGCAGCCAAGCGTCAGCCCCATCCATGTGGCGCCCGTGGTGTCGACCCGGTCGATGATGTTCTCGAGTCGCCATTCCTCGTCGATGATGCCGCCCTCGCCGTTGATGCGGTGGTTGCGATGGAAACCGGTGGCGACCACCTGATCGAGCGCCGGGTCGGGCAGCAGGTCGCCGGCAAGCTGCTCGACCGTGAAGCGGTCAAAGGGCAGGTTGGCGTTGAAGGCGCGTATCACCCAGTCACGCCACGGCCACATGCTGCGTGAGGAATCGGTCTGGAAGCCGTGGCTGTCGGCGTAGCGCGCGAAGTCGAGCCATTGCGCCGCCATGTGCTCGCCGTAGGCGGGCGACTCCATCAACTGCTCGACGAGGGCCTCATAGGCGCGGTCGGTGGGGTTGGCGGCAAAGGATTCAACGAGGGCCGGTGCCGGCGGCAGGCCGGTGAGATCAAGGGCCAGGCGACGCGCCAGGGTGCGCGGGTCGGCCTGCGGCGCGAAATTCAGCTTCTCCGCCTGCAGTCGCGCCAGCAGGAAGGCATCGACCGGATTGCGCGCGCCCGGCTGCTTCGCCGGCACCGCGGGCCGGACCGGTGCGATGAAGGCCCAGTGGCCCTGGTATTCCGCACCCTCGGCGACCCATCGACGCAGGGTTTCCTTCTCGGCCGGGGTCAGCTTCTTGTGCGAATCCGGCGGCGGCATGAGGTCATCGGCATCGTCGGTGAGGATGCGCGCCATCACCTCGCTGCGGTCCGGCTGACCGGGCGCCAACGCTTCCAGCGCCTCCTCGCGCACATCGAGCCGCAGGCCGGCCTCGCGATGATTGGCATCGGGTCCGTGGCAGTAATAGCAGTTCTCCGTGAGAATGGGACGGATGTCGCGGTTGAACTGCAACCGCTCGGCAGCGCCGGCCGGACCGGCGAGGGCGGCAGCCAACAGGAGGAGAGGACGGACGGTGGGCATGCACATCTACCCCCAACAAACGGACCAACCGGACGGTTTTCCCGGCAGAATCTTTGTCGAATCCGGCAAGTCCGGCCGCGCGACCGGGTGTCACGGCAGCCGGATTTCCGGACTCGACACCGTGAGCGTGGAACCGTTTTCGGCCTGCGCATGCACGGTGAGGATGTCGAGTGTCTTCACCTCGCCCTCGACCGTGGTCTCGCCGCTGTAGGTGGCGGTGCCGGTCTTCTGCATCGGCGTCGAACTCCACGAATCGAACTCCATCTGGATGGTGTAGTCGGGGTGACGGTTCACGGACCACCAGAGCGTGTTCTCCTGCGGCTCACTGCCGTCGGGAAAGGTGGCCGTCACGCGGAGGCGCTGCGTTTCCTTGTTCCAGTGGGTGGTCACGCTCGGGGGAGCCACCATGCGGCGCGTCCCGAAGAAGTGGTGGGTGGCAAAGGCGTAGAGATTCTCATCGACCTCGGGCAGCCCGTTGACGGCTTTGACGAACCCGGCCTCCTTCGCACCACCGTGCTGACCTCCGGGCACGATGTAGATCGGCAGTTGGGGGAAGCGTCGGCCCAACTCGACAAGTCCGGGGCTGACGGTGTCGTTGGAGCCCTGATTGTAAAAGATCTCGGTGCCGCGCTTGCGAAGTGCCTCGAGGTGATTCGTCGTCCGGCAGGCCTCCCAGGCGGCGTTGCAGGCGGTTTGGATCTCCGCATCACTCCACCCGGCCTCACGGGCCATCTTGAGGGTGATGCGCTCGTCGGAACGTGCTTTCTGGCGGGCGAGCAGCCGCTCCCGGCCAACCGGATCCTTCATCGCGGCGATGAAGGCGTCATTCATCCTCGTGATTTCAGGCGGCATCATGCCTTCGACGTAGGGACCGCCGGGACTTTCGATCACCGGGGCGACAACGGGCATCATGGCGGTGAAGCGATCATCCGCGATGACCGCTCCCGCCGTGGCGACACCGCGCTTCGAGCCTCCGGTGGCGAGCACCTTGGCGGGGCGAAACACCTCCGTCTCGGCCATGGCGGTGGTCAGCGCGCGCATGTCGCTGATGCTCCAGATCCAGGCGGGTGTGCAGCGCGTGTTCCTGGTCCGGATGAACTGTTCCTCCATCAGGAGATGGAGCTGTCCGACCGGCTCCATCGCGTCGATCGGCACCATGCCGATGAAGACGAGGCCAACCCCATGCTCCTTGAGCAGGCGCAGCTTCGCGCCGTTGGCGGCGGCGGGCTTGAGCTGCAGGCCGGTGTTTTCGATGACCACGTTCGTGCAAAGGCCGCTCGCCGGCGCGAGCAGTGTCACCGGCAGGCGGACCTTCATGCCGGGCCACCACTCGCAGACGGTGATTTCGACCAGTTTCTGGCGGATCGCCGCATCCTTCGGATTCGGATGCCAGTCCAGAATCACCTTCGTTTCGAGCGTCGCGGTGTCGCGGATCGACGCCAGGTCGAACGTGCCGGGGATGATGTCCGCGTGGGCGGCAAGGGCCCAGAGGACAAAGGCGAAAAAGGTGGCGGCGGTTTTCATGCCACAGTCAACGGAGCACCGCACGGTCTTCTGCCGGCGGCGTCGCCCAGGGCGAAACAAAAAACAAGCCATGCGGCACGAGACCGCATGGCTGTCGGTGGGGCGTTGCAGCCCGAATCAGTTCGCGAGGGCGGCGGCGACGTTGCCGACGAGGTCCTTGCCGGGGCGCAGGGTCTTGGCACCGGGGGTCCACTTGGCCGGGCAGGCCTCGCTCGGGTTGGCCATGAGATGGACATTGGCTTCCATCTTGCGGACCAGTTCACCGGCATTGCGGCCGACGTTGTAGAAGTTCACCTCCGAGGAGACCAGTCGGCCTTCGGGGTTGATGATGAAGGTGCCACGCAGGGCAAGGCCGGTGCCCGCATCATAGACGCCGAACAGGCGGCTGACCGCGCCGGTCGGATCGGAGGCGAGGCTGTATTGCACGTTCTGCAGCAGGCCTTCGCTGTTGCGCCAGACCATATGGGCGAACTTGGTGTCGGTCGACACCGCGACAACCTTCGCGCCGAGGGCGGCCAGGCGATCCTGCTCGGCGGCGAGGTCGGCCAGCTCGGTCGGGCAGACGAAGGTGAAGTCGGCGGGGTAGAAGACCAGCACAGTCCACTTGCCGTCGCGCTTGGCGTCGGCGAGCGCGAACTTGCCGAAGTCGCCGTGGGCGGGCTCGTAGGTTTCCATGTCGAAGTCGGGCACCTGGGCGCCGACGCTGAGGGGGGTGGGGGTGGGTTCCATGAGATCTGTAGACGTTGTGGGGGCGGGAAGCCGCTCCCATGAACCCCATTTTCCGTGAATTGCAACGGCATTCCGGCGTGCGGAAGGGTTGCCGCCCGGGCGACCCTCGGGTAAGTTTCGCCATGAACCGCCTCCTGCTTGCCACCACGAACGCCCACAAGACCGCCGAGGTTGCCGCCATGCTCGGCGACGCCTGGCAGGTGGAGGATCTGCGCGCGCACCCGGGTTTGAGGCCCGCCGAGGAAACTGGCGTGACCTTTGAGGAGAATGCCGTGCTGAAGGCGCTCGGCGCCGCCGTGCCCGGCCTGCTGGTTCTCGCCGACGACTCCGGCCTCGAGGTGGACGCGCTCGGTGGCGCCCCCGGGGTGTGGTCGGCCCGTTACGCCGGGGCCGGCGCCGATGACGCCGCCAATCGCGCCCGACTGAAGGAGGAACTGCGTCTGATTGCCGAAGCCCCTGGCCAGATTTTTTCCGCCCGCTTCCGCTGTTGCCTCGCGCTTGTGCGTGACGGCCAGGTGCTGCATGTCAGCCACGGCGCCGTCGAGGGTTCGATCCTGCCGGCGGAGCAGGGAGTGGGCGGCTTCGGCTATGACGCGCTGTTTGTGCCCGAAAGCTATGCCGACAGCTTCGGTGTACTGCCGGCCGAGGTGAAAAACCAGCTCAGCCACCGCGCGCGCGCCTTGGAGGACATGCGCGCCTGGCTGCAGGCCCACGCGCCGGCCTGAGTCAATCCACCTTCCAGCCGACCGGCTGCGTCCAGGCCTGCTGCGTTTCGCCGGGTGAAATCGGGTTGGTCATCACCGCGTCGGAACGGATAACGGCGCGCACGTAGAGTTCGTCGCCGGTCAGGGTGTAGGAAGGTTCCAGGCTGCTGCTGGTGGCCAGCACCTCGCCGACCTGCTCGCTGTGCTGAAGACGCACCGGATGGTTGTCGCCCGCCGGCGTCGGCACCTCCTTGACCGCGCGATCGTAGCCGCGGCGTGTGCCGCGAAACTCGGTGATGAACTTCACCCCGGGCCGGCCCTGGATCTTCAGGCTCAGGCGGCGGGCCGAAGGGTCGAAGCGAACATCGTCGAGCAGGACACCGGTGCTGGCGTAAAAATCCCCGCGCTGCATCGCCCGCACGAGTTCATCCGCGTCGAGCCTGGCCGCACGCACCATGACCCAGCCGCGACCGGGCGTGTTGGCGCCGCCGTGATAATGGTGGGAATCGTCGGTGGCCATGCCAAACAGCGGTGGCTGCTTCAACTCGGCCAGGCGGATCGTGTTGGCGATGTCCCAGAGCCGGCCCAGATGCGTGTCGGCACGAGCGGCCTCGCCCTCGTTGTAGCAGCTTGGATGGCCGTTGTAGACCTCGAAGTAGCGGTCCTCGATGACGTGCGCCAGATCCTCGGCGGTGAGGGCCCAGCGGAAGTTGGGGTGGTTGATGTGGGCGATCATCGGCCGGCCGTTGCGAACCGACTCCGCGGCAATCGCCTGCAGGTTGCGGCGCATCGTCTCGCGGATTGAGTCGACATCCTTCAGCGGCTGGATGACCTGCTGCGGGTTGATCGCGTTGATGTGGATGGGCGCCTTGGCAAACGAGGCGGTCACCTCCTCAGCCTGAACCAGCAGGTAACGGCCGGGTTCCTCCAGCTTGCCGCGGAAATCCGCCAGCGTCTTCAGCCGCACCTCGACCTTGCCCTCGGCGTTCTTGCGAGTCTCCACCCAGTCGGCACCGTAGCGGTCCCGGCACTTGTCGAGCACCTTGCGCCCGAGCGTGATCCGGCGCTTCTCGATCGCCTCCTCGCTCATCCATTTCTCGCCCTCCTGCAGGGTGTTGTGGTCGGAGAGCGCCAGGAAGTCGTAGCCCTGGTCCTTGTACCAGGCCGCGATCATCTCGGGGAAATCATTGCCGTCGCTCCAAAGCGAGTGGGTGTGCGTGTTGCCTTTGAACCAGCGTAGGTCTTCGGCCTGGAGGGATGCGACGGCGAGCAGGGGCAGGAACCATTTCATGAGTTTCCCTTGAACGTGCCAACATGCGGCGAACAATCACCGCGCCTCATGACCGCGCTTGATTCCGCCCTCGCCAACACCCGCGCGCATCTGCTCGGCCTGCGCAACGCGGCGGGTCATTGGGAAGGCGAACTGTCCAGCAGCGCCCTGTCCACGGCCACCGCCATCGTCGCCCTGCACACGGTCGAGCCCGATCGCCACTCCAGCGCCATCGGGGCCGGTGCCGCCTGGCTGGTCGGACACCAGAACGCCGACGGCGGCTGGGGCGACACCCCCCTCAGCAAGAGCAACCTCTCGACCACCCTGCTCGCCTGGAGCGCCCTGCGGCGCGTGCAGCCCGGTGCGGTGCCGACCCTTGCGCGCGCCGAGAGCTGGATTCGCGGCCACACCGACTCGCTGGCGCCGGCCGCTCTCGCCCGCGCCGTTGTCGCCCGCTACGGCAAGGACAAGACCTTCTCGGTGCCCATCCTCATGCTCTGCGCCATCGGCGGCACGCTCGGTGACCACCCCTGGCGCCACGTCCTGCCCCTGCCCTTTGAGCTCGCCGCCCTGCCGCGGACCTGGTTCGGTGCCATTGGCCTGCCGGTCGTCAGCTACGCCCTGCCCGCCCTCATCGCCATCGGTCACGCCCGTTTCCATCACGTCCCACCCGCCGCCTGGAACCCGCTGCTCTGGCTGCGCGCCCTGCTCTGGCCGCGCATCTCGCCGATGCTGCTGGAACTGCTGCCGTCGAGCGGCGGTTACCTGGAAGCCACCCCGCTGACGAGCTTCGTGACCATGGCTCTCGCGACCTCCGGCGAAAAAAACCACCCCTGCGTGGAGCCGGCCGTTGCGTTCCTCCGGCGTTCGATGCGCGCCGACGGCAGCTGGCCCATCGACACCAACCTCGCCACCTGGGGCACCACCCTGGCCGTCAAGGCCCTCGGCGACCTTGAATCCGGGGCGGCAACCTGGCTGCGCGGGCAGCAATACCAGGCCGTGCATCCCTTCACCGGGGCCGCCCCTGGCGGCTGGGCCTGGACCGACCTGCCCGGCGGCGTGCCCGATGCCGACGACACTCCGGGTGCGCTCATCGCCCTGCACCGAGCCGGTCCCGGTCACCTGGATGCACCACGCGCGGCGGCCGGCGTCACCTGGTTGCTCGACCTGCAGAACCGCGACGGCGGCATGCCCACCTTCTGCCGCGGCTGGGGCACCCTGCCCTTTGACCGCAGCACGCCCGAACTGACCGCCCATGCCCTGCTCGCTTGGCATCTCTGGCGCGACCAACTCGATCCCGCCCTGCAGGCGGCGATTCACGAAGCCACGGACCGCGCCCTGGCCTACCTGAAGCGCGTCCGCCGCGCAAACGGCTCCTGGATTCCGCTCTGGTTCGGCAACGAACACGCCCACGATGAGGAAAATCCGGTCTATGGCACCGCCCAGGTCGTCGCCTTCCTCAGCGGCCACCCGGGTCTGGCGGCGGCGGCCGACACCGAGATCCGCGCCGGCACCGCCTTCCTGCGCAACGCCCAGCAGGCCGACGGCGGCTGGGGTGGCGACGCCGGCGCACCGGCCAGCATCGAGGAGACGGCGGTGGCCACCCACGCCCTTGCGCTGCAGGCCGAGGCCGGAGCGCAGGCCGCCGCACGCCGAGGGGCCGGGTGGCTCATCGCGGCCACCCGCAACGGCACGGTGTTCCCCGCCTCACCCATCGGCCTGTACTTCGCCCGTCTCTGGTACCACGAAAAACTCTACCCGGTCGTCTTCACCCTCCAGGCCCTGCGCGCCGTGCAGGCGCTCGGCTGAGGCACGCCTGTGCCGGCACGGCGCGAGCCCGGGCTTGCACCGCCGCGGGCGCTCCGGTAAAACAGCCCCGCCATGAACACCCGCCGCTCCTTCCTGACCCAGATCGCCAGTGCCGCCGCCGCCATGCCCCTGCTTGCCCGCGACTGGAGCGGCCAGGTGCCGGAACGCTATCCGGATCCGGATGTCATCGCCCTCGAACCGGAATTCGGTGCCTACATCCAGGGCAACGCCCCCATCCGCCGTCTGCACACCGGCATGCTGTGGGCCGAGGGCCCGGCCTGGAACGGCAGCGGCAACTACCTCGTCTGGAGCGACATCCCGAACAATGCCCAGATGCGCTACCTGCCCGAGGACGGCCACGTCTCGGTCATGCGCAACAACTCCGGCAACAGCAACGGCAACACCTTTGACGCGCAGGGCCGCCAGATCAGCTTCGAGCACGCCAACCGCCGCGTCGTCCGCTACGAACTCGACGGCAAGGTCACCGTGCTCGCCGACGCATTCGACGGCAAACCGCTCAACGCCCCCAATGACGGCGCAGTCCATCCGGATGGCAGCCTTTGGTTCACCGATCCCGGCTACGGCAGCATGATGGACTACGAGGGCAACAAGGGCGAACTGCACCTCAAGGAGGCCGTCTACCGCGTCGATCCCTCCGGCAAAATCGAGAAGGTCACCGACGATCCCGTCAAACCCAACGGCCTGTGCTTCTCGCCCGACTACAAGAAGCTGTATGTGGTCGACACCGGTGCGCCAAAAAACATTCTCGTCTACGACGTCATCGACGGCGCCAAGCTCGGCAAAAGCAGGGTGTTTGCGGTGAACAAGGGCGTGCTTGCGGACAAGGCCGGCAAGGGAGGTTCCGACGGCGTCCGCTGTGATGTCGATGGCAACGTCTGGGCCAGCGCCGGCTGGATCGGCGACGGCTACGACGGCGTGCACGTCTTCACGCCCGAGGGCAAGCTCATGGGCCAGATCAAACTCCCCGAGACGGCGAGCAACCTCTGCTTCGGCGGCCCGAAGCGGAACCGCCTCTTCATCACCGCCAGCCAGAGCCTTTACTCGCTCTACGTGAACACCCGCGGCGCCCACTACTGCTGACGCGCATGATGCTCGCCGACAAACAGGCCGAACTCATCGCCGACCTCACCCTCATCGAGAACGCCCAGGAGCGCCTCGCCGCCCTGTCGTCCTACGTCGCCGGCGTGCAGCTGCCCGAGACCGAGCGCGACGACGCGCTGCTGGTGCCCGGCTGCGTTTCGCGCGTCTGGCTGCACTGCGAACCCGTCGACGGCCGCGCCCGGGTGCGCTGTGCGGCGGACTCGCCCATGGTCGCCGGCCTGGCCGCCCTGCTCTGCCATCTGTATGACGGTTCGACACCGTCCGAGATGGCTGCTGTTGAACCCGAGCTCTGGCGCGCCTGCGGCTTTGAAAAGATGCTGTCGCCCACCCGGCTCAACGGTCTTGCCTCGATGCGCAGCTGCCTGCGCGACTGGGCCGCGCGGCAAATCCCGCTTGCCGCCAGCCCGCAATGATGCGACACAGTCGTTCCCGCGCGCGCTCGTAGTTCAATGGATAGAATGGTGGTCTCCGAAGCCGCATATCCAGGTTCGATTCCTGGCGAGCGCACCACGGGACAAGTCCCTGTTCGCAGGCCCGTCCCTGCTGGGTGGCGTGATTGCCAGCCTTTGTCAATCCGCTGACGCTTCCCGCATCGCCGCCAACTCCTGGCGAATCCGATCCTGCAGCTCCGGAGGGCCAAGCACAACCGCCTTGCTCCCCCAACTCAGGATCCAGCGTGTGATCTCCTCCAATCCGGCGAGTTCCGCGCGGAATTCGATCCGACTGCCATTCGCATTCAGTTTCCGAATGATCTGACTGGGATGCCAGAGACGCTCGGCAACCACACGCGCCGCATAGTCCGCAAAACGCAGCACCACCCGGAAGCGCCCCTGCGGTTCTCCCGGATAACTCCACACGCCAAAACCGCCGCCAAGGTAACTGCGCGCGTTGAAATCCGGGTCGCGTTCAAACTTCGTCGGGGTCAACTCCAGGTTGGCAATGCGCTGCAGGGCGAAGGTGCGCATCGCCCGCCGCGCCGGATCGTGGGCCACCAGATACCAGCCGTTTTCTATCTGGCCGAGATGATGCGGCCGCACCCTGCGGCGCTCGGGTGACGAGGCTGTCAGCTTGTGGTAATCGAAGCACACCTCCCTGCGCGCCCGCACGGCGTCGAGCAGGTCGCCAAACAGCAGGGCATCCGCGGGAAGCGCCCCGGCCGCCTTGACCGAAAACGCCTCGTCGAGTTCGTGCCAGGCGATCGACACCTCGCCCGGGCAGGCCCCGGCGATCTTGCTGAAACTCTCGCGCAGCATCCGCTCCAGGCGCGTGCCGCGCAGCGGGTCGAGCGCATGCCGGGCCAGGAAGAGGGCGACGAGGTCGTTGCGCGACAGCTGCAGGAGCGGGAACTCGCTGACCTCCTGCGTGTAATGGTAACCGTGGCGGATCGGGTCATACTCGAGCGGCATGCCGAGCTGGTCGCGCATGAAGCTGATGTCGCGCTGGATCGTCTTCGCCGTCACCTCGATCTCCTGCGCCAGGGTCGAGCAGTTCGGAAAGCGCCCCGACCGCACCAGGCGATGGATCTCAAACACCCGCCACATGGCCGGACGACTCACTCCGGCCCGTGCAGGGCGACGGGGCACGCTGACAACTGTTCTTTTGGACATATGCCTAAAAATAATCCAGAAAGTTGCCCCCCTCCAACCACAAATGTCCCACCCCCTGCGGCAGGGTGGCGGTCTATGAATCCTCAATTCACGGAAATTGCCTACCTCCTCGACCGCTCCGGCTCCATGGGTCCCATGCAGGAACCCGCTGTCAGCGCCTTCAACGACTTCCTGCGGGTCCAGCTCGATGTGCCCGGAGACGCCCGCCTGACGCTGGTGCAGTTCGACGATGCGTATGAAGTTCACGTCCAGGCCCGGCCCCTTCAGGAGGTGCCTCAGCTGACAGCCGCCACCTATCAGCCACGCGGCTCCACCGCCCTGCTCGACGCGATCGGCCGCACCCTGCTCGACTTCGACCGCCGGCTCGACGCCCTCAGCGAGGCTGACAAGCCCGGCAAGGTGATCTTCGCCATCTTCACCGACGGCCTGGAAAACGCCTCTCGCAAATTCACCCACAAGCAGATTGGCGACCTCATCCGCGAGCACCGAGAAACCCGCGGCTGGGAGTTTCTCTTTCTCGCCGCCAATCAGGATGCCATCGCCACAGCCTCCGCCATGCAGATGGACAGCCACCTCAGCGGCAAGATCTGCTTCAGCTTCGAGGGCGTGAAGGCCACCGGCAGCGCCATGGGCCGCAAGGTCCGCGCCATGCGCATGAAGACGAGCGGCACCATGGATGCGCAGGCCTGCATCGACGACAGCCTGTCGCTGAACGAAATCGCCCAACAGGAACAGGACAAGCCGGGGACCTGATCGCCGCCAGCCTCCCGTCCCCATCCTGCCCTGCCGCATGCCGCGCTGCACCGACGGCAGCCCCGATGGCTACCTGGTGCGCGCACCGCACCGCCAGGTGGCGGATTCACGCAGCAGGCGCTTTTCTGGCTGCGCGACGCCCGCGAGCTGCATCTCGGTTCCGTCCCCGTCCGGCGAAGCTGGCTGGCGCGGCGACTCGCTGCGCTGTTCGGCGCGACCGCGCCCGTGGATCTCGGCGAGCTCTGGCAGCGTGCCTCCGAGGCGAGGGCGCCTGACCTGGCCAATCTGCAGCGCGCGCTCGCCGAAGGCCTGGAGACCGACGCAGCCGCGCGTTGCCCACCCCCGGCCTTGACTCGCCTCCGGGCCTCGCTTGGGTTCTTTACCTATCATGGAACTCACCGCCATCGTCGAAAGTCTGCTCTTCGCCAGCCAGGAGCCCCTGCCCCTGGAGCGCATTGCCGCGGCGGTGAAGGAGACAGCAAAGGACATCCAGCAGGCCGCCGGCGACGAGGGTGCCCCGGAATGGCTAACGCCGCTGCTCGCGGTCGATGAGGCGGGAGTGCGCACGGCACTCGACCAGCTGGCCGACCACTATGAGAAGGACGGCCGTGCCTTCACCATTGTCGAACGCAGCCACGGCTGGCGCCTGTGCGCCAAAATGGATTACGCCGAGTGGTGCCGCGCGCTCTACCCGGGCAAGAAGGTCCAGCGCCTCAGCCAGCCCGCCCTGGAAACCCTCGCCATCGTCGCCTACCGCCAACCGATCACCAAGGCCGGCATCGAGGCCGTGCGCGGCGTCAGCGTCGACGCCATGGTCCAGCAGCTTGTCGACCGCGGTCTGGTCAAGATTCTCGGCCGCGCCGACCTGCCCGGCCGGCCCCTGCTTTACGGCACCACCGACGCCTTCCTCGACCATTTCGGTGTGCGCACGCTGGATGAACTGCCAAACGCCGCCGAGCTGCGCCGGGTCAAGCTGCCGACCCCCGAGGACGAGCAGCCCGAGGCCGCCTTGCCTGAGGAAACCCAGCTGTCATTGGCGCCGGTGGGCGAAGCCGCCACGCCGGATCAACCCGCAGCGGAGGAAGCCGCACCCGCCGCCGGTGACTGAGCCCGCCACCCCGCGTGTCGCATGAGCCTCGAAGACGCACGCCAGAAGATTGATGCGATCGATCAGCAGCTGATCCGGCTGCTCAACGAGCGCGCCGAGCTGGTGCATGCGATCGGCGAAATCAAGAAGAAGGACGGCCTCGACATCTACGTGCCCGGCCGCGAGGAGAAACTCCTGCGCAAACTCTGCGAGCTCAATGCCGCCCAGAACGGCAAGCTCACCGAAAAGGCGATCCGCGCCATCTTCCGCGAAATCATGAGCGCCGCGCTGGCGCTCGAGAACAGCCTCAAGATTGCCTACCTCGGCCCGGCCGGTTCCTGGACCCATCAGGTCGCCATCAACAAGTTCGGCAACAGCGTGGCCTACGTCGCCGAAGCGAGCACGGAGGGTGTCTTCGCCCGTGTTGCCGCCCAGGAGGCCGATTACGGCGTGCTGCCGATCGAGCATTCGACCGAGGGCGCCGTGCACCACACGCTCGACCGTCTGGTCGATTCACCGCTGCAGATCTACGCCGAAATCCTCTGGAAGGTGGAGACCGTCGTCATGGCCAAGGCCGATGCCGCCCAGGTGACCGTCATTCACGGCCATCCGCAGGTGCTCGCCCAGTGCCGGCCCTGGCTGGCACGCTGCTTCCCCGCGGCCCGTCTCGCAGAATCCGCCTCCGCCAGCCTCGCCGCCACCCATGCCGAGACCGAGCCCGCCGCCGCCGCCCTCGGCACGCCGCTGGGCGCCGAGCTGCACGGCCTGCGCGTGCTGGCCACCTCCCCCGGCGAACACGCCTCGCGCGCCCGTTTCATCATCCTCGGCCGCCGCAGCGGCGCGCCGACCGGCCACGACAACACGATGCTGCTGGTGCACGCCCCGGACCGGGTCGGTGCCCTGCTCGAAGTCCTGCAGGTGTTTGCCCGGCGCAACGTCAACGTCCGCCAGATCGAGAACCGGCCGGTGCCGGGCGCCGGCGGTCAGGCGAGCTTTTTCCTGGAAATCAGCGGTCACCACGAGGAAGCCGGCCTGTGCGAGGTCCTCGAGGCGCTGGCCGCGCTGGGTGCCTCAGTCAAGGTGCTCGGCAGCTACCCCGCCCCCGGCTGGATCGAAGAGCGCTGACACGCGGGAAGCACGCGCTCACTGCCCGCGTCAACAGAAGGAGCGGTCGACGCCCCCCCCGCAGCAAGGCTGCGGCCCCATCTTCCATCTCCGATCTCTCATCTTCCAAGGAGCCGCCGCCCGCCATTCTTTTTCCCGGGCAAATCACTTGGCAAAGCGCGAGTTGCGGTTTCATGGTGCGCCATGGCCAGAGCCGCTGCCAACCTCGTCGTCGTCGGGTCCATGAACGTGGACCTGGTCGCCTCCGTGCAACACCTGCCGGCGGCGGGCGAAACCGTGTCCGCGTCCAGCCTGGAAAAACGCTTCGGCGGCAAGGGGGCCAATCAGGCCCTGTCCGCCGCCCGACAGGGGGCCAACGTCACCCTCATCGGCTGCCTCGGAGATGACCCGGACGGCCGTGACTACCGCAACCACCTGCGCCGCGAGGGCGTCAACTGCAGCACGGTGACGACCGTGCGCGGCGGCACCGGCACCGCTTTCATCACCGTCGATGCCCGCGGCGAAAACCAGATCATCGTCATACCCGGCGCCAACTCCGCCCTGACCGCGCCTGCGCTCAAGGTCCAGCGCTCGCGCATCGAGGTGGCCAAGGCGCTGCTGCTGCAGCTGGAAGTGCCCCTGGAGAGCGCCGTCGAGGCCATCCGCCTTGCCAACGGCCGCCAAGTGCCGGTCCTGCTCAATCCCTCCCCCTGCCCGGCCGATTTCCCGTGGGATCAGGTCCGCATCGAGATGCTCATCACCAACCGCGGCGAGGCCGCCGACATCTTCGGCGCCGATCCCGACACCCTGCCCGACCACGTTGCCGACTGGCAGGAGCGCCTCAAGGCCCGCCACATTCGCACGCTTATCGTCACCCGTGGCGACAAGTCGACCCTCATCCTCAACGAAGACGGCTGCAAGCGCGTTGCCACCCTGCCGGTCAAGCCGGTGGACACCGTCGGCGCCGGCGACACCTTTGCCGGGGCCTTCGCAACCTATTTCGCCGAGGGCATGCCCATGCTCGAGGCCGTGCGCTGGGCGAATGCCGCCGCCGCACTTGCCACCCTCAAGCATGGTGCCCAGGGTGGCATTCCCATGCGCGGCGATGTGCAGAGCGCGCTCAGCCGCCAGGAAGCGAAAAAGTAGATGCCCCAGCTGGCGCGAATTCCCCGCGTTTTCCCGCTTGCGCACCGGCCGCATCTCTCAATCCTCCGCGTCCCATGTCCACCGTCACCCTCGGCCTCATTCAAGGCGGCACCCATGCGGACAAGGCCGAAAGCCATGCCCGGCATGAGATGCTGATCCGCGATGCCGCCGGGCGCGGCGCGCAGATCGTCTGCCTGCAGGAGCTGTTCGACATCCCCTACTTCTGCACCCGCCAGGACACGGCGCTGTTTGACCTCGCCGAACCCATGCCGGGACCGACCACCGAGCGCATGGCCGCCCTGGCGAAGGAACTGGGCATCGTCCTCATCGTGCCGCTGTTTGAAAAGCGCGGCCCCGGCCTCTACCACAACACCGCCGCGGTGATCGACGCCGACGGCACGGTGCTCGGCAAGTACCGCAAGATGCACATTCCGCAGGACCCGGGCTTCGAGGAAAAATTCTACTTCACCCCCGGCGACCTCGGCTACCGGGTCTGGGACACGAAGTTTGGCCGCATCGGCGTGCTCATCTGCTGGGACCAGTGGTATCCCGAGGCGGCGCGCCTGACCGCCCTCGCCGGCGCCCAGATCCTCTTCTACCCGACCGCCATCGGCTGGCTTTCCGCAGAGAAGGCCGCCCTAGGCACCGCCCAGCACTGCGCATGGGAAACCGTCCAGCGCGGTCACGCGGTCGCCAACGGCTGCTTCGTCGCCGCCGTCAACCGCACCGGCTTCCAGGACGACACCGAATTCTGGGGACAAAGCTTCCTCGCCAATCCCTACGGCGAAATCGTCGCCAAGGCCTCGATCTCCGAACAGGAAGCCCTGGTCGTGACCTGCAAACTGCAGGAGGTCGAGGACTTCCGCCGCATCTGGCCATTTTTCCGCGATCGTCGCATTGACACCTACACCCCCCTCACCCAACGCTACCTCGATGAGTAAAGGATACCCGAAGAACTACCGCCTTCCCGCCGAATTCGAACCGCAGGAGGCGGTCTGGCTGTCCTGGCCATCGAACAAGGAAAGCTGCCCGAAGACCTTCCACAAGCTTCAGGACAAATTCGGCGAAATCGCGGCCAACCTGACGCGCTACGAGCGCGTGCGCATCAACGCCCCGGAAATGATGCACATGGGCATCCGCCTGAGCATTGCCGACAACGAGGGCGCGCTCAACATGGTGGACCTGTACAACCAAACCACCAACGACGTATGGTGCCGTGACCACGGCCCGATCTTCATCAAGCACAACGACACCGGCGAGGTCGCGATCACCGACTGGAAGTTCAATGCCTGGGGCGGCAAGTTCCCGCATGACCTCGACGACACGATC
Organism: Prosthecobacter sp.; assembly: GCA_030827515.1. Taxonomy (GTDB): domain Bacteria; phylum Verrucomicrobiota; class Verrucomicrobiia; order Verrucomicrobiales; family Verrucomicrobiaceae; genus Prosthecobacter. The sequence continues at coordinate 8,012 of JAUREI010000032.1, read as the reverse complement.
CCGGAAAAGGCGGCGGACGTGCTCAAGATGAACCGCTACACCTCCAACTTCGTGCTCGAGGGCGGCGCCATCGAAACGAATGGCAAGGGCCTGCTGCTCACCACCGAAGCCGTGCTGCTCAACCCGAACCGCAACGGCGGCAAGGCGCGCAAGAAGGAGGAGGTCGAGAAGGAACTGAAGGCCATGCTCGGCGTCACCGACATCGTCTGGTTCAAGAAGGGCATCGAGGGCGACGACACCGACGGCCACATCGACGACCTCGTCCGCTTCGTGCGCGAGGACGCCGTCATCTGCATGGTCGAGACCAAGGAGAGCGACCCGAACTTCAAGGTGCTCAAGCAGATCCGTGAACAGCTCGACGACGTCCGCACGGCCGACGGTTCCAAACTGGAGATCATCGAGATCGAAATGCCGAACGCGGTCGAGGCCAAGGACTGGCGTCTCAGCCGCCTGCCGGCCAGCTACGCGAACTTCCTCATCCTCAACAACGCCGTCATGGTTCCCATCTTTGGCCAGAAGAAGAAGGACTCGATGGCCGAGGACAAGATCGCCGAGTGCTTCCCCGGCCGCGAAATCATTTCCGTCACCTGCAAGGACCTGATCATGGAGGGTGGCGCCCTCCACTGCATCGCCATGCAGCAACCAAAGTGAGGCGCGGCGCGTGAGCGCGCAGTAGATGGAAGATCGGAGATCGCCCTGCCCCGCAGGCCGCAGTTGTTGCTGCGCCCATCTCCGATCTTCGATCTCCTATCTTCCATCTGCCTCGTCGAGGCCGAGCAGAGCCAGGCTGTCGCGATGAATCATGGCCTCGATCTGCACCGAATCGAGGCGCGGCAGTTGGGTGCCCTCCAGCATCGCGTTGAGCCCGCGCAAGCCGGCCACCGAGGCGTCAACCGTTGTGAAGGGGTAGTCGGTGCCAAAAAGCAGCTTGTGCCAGACGCCATACTCCTGAGCCAGCATGAGGCTGTGGTAAAGCTGCCAGGGCCGGTAATGCAGGGCGCTGACGTCGGCATAGACATTGTCATGCTTGCGCACCACCGCGATGCACTCGCCCTCATACGGATGACCGAGGTGAGCGAGAACGATCTTCACCCCGGGATGCCGCACCGCCACCGGCTCAATCAGGCGCGGCAGGGTGAAGGCCAGCGGCGCCTGGGCGATGAAGGTCGTGCCGGTGTGCAGCAACACCGGCAACCCCTGCGCCTCGGCATAGGCCCATAGCGGTTCGAGTCGCTCGTCCTCGGGGCTGAAGCCGGCATACATCGGCAGCAGCTTGACGCCGCGCAGGCCGAGTTCCTCATGCCCCACGCGCAGATCGCGCTGCCAGCCGTCCTGCGTCGGATCGACCGACAAAAAACCGGTCAGCCTTTCCGGATCGCGGGCGACATGGGCCGCCACCGTGCGGTCGTCCACCCACAAGCCGGCAAGCCGCGCCTTGCCGCCAAAGACAATCGTGTGGGTGTCGGCCGGCGCCGACGCGCGGTAACCCTCCAGCGTGGCGGTGAAATCCACCGCCACCCCCGGTCGCGCCCGCCCGGCCTGGCTCAGAAAATCCTCGGAGAAATCGGCCGGAAAGTTCCAGGCATGGGAATGGACGTCGATGATCACTCACACAATACAGCGTCAGCGTGCGCGAACCTTCAGCGCGTCAGCACGGCCGGCGGACCCAGCTCCCAGGCTCGACCCGCGGCACGCACCGCCACCGCCGTTGCCCCGGCGGGCCAGTCGAGCTCGCGCCGGTCGCGAAAGCTGACCTCCACCGTCCGCCACTGGCCGTCGAGGAGAGCCTGCACCACCCACCAGCGACCGTAGCTATCCCAGCGGGTGTCGCCAAATCCCCAGCGCAGGCGCTGGCCGCCGTCGGTCTTTTCCACCAGCGGCGCCGGCAGGATCACGTTGCTCAGCCAGGGACTCGCGGGCGGCAGGGCATGCACGTTGTAGGCCCGCTCACGGGTCAGGCTGCCGAGCTTGCCGAGATTCTTGTCGAGCGCGCTGAAGTTCCAGTGGAAATGCCCCGGCGTCATCACCCGGCCGCGCTCACGCAGGATACTGATCTGTCGCAAAATCTCGCCAGCATTGCGATCATCCCCGACCTTGCTGCTGTTCATGCCCGGCCAGATGTGACGGCCCTGGGGATTCTGCGCCAGCCACCAGTCGTAAAAAGTCGCAAAGCCAAGCTTGGGCCGGTCGATCGTCCAATACAACTGCGGCGTCAGGTAGTCGACCCAGCCTTGCTGCAGCCACTTGCGGCTGTCGGCCGCCAGATCCTCGTAGGGATCGAGCCCGCCGCCCGTGCCCTCGGGATGGTTCGGTCGCCATAGCCCAAACGGGCTGATGCCGAACTTCAGGGTCGGCTTGATCCGGCGCAGGCCGCGGTGCACGGAATACACGACCTCGTCGATGTTCATCCGTCGCCAGGCCGTCAACTCCAGCCCGCCGCCCGCACCCCGATAAGCCGCGAACTGGGCGGCATCGTCAAAGGGCACCGGCTTGCCGTCGCGACCCGGCACCGGGTAGGGATAAAAATAATCGTCGAGGTGGATGCCATCGACGTCGTAGCGGCTGGCGACATCGAGCATGACCTGCACCGCCCGCTCGCGCACCTCGCGTACGCCGGGGTTCATCCACCAGTCGCGACCGTATTTCACAGTCCACTCCGGATGGGTCACGCGCAGGTGATTGCCGCCCGGCGCATGGCGATCGCCGGCGAGGGCGCGAAAGGGATTGAACCAGGCGTGCAGTTCGATGCCGTGGCGGTGCGCCTCGGTCACGGCGAAGGCCAGCGGGTCCCACTTGGGCGAGGGCGCCACGCCCATGCGCCCGGTGAGGAAGGGAGACCACGGTTCGAGCGGCGACTCGTAGAGGGCGTCGCCGGCCGGACGCACCTGGAAGATCAGGCAGTTCAGGCCCTGGTCATGGGCCGCGGCGATGAGCCGGCGCAACTGCTCCTGCTGGCGCGCCACCGGCAGGCCGGGCTCGCTCGGCCAGTTGATGCAGTGCACCGTCGCGATCCACGACCCGCGCAGCTCCCGCGCCGGCACCGCCAACTCCACCGCCGCCAGTGTCATGCTGCTGAACAGGGCCAGACCCAGCGGGAGAAGACGCATGTCTCCATGCAACGAGCGGACCGGGAGCCTGTCAAATAAGATATGTTCTTAGACGCAAGGTGATTCATGGATCAGAAATCCTTGCGTCATAGTTCATCATCTGTCTTATTGCCGAGGAAATTCTTTAAATGAATTTGTTAACCCAGTCGCCGGCCATGAATGCTTCACCCCTTCTTGCCTCCCCGAGCTTGGAACACCTGCGCCAGTTGAGCCGTCGTGCCTGGTGGCTGCATGCTCTGCTGATCAGCCAGTTGGCCCTGCTGCCCTGCCCCCTGTCGCAAGGCGTTTGGGTGGAGATCGACACCGATGGCGATGGCGTGATGGATGCCGGCTACGAGGATGGCACCCCCCAGATGACAGAACCAGCGGAGCTGGAAAGCACGGCCGATGCCGATGGGGACGGCCTAACCGACACGGAGGAAATCGCATTTGGCACCGACCCCTGCAATCCGGACAGCGATTACGATGGCCTGACCGACGCGGATGAAGTGCGCCTCACCGACACCAGTCCGCTGTCGGCTTACAGTGATGGCGACGGCATCTCGGACTACAATGCCTTTTATGGCAACACCGCCGTGGACACCCTCTGGCACGGGGATGGCGCCACCCCCTACGATTGGGATGGCGACGGTCTGCATGACCCGGTGGATCCGGATCCGTTCTCATCAGACAACATCGCCGATGCCGATGGTGACCACGTGCCCGACCCGGAGGATTCCCATCCGCTGAATCCGGCCCTTTGGAAGGACGGCAATGACAACGGTGTCAATGATGATGCCGAAGCGGAGGGAGCGGACTCCGACGGGGATGGGATTTCGGATGCGACAGATTCCCATCCCGCCGACCCGGGCCTGGACAACGACTGGAACGACAACGGCATCGACGATGAACACGAGGACTGGGATGAAGACGGGGTCAGCAACCTCCAGGACTCGCATCCGAACAGCAACATCCTCTGGTGCGACTGGAACGGCAACGGGGTCAATGACGATGTCGAAGCGGCCGTGGCGGCTGGCCATGTCGTGTCTGGTAGCGGTGACTCTGAGGAAAGCCCCGGAGCAACGCCCGACACCGATGGCGATGGCTACGCCGACGACCGGGATTCGCACCCGGCGGATCCCGGGTTGTGGACCGATCACAACAGCGACGGCATCAACGATGACACGGAGGCTCCGGTCGACACGGACCGGGACGGCATCCCGGACGCCAGAGACGGGGCGCCTGAAGATCATGACAATGATGGCCTCAGCGATGCCGAGGAATGGACGATGGGCACGAACCCCGGTGAAGCGGACAGCGACGGCGACGGCCTCAGCGATGGTGAGGAAGTGCATGCCGGCACCAACCCGCTCGCGGTGGACAGCGATGGCGACGGACTGACGGACAGCGAGGAGGTGTTCGCTTACCACAGCGATCCGCTGGAACCCACCGGCATAGCCCTGGAAGCCGAGAGCGCCGCGGCGAGCGAATCACCTCCAGCCGGGACCTCCTCCCTGAGCCTTTCGCATCGCATCCCCGATCCAGGATCCGAAACCGGCAGCCGCCATGTGGAACATCAGGACGGCGGCAGCCTGGCCTTTCCCAGTCGCAGCGCCCTCCGTGACAAGTCGGATCTCACCAAAACCCTCGTCCTGACCCAGCTGGGCGAGTCTCCGGTCACCGCTTTGAGCGCCCATCTCTCCGGAGCCGATGCGGTCCAATTCAAGCTGGGTAACCTCAGCGACCTTGATTTGGCACCCGGTGCCGAAACACGCCTGACCGTGACCTTCCTGGCTCCCTCCCCTGCGACGACGCCACGCAACGCCACGCTGACCCTTAACGGCGGCAATCCGTCAACGCCACTCTTCGTGCTGCATCTGCGCAGCATCGCCAGTTCCGGCCTCTGGGCCGTGCATGACGAATACTTCTTTGCCGATTACACCGATTCCGACGAGGACGGCATCCCCGATCTTGTCGAGGAGATGTACGCACCCCTGGCGGTCACAGCGGAGGGAGATTTGGACGGCGATGGAGTCAGCAACCTCGAGCAATACCTCTCGGGGCGGGACCTGCGCGACCGCGCCAGAAGCAATGATGTGGATGGCGATGGCCTGACCAACACGCTCGAAGATGCCTGGAACGCCGCCTACCCTGGCAGGCTCAACAAGTATCACTTTGCCGACGCCTTCGAAGATCCCGACGAGGACGGCCTGCTCACCGTCGAGGAACTGACCTGCACCTGGGGCGGAGAAAAGGACCCTCACGCGGTGGCCACCCATCCTTTCGTGGCTGGCAGTGCACCGCCTGCCGCTGGCAAGACCACCACCTACAAGACCACAAGCCGCAAGCCGCCGAAAGTGGCCCCCGGCGAGACGGCGGCGCAGGAAGCCAGCGGCGCCATCCTGAGTCGTTGCAGCCGCTATGCCGGATGGATGAACGACGGCCTGCTTCGCCGCGCCTGCCGCGAAATCGCGGCCGCCAATGGCACCCGACTGCCCACGGACTTTTTCACCCCCGAAGGCCTGGTCCACGCCCCCACGACAACGCTGCAAATCACCCAGGGCTCCGATCATCTGCCACGCGGGTATCTCGCCTGGCTGGGTCGGCAAACACCCTTCATCGCCTTGCCCTTGTCTCCGGCAAACCCTCCCGATGACAGCGCTCAGAACCGGTTGCTCGCCCTGCATCTGCCAAGCGCCGCCGATCCCGATGCCGACACTCTGCCCACCGCCTGGGAGGCTGCTTATGAGCTGAATTGGCGCGATGCCGCCGACAGCCATCTGGAACTGGCAGTCTCGTCCTTGGCCACCCGGCAGGCGTGGCTCACCTCCCTCCTCGATGCTTCGGACAATCCTGTTCTGGAGTCGGAACGCACGGCGATTGCTCAGGTCCGGGACCGATTGCTCGCAGCCGGTTCCGGTTGGGCCACCACCGTCTTCGCGACGCCCGAAGGCAACCGAAGCATCCGGCTGGTTCCCGTGTTTGCCATTGCCGAGGACAAATACCCCCCGGCCCTCTCCAGCGTGGCAGCCACCGATGAGATCCGGCGTGCCAGCTGGATCACCCGGCAGGCCGACGCCATCCACTGGCATGTTCTGGCAGGCTTGGATCCCGATCATGACGGTCTCATGAATGCCGACGAATACCTTCTGGGGCTCAGCCCGCGCCTGCCGGATTACGATGCCACCGGCGAACGCGACAGTGATGGCGATGGATTCATCGATGCCATCGAACTCGCCACCGGCACCGATCATCTGAACCGCGCCAAAAAACCTTCGTATGCAATCGAGGTTCGGACACCTGCCACCGGCCGTGTCGCGACCGCCCTGCAGCCGCTGGCAGAACCCCTGCAGTTGCAGACGGTGCTGCGCGGGCCTGGCGGCACCTGGCCCGTCGGCGGACAGCGACTCAGCGCCCAGGCCCCCGACTCCCTGACCTTGCTGGCATGGGAGCATCCGCACGTGCCCTTGGATTGGCAGCCAAAAAGCGTTGGCTCGATCGAAAGCGACGATCAGGGCCGGATCACCCTGCACGTCCATACCGGCTGGAAGAAAGGCACCTTGCGCCTGACGTTCAAGTCGTCGCCTTCCCCCAGCCTGCCCACCGGCCTCCGCACCGCCGTGGCAACCTGCCCGCTGACCGTCTCCGCCCTGCCCAGTGACACCGACGCCGACAACCTGCCCGATGCCTGGGAAACCCGTCCTGCCGCCAACGGTCTGCCCGCCCACGGGTTGAACAAAGGCAGCCCGATCGATGCCGAACCCGGGCCGCAACATTTTGGCTTCCACCCCGCCACCCCAGCGGCGCATCTGCCCGCCGGCGTGAGTGCCTTGCTGGCCGAGCTGAAGTCCATCGAGGACGACTTGGGGCACCTGCCGGCATACCCCGTCACCCAAGCCGGCCCCGCCGTTCTAGCCCCGCCCACCACAGATGCCGCAGCAACGTCCGCAAGAGACATTCTCCTCTCACGGATTGATCCCGATCATGATGGCTGGAGCAATCGGGTGGAGTTCGAAAATGGCACGCATCCACGGGTGCCTGACAACCCGGCCACCGCCACCCGGGACACGGATGGCGATGGCGTTGCCGACGTGTTGGAACTACAGGAAGGAACGAATCCCCACGATGCCGGCAGCGTGCCGGTCCTCCATCTGCAGGACGCCCAGTTGAAGGTGGTTTGGGGAGACGGTCAAAGCGCGCCGCCGGGTGCGCTCACACCGCAGTCGGTGGAAGTGCAGGTGTTTCGTGCCAATGGTGCGCTGCTTCAGCACGTGGCGTTGGTCGCCAGCTGCCCGGGAGCTCACTTCGCCCTGCCGGCACCCGCCCATCGCAACGTGCAATGGCAGGCCGATCAGTTGACCCTGATGACCAACCCCCAGGGCAAGGCCAGCTTTCATTTTTGGACACCCACAGACGCCAAACCCAATTGGTCGATTCACATCAGGAGCGTGGCGAATGCCGGAATCGAAACTCTTGCGCGTGTCAACAGCCTCGGTTCCGGCGGATCAGCGGGCGGCTCGGGCAGTGGCCCCGGATCTGCCGACCGCCGACCCAACAACGGCGACAATCCAGGCTTCAGCAATTCACACGCCCCGTTTGTGATTCGGTTTGTCGACTGGCAAAGCGGCTCCGTGAGCAGCGAAAACCCAGGGTCTGGATCAGGCTCGGGCGAAGCCTACAAAGCCAGCAAGCACGGCATGCGCTGGGACATGGCAGGTGGTGGACCTCCCACCCGGGTGCCGAGTGGCGATACGCATGAAGCATCCATCGGCACCCATACCGCCGAGTCGGCCCTGTCCTGGATGGAACAGTGGAACCGAACGGCACCATTGCCCTACACCGTCAGGCGTCATGCCGCCCAGTGGATCCAGGGGGCATCGGACAACGGCGTTTACGCGGAGACGTTTCGGGTTGAAAATGGCATTG
>JAUREI010000161.1 GCA_030827515.1 Prosthecobacter sp. | reverse complement strand
CGCACCTGCGCGCAGAGCCTGCTCTCGCGCGGCGCCAAGAGCATCATCGTCTCCAACCGCAACTACGAGCGCGCCGTCGAGCTCGCCACGGAGATGAAGGGATCGGCGATCAAGTTCGATGAATGGGAGGCCTCCATGCACGAGGTCGACGTCATCATCTCCAGCACCAGCGCGCCGCACTTCGTGATTCATCCCGAGCAGATCCGCCAGGTGATGCGCAAGCGCCGCTGGGAACCGCTCCTGATCATCGACATCGCCGTGCCGCGCGACGTCGACCCGCAGGTCAACGAGATCGAGGGCGTCTACCTCTACGACATCGACGCCCTGCAGGCGATCGCCGACGAGGGCCGCCGCGAGCGCGAGCGCCAGCTTGCGGCCTGCGAGAAGATCATTGAGGACCAGCTCGACAAGTTCGGGCTTGCCGGCCGCTGAAGCGGGCGGGAATCAGGCGTCGCGCTCGATGTCGGGCGTCTCGAATTCGACCCCGTGGAGGCGTTCCGTTTCGTTGGGAGTGGTCAGCACCTTCCAGATGCACCAGCCGAAGAGGCTGGCGACGGTTCCGACGGAGAACAGCATGACGAGAAGGCCGGCGGTGGTCATAAGGGGCGGGGGTTCAGGCGTCCTTGGCAAGGCCCTGTTCGGCGCGGCGGAAGGCGGGCGCCCGGGCAATCATCAGGCAGAAGAAAACGGCGATCACGGCCACCAGGGCGAGGCTGAGCTGGGCGGGCAGGCTGGCGCTGGCGCCATACAGGTCGGTGACGTAGTTGGAAACCTCGCCGGCCGCACCGGAACTGAGGTCGACCCCGAGGATTTCCTGCAGGAACCAGAGCCCAAAGACACCGAGCAGGAAGGCCGGGCAAACCCAGCGGATGATGGGCCGGAAAATCCTGGGGACGCGCAGGGCCGCACCCTGATGCAATTCGGCGAAGCCGCGGTCAATGCCCCAGACCCAGCCGAAGAGCAGGATCTGAATCGTCGCCAGGGTGAAGATGAGGAAGGTGCCGACCCAGAAGTCGAGGGTGTCGAGCGCCTTCAGGTCGCCGCTGAAATAAACGACAAAACCGCAGCCAAGGCAGGTGAGCAGGCCGAGCAGCGAGACCGAGACGCGACGGCCGACGCCAAGCGCCTCCTCGACGAAGGCGATGCCGGGCTGCAGCATGGAGATGGAACTGGTGACGGCGGCGAGGAAGAGCATGAAGAAGAAGGCGCCGCCGAAGAAATCACCGGCCGGCATCTTGGCGAACACGAGCGGCAGCACCTTGAAGCCGAGACCGACACCCGCCTGGCCGGCGACGCCGGCGACGCCGAGGAAGGCAACCGCCGCCGGCACCGTGATGAGGCCACCGAGGCCGACCTCGCAGAATTCATTCGCGCTGCTGGCGGTCAGGCCGCTGAGCACGACATCGTCGCTGCGCTTCATGTAGCTGGCATAGACGATGATGACGCCGAAGCCGACCGACAGGCTGAAGAAGATCTGACCCGCCGCCGCCAGCCACAGGCGCGGGTTGCGCAGCTGCTCGAGCACGCCGACCTCGCGCAGTGTCAGGCTGCCGCCACTGGCTGCCACCTCGGCGCGCGCCGCCTCGAGGGCATCCTTGCCGACCACCTCGCGAGGCCGCTCGCCCGGCTCCGGGGTGGTTTTGGCGACCAGCACCTTGGTCGGGTTCCACAGGTAGCCGAGGCCGTTGCCGACGCTGTCGTGCGGGCGCGCCGGATCGGGCGCGCCGAGGCTCAGCACACGGCCCAGCAGCATGAGGGCGAGCACGATGAGCAGGGGCATGCCGATCTTGCACATCTTCTCGATGCCGCCGGCGATGCCGCGGTAGATCAGCCAGAAGTTGAAAATGAAGACCCCGAGCAGCCAGGGCAGCACGCGCCCGGCATCAAAGCTCATGGCGGCACCGTCCGCGGTCGCACCGGTGAATTCGGCGAAGCGGCCGACTGTTTCGCCGGCGTCCTTCAGTCGCAGGTTGCCGGTCCAGAAGTTCGCCGCATAGCCGAGGCACCAGGCCTCGATGACGACGTAGTACATGTAAATGACGACCGGCACGATGACGCCGATGACGCCTGCGTACTTCGCCCAGGGGCGGCGTGCGATGGCGGCAAAGGCGCCGGGACAGGAGTTGTAGCCGAGACTGCCGGCATAGCGGCCCATCGCCCATTCCGCCCATCCAATCGGCAGGCCAATGATGAGGAAGCTGATCGCGTAGGCGAGCATGAAGGCGCCTCCGCCGTATTGCGCGGCTAGGCCGGGAAAGCGCAGGAAGTTGCCGAGGCCCACCGCGCTGCCGGCGACGGCCATGATGACTCCGAGACGCGAACCCCAGGCTTCTTTCGGCGATGACATGGTCGGCAGACTAGAAAGCCGCGTGCCAGGGCACAAGCCTCAAAATCCCCCGGCGGAAAAGAAGATGAAACGCGACGTTGTCCGGGGCAGTCTATCCTTGCATGCAGAAAGGCCCACCCTGGACCACCGTCCTCCTCGCCGCCGCGGCGCTCGTTCTGGCGTTGGTCCTGTTGGGTCGCCTTGCCGTGGAGACCACCGCGCCCCCGTCCAGACCCGATGAGCGACCCCGGCCAGCCACCGTTCACCAGGCGACGGGAGCCGTGCCCGCTTCACGCGGTCCCGATCTCCGCCAACCCGCTCCCCCAAGCGTGTTCGACGAACTGCTGCGACGGATCCTCGATCTTGCGCGCACCCCCGGGGCGGCCCCCGACGAACTCCTGCTCAGTTTTGCCACGCCCGGTGAGCTGGAGGCGTTCCGGGCGCGGGCGGCCCGCGCCGGCATTGAACTGCTGCCCGTCGATCCGCGCCTGCTCACCGCCCGGGTTCGGGTCGGCGACGGACGCGCCCTGGCCTCCGAACTCGCCGGAGGCGGCTTTGACCGCATCGGCCCGAATTATCTGGCCTGGGTTCCCTCCCTGCCGCGCCTGCCGGAGCCCGACGCCGACAATGCGGGGGGCAATCAACCCTTCGGCACCAGCGGCCTGGAAGCGGTCGGTGCCGGCCGCAATCGCAGTGATTGGGGCCGGGGCGTGACGGTTGCCGTTCTCGACACCGGCGTCACCGATCATCCCCAGCTCGAGCAGCTGCGGCTCAGCCGCACCGACCTCGTCCAGGATGGCCAGCCGTTGAACGGTCACGGCACCGCCATGGCTTCGCTCATCGCCGGCTCGGATCCGGAGGAGGGCGGGGTCGCTCCCGCGGCGCATCTGCTCGACATCCGGGTTGCCGATGCCAAGGGCGAAAGCACCACGGCCCTTGTCGCCCAGGGCATCCTGACGGCCGTCGACCAGGGCGCACGGGTCATCAACATCAGCCTGGGCACGACCGCCGACGCGCCGGTGCTGCGTCGCGCCGTCGACTATGCGCTTGCGCGTGGCGTCGTCATTGTCGCCGCCGCCGGCAATGACCAGGCCCGTGCCCTCGCCTACCCGGCGGCCTATGCCGGCGTGGTCAGCGTCGCGGCGGTCGATGCCAATGGCGTGCAAGCCTTCTTCTCCAATTCCGGTTCCGGCCTGGCGCTGGCGGCACCCGGCGTTGGCATCGTCTCCGCCTACAGCAACAACCAGCGCGTCATCAGCAGCGGCACGTCCCAGGCTGCGGCGATCACAAGTGGCGTCGTTGCCACGATGCTGGGCTGGGGTTATTCCGGCCAGGGCATGATCAAGACGCTGGCCGCCCAGGCCAAACCCACCGGAGCTCCGGCCGAGCAAACCGGTGCCGGGCTGGTGCAGGTTCCGAGACGCTGACCTCCGGGCCAAGTTTCGTTTGCGCGCGCGTCGCCGCGCTTCCAGCATGTGGTGCCCATGTTTCGCCACCTCCTGTGCCTGCCGGTTCTGCTGCTGCTCGCTGCCTGCCAGACCCCCGATCCCTACGTTGAGCAGCAGCTCCAGTATCGGCGCCTGGAAATCGCCGCGGAGGCACCGGGTGATTATTACATTGGCCGCCGCTTCCACATCGCCAACACGCACTTTTGGGGCTATGTGCGCCGCCCCGGTGAAAGCTGGGATCAGAGCCGGCTGGTCGTTCTCAACGAAAAATACCAGCGCCAGCCCGACCGGCTGCCTGAGATGCCGGCCGGCGACGGCCCGGCCTTCGGCAGCGATCACAACCGCGAATACCGCCTCTGGGGCAACTATTCCGGCCGTCGTGTCTACGATCCCAACAGCAACATGGCGCTGCCCGAGTTCGTGCTGCGTCGTTACGAGGTGAAGCGCGAGTCGCCGGGCTGGCTCTTCCACCCCAAGGAACGCTTCAATGGCCGCCAGCTCCTGCGCGGGGAGCCGGGATCAACTCCCTGAGCTCCGACGCCAGGGCGTCGATCTCCGCGGCTTCGTGGGCCGCGCTCAGCGTCACCCGCAGCCGCGCGCTGCCGCGCGCGACAGTCGGATAGCGGATGGCCGGCACCAGGAAGCCGGCTTGCATCAGGTGCTCGGCTGCGGCCAGTGCCGTTGCCTCCTCGCCCAGAATGACCGGCAAGATCGCCGCTGGCGGGACTTCGACGGCGAGTGCGCTTGCCAGCCGATGCAGGTTGGCATGCAGCTGCGCGCGGGCGGCATCGCCCCGGGGGCCTGCCGTCCATGCCAGCGCCTGGGTGGCCGCCGCGGCGAGGGCGGGCGGGGGTGCCGTCGAATAGATGAAGCTGCGGGCGCGGTTGACGAGCAGATCTATCACCGGCTGAGCCGCAGCCAGGTAGCCACCGCTCAGACCGAGGGCCTTGCTGAGCGTGCCCATCTGCAGTTCGATCCGGCCTTCCAAGCCGAGCGCCGCCGCGAGGCCGCGTCCCTGCGGACCGAGCACGCCGACCGCGTGCGCCTCATCGACCAGCAGCCAGGCACCGTGACGGTCCTTGAGTTCGACGATCTCGCGCAGCGGGGCGCAGTCGCCATCCATGCTGAACACCGATTCGGTGATGATCAGCACGCGGCCGCCGGCACCCTGAAGCAGGCGCTCGAGTTTGCCGAGGTGATTGTGGGGGAACACGCGCAGGGTTGCACCGCTCAGGCGCGCGGCATCGACCAGGCAGGCATGGCTCAGCTTGTCGAGCAGGATCGTGTCGCCCCGGCCGACCAGGGCCGGCAACGTCCCGAGCGCGGTGGCATGGCCGCTCGAGAAAGTGAGAGCGGCTTCGGTGCCCTTGAAGCGCGCCAGCGCCTCTTCCAACGCCGCATGCGCCCGCGACGTTCCGGTGACCAGGCGCGAGGCCCCGGCCCCGGCACCCCATTCCTGCACCGCCGTCGCCAGGGCGTCGCGCAGGAAGCCCGAGCCCGACAGGCCAAGGTAGTCGTTCGAGGCAAAGTTGCGCAGCGCGCGATCCTGACAGGTGACGCGGGTGCCGTCCGCGGTGTCGAGCACGCGCAGCCGGCGGCGCAGGCCGGACGACTCGAGGTCGCGTAGCGCGCCTGTCAGATCCCAGCTCACTCCTTCAGCCTCCGCTCGACGATCTCGTCCTTCTCGACCCCGAGCGTCACGGCTTTCTCGTAGTGGCGTCGCGCGAGTTCGATCGCCGGCGGCTTCTGGTCGAGATAGAGCAGCGCCAAGTTGAAGTGGGCGATGCCGTAGTCCGGGTTCAATTCAATGGCCCGCAGCAACGCGGCCTGGGCGGCATCGGTCCAGCCCAGGTTTTTTACGGCAATCGCCAGGTAGTTGTGGGCACGGGCGTCGGCCGGATCCTCGTGGATGGCGCGACTGAAGGCGGAGATGGCGAGATAGAGATCCCCCTTGCCCGAGTGGATGAGTCCGAGGGCGTTCCAGGACTGGCCGAGCCGCGGGTTGAGCTTCACGGACGTTTCGAAACACTCCTGCGCCGCCTGGGTGTTGCCGGCCTGCTGCTCCACCGCTCCGAGGTTGGCCCAGGCCAGGGCATTCTTGTCGTCCACCTGCAGCATTTCCTGATAGGCGGCACGCGCGGCAGCCCAGTTGCGGTCGCCGAAGGCCTTGGCCGCTTTTTGGGCGAGAACGGCCGTGTCCGGGGGCAGGCTGCCAACAATCTCCGGCGCTGCCAGGCTCAGGGGTGGCACCGCGGGCTTGTCCTGGCCGCTGGCAGCGGCGCCCATGAGGATGGAGAGGAGGAGGAGGCGGGAAGGGGACACGAGAGCCAGTTTCACCCAGCCCGGGCGGGCGCGCAAAGGGAAGGCGACCCTCGGCGCAGGAAAATCCGCAAAACGGCTTGCATTGCAGGTCGCCAGGGTCGACTGTTCGGGCGAACAGAAACACCACCATGCCCCGAGCCGCCCGCAAAATCACTGACCGGCAGCATGAGCTGCTCGAGTACCTGCGCAGCTACCAGCGCGAATACGGCGTGATGCCCAGCACGCGCGACATCCAGAAACACTTTGGCTTTGCCAGCCAGACGGCGGCCATGAGCCACCTGCGCGCCCTGGAGAAAAAAGGCGTCATCCAGCGACATTCGCACAAGGCCCGCGCCGTCGTTTTTCCCGAGGATCTCGGGCGTGCGGAAATCGTCGATGTGCCGGTGTATGGCAGCATCGCCGCCGGTTATGGCGAAATGCAGGAGCAGCAGGCAGACGGTTCCATCGCGGTCGATGTTCAGACTCTCGGCCTGCGCAAGGGCGCCCGGGTCTTCGCCCTCAAGGTGCGCGGCGAGTCGATGATCGGTGCCAACATTTGTGATGGCGACCTGGTCATTGTCGAAGCCCGCGAGCCCCGCCCGCGGGACATCGTCGCCGCGCTCATTGACGGTGAGACCACTCTCAAGCGCTATCTTGTCAAGGAGGGTCGGCCCTACCTGCAGGCGGAAAATCCCGCCTTTCCGGACCTCATTCCGGTGACTGAACTGCAGGTGCAGGGCGTCATGCAGACGCTCATCCGCCAGGCCGGTCGCTGCTGAGGCGACCCGATCAGCGCTTGTCCTCCTGCAGGTGCTGGCGTGCCAGCTTGAGCACCTCGTTCCCGTGCTGCATCAGAAGGGATTTTTCCTTCGGTGGAGGCAGGGGCGTGGCGGCGGCCCGGCCCGGGTCATACGGCTTCACTTCCGGCAGGGGTATCGGCTTCGGTCCGGTCGGAGCGGCTGGAACTGTCGCCGGTGAAGTCCCCGTCGCCTGGGGGGAGGTTCCGGCGGGTCCGGGATCCGGTTCGGCCGGTGGAGGCGCAGGCGGGGTGGAGGGGGCCGGAGCGGTCGGAGCGGTCGGAGCGGCGGGTTGGGCCGGTGAAGTGGCTGCGGGTGCCGGAGAGGGGGGCGGCGCGGGATCCGGCGAGGCCGGGGCGGATGACGTGGGTGGCGTTGCGGCCGGGATGGCAGGCGCCGGTTTCGGTTTCACCGCCAGATAAATCAGGTTGTAGTTGTGGCGGATCGCCGCGGGGAAGGAGACCCGGCCCGGTTCGATGATTTTTTCGCGCAGGATCTTCGCGGAGAGATCGGCAACCAGGTCGCTGCCAACCTTGACTGCGCGGTCGATGCTGGGCGCCGCCACGTTCGTGGCTGCCGAGGAGCCCCCCTTGATGAGTTCGCTGGTGATGGTGCGGCCCTGCAGGGCGAGGCTGCTTTGGGCCGAAACCAGCGTGCCGTCGGCGGCAAAGCTCAGTTCCAGACTGGCGTGGTCGTCCGAGGCCAGAAAGCCGCGACGGTGGTCGATGCGCACGGACACGTAGATGCCACCATCCGGTGACGGGGAGATTTCCGGCCGGTAGGTTCGGTAGGAAGCGTCGGAAATCTGGTACTCCGCGGCCTGCCCCTTGCGCGCCTTCCAACCGCCAAGCCCCGCACCGAGGGCATCGACATCCACCACCACCTCCGCAAGGGCGGGGGGGCAGATCAGCAGCAGGAGGGGCAACAGGTGGCGGTGCATGAGAAACCGTAATGCGGGGGTAAGTTAAACTGGGGTTCGTGCCGTCTTATTCAACCGCAAATCCAGCCAGGCCCGCCGTTGAAACGTATCACAGGTGTTTTTTGCTTGCTGAAATAACCGGCATGCGTGATTGCCGGAACTCCGCCCCTGACGTGACTGCGAGTCTATCGAGTTTTTCCAATCTGTTGGACAATCATGCCGCCAAACTGCTGCAGGAAGGCCGGCTGGAGGAGGCCCAGCGCGCTGCCACCACGGCCCTGGGTGGCTTGCGTGAAGCGGTCGAACAGGACCCCGGTCGAATGCCGGAACTGTTTTCCGGTCTGCACCTGCTCGCGGAAATCCTCCGTGAACTGGGTGATGCCGCCGGTGCCGAGGCCGCTTGCGG
>JAUREI010000145.1 GCA_030827515.1 Prosthecobacter sp. | reverse complement strand
TGCTTGTAGTCGTCGGCATCGGGCCGCATGGGCCGGCAGACCCGCAGTCCATACTTCTTGTTCAGCCAGTTGAGGGTCGTGCGCAGGGCGCCGGAGTGGGCAAACGGGCCGAAGTAGCGGGCGTCGTCGTCCTTCTTCATCCGCGTCAGCGAGAAGCGCGGGAAGGCGTCCTGGAAATGCACGCGCACGAGCAGGAAACCCTTGTCGTCGCGGAAGCTGATGTTGTATTTCGGCCGGAATTCCTTGATGAGCCGGCCTTCCAGCAACAGGGCCTCGGTGTCGGTGCGCACGAGGTGGATGTCAAAGTCCCAGATGCTGTTGACCAGGGCGCGGGTCTTGTGGTCGCGCTGGCGCGAGCGGGTGAAGTAATTGGCCAGCCGCCGGCGCAGGTCGCGCGCCTTGCCGACGTAGATGACGCTGTTGAGCCGGTCGCGCATGACGTAGATGCCGGGCGTGTGCGGCACGTCGCGCAGCTTGGCGAGCAGATCGGGCTTGGGGCGCGGGTCAGGCACGGCGGGGGGTCACTTGGCCGGGCGACGTCCGATCGCCGACACCCACTTGCCGCGGGTGACGACGCGCTGCCAGTCGATGCCGAGGCGGGCGGCAACGGCGAGACAGCCGTCGGCCTGGCTTTTCAGGATCCCCGAGACCATGAGCGCGCCGCCCGGCTTGACCGCGGCGATGATCTGCGGGAAGGCGGCCTCGAGGATGTCGTGGAAGATGTTGGCGGCGACGATGTCATAGGCCTGTTTCGGCTTCCACTCCAGGACGTCGGCGACGACCATGCGCACCTCCGGCGTGCCGTTGCGGGCGAGGTTGTCGCGGGCGACCTCGACCGCCTTGGGATCGAAGTCGCAGCCCCAGACCTTGGCGGCGCCGAGTTTGGCGGCGGCGATGGCGAGGATGCCGGTGCCGGCGCCGAGGTCGGCAAAGCTCCATCGCGTGCCGGCGAGCGGTTCGGCGGCATCGGTCAGCAGGCGCAGCACCGTGGCGGTGGTGGCGTGATGGCCGGTGCCAAAGGCCATGTCGGCCGGGATGGCGATGATTTCACGGCCGGGATGGGCCTTGGCGGCGCGGGCGATTTCGGCCGGCGTACGCGCGGCGCAGACGACCAGCCGGTCGCGCACCTTGAGCGGCGGCATGGCCGGGGTGGTGAGGGCGGCCCAGTTGCGCTGCTTCAGCTCTCGCAGGCGACCGCCAAACTGCTTTTGCACGGCGACCAGAGGCGCTTTTTTGGCGGAATAGACCTCGACGCGGACGGTGTCGCGGCCGGGCACACTGGTGAGGGCGAGGCTGAGGTCGGGATGACCGGCGAACCTTTCTTCCCAGGCGTCGTTCCAGCGGGCAGAGGATAACTTGGACCAAACGTGCATGCGAAAGCGCAGCTAACTGGCCGGGAGAGGGAAGGCAAGTTCTTTGAATGAGAGAACTTGGAGCGGGTGACGCGATTCGAACGCGCGACATCTTCCTTGGCAAGGAAGTGCTCTACCACTGAGCTACACCCGCTTGAGTGAGGTCATGATAGTGGCGCAGGATCGTTTCGGCGCAAGCGCAAAATTGTGATTTTGGCGCGCTTTTTTCAGCCAAACAACCGGCTCAGAAACTCGGGATCGCGGAAGTCGTCGCCCCGACCCTGGCGCACCACCACCAGTCCCTGTGAGGGCACGGCATAGAGTCGCTGGCCGCCGCTGCCGACACAGGCCACCAGGTCGGGCGGGGCCTTCTTGCTCAGGCAGGCGCGGGTCCAGGACTGCGATTGCCAGGGGCGGTTGAGCATGGTCTCGATGTCGGTCTCGCGGGCACCCTCCCGGGTGGCGCGATGGTTGTTCCAGAAGCCGCAGCGGTAGGGGGCGCCGGCCGCGGAGCCGAGGCTGACCGACGGCCAGGTCGCCGGTTCACGCAGCACCGGCCGACCATCGGCAAGGATGAGCTCGCCAACTGCGGCCCACTGGTGGGCGCTCAGCAGGAAACCGGCGGCCAGCAGGGGATTGCCGGAAGCGTCCGGAAGGTAGCGCTGCGGTCCGAGATCGAGCGGGCGCAACACACGCCGCTCCAGGTAGCGCACCGGGCTTTCGCGGCGCCAGCGACCGGCCAGGCGTCGTTTCAGCACCTCGTGAAAGACCTGCAGGGCGCTCGGTCCATAGATGAAGGCCTGGCCCGGCTTGGCGAGCTGGCGCTGTTGCAGGGCGAGCCGGTTGCGATCGTCGAGGCCGTCCTCATGCAGGACCGGACAGGCGGCCAGGCCGCAGCTGAAATCGAGCAGGTGGGTGATGCAGGCCGCTGGGCGGTCGCGCCACTCCGGCAGCACGGCGGCCACGGGTTCCTCGGGGCTGAACAGGCCGTCCTCGATGGCGGCCAGCGCGGCCAGGCCCCAGAAGGCCTTGGTGCCGCTGTAGATGCGCCTGGGTTCCCGACACGAGTTGCCGCTTTCCAGCCGTGTCCGACCGTGCTCGCGCACGAGCAGAGCCAGCCCGCCCGATCGCTCCGAGTAGTCGGCTGCCTCCTTGAGCCGATCGGCCGACCAGGCCGGCTTCGGCGACTCGTCCGCCCCCGCCAGGGAAGCGCCGACCAGCAGGCCCAGGGTGTCGCGTCGCCGGAGCCTTCGTCCGCCATTCATCCCTCAAGATGCGGCCAGTGCCACAACCTGCAAGCCGGCGTTGCGGCCGGTGGCGGGTCTGCTAGTCTCGCGCCCGTGGACCTCACCCCTCTTCTCGCCGTCAACGTTTTCGATTTCTCCTGGCTCGCCAGCCCGGAAGCCTGGGTCGCCCTGCTCACCCTGACGGTGATGGAGGTCGTGCTCGGCATCGACAACATTGTCTTCATCTCCATCCTCGTGGATCGCCTGCCGGTCGAGGAGCGGCCGCGCGCGCGTTTCCTCGGACTCGGCTTTGCCATGGTCACGCGCATCCTTCTCCTGCTGTGCATCAGCTGGGTCATGCAGCTCAAGGAACCGCTCTTTGCCCTGCTTGGCCACGAGGTCTCGGGCAAGGACCTGATCCTCATCCTCGGCGGCCTCTTCCTGCTGGCCAAGAGCACGAAGGAGATCCACCACAAGGTCGAGGGGCACGAAGAGGGCCACGCCACCACCACCGGCCGCGCCGCGCTCGGCGCCATCCTGGTGCAGATCGCCGTCCTCGACCTGGTGTTCTCGCTCGACTCCGTCATCACCGCGGTCGGCATGGTCGATCACGTCATGGTCATGGTCATCGCCGTGCTCATCTCGGTCGGCTTCATGATGATCTTCGCCGGCACGGTCAGCGACTTCATCAGCCGGCATCCGACCGTGAAAATCCTCGCGCTGTCCTTCCTGCTGCTCATCGGCACCACGCTCATCGCCGAGGGTTTCCACCTGCACTTCCAGAAGGGCTACGTGTACTTTGCCATGGCCTTTTCGGTCTTCGTGGAAATGCTCAATATCCGCAGCGCCAACAAGCGCAAGGCCCACGGCTGAGGGTGGTTCAGCCCCGACCGGCAAGTCTTTGCAGGTGCAGGCGCAGGGCCTCCTGCCAGGGCCTCGGCGATGCCCCCAGCAGGCTGGCGAGCCGCGTGTTGTCCATCACCGTCCAGGGCGGTCGGACGGCACGGAAGCCGGTGAATTTGGCGAGGCGACGTCCCTGCGTGGACATTGGCTCGGGCAGCAGACCGACCTCATGACCGAGGTCGAGTACCGCTTGGGCGAAGTCGCGCCAGCTTGCCGCGCCGCTGTGGCAGAGGTGCAGAACGCCGGTCACCTCGCGGTGGTCGGTGATGAGCCGCTCCAGCCAGTCGGCGAGTTCGGTCGTCCAGGTCGGCGCGCTGCATTTGTCCTCGATGAAATCGAGCGCGTCGCCGCGGCGCGCGCGCTCAAGCACGGCGGACGGCACATCGCCGCCGGCCTCGCCAAACAGCCAGGACACCCGGGCGACCAGCGCGTCGGAGCAGGCGGCGAGCACAGCCTCTTCGCCGGCGAGTTTGCTGCGGCCGTAGGTGTTGACCGGCACGGCCGGTGTTGTCTCGTCGAGGGGTGCGCTGCAGTCGCCGGCAAAGACGTAGTCGGTGCTCAGGTGGATCATCCGGGCGCCGCGCCCGGTGCAGACCCGGGCGAGCACACCGGGCGACTCCGCATTGACGCGCTGAGCAAGGTCCGGGTTGTCCTCGCAGGCGTCGGGCGAGGTCAGGCCGGCGGTGTTGACCAGCGTGTCGAAGTCGAATTCGGCCAGCGTGGACGACAGGTGGTCAGGCTCAGCGAGATCGAGTTGGGCCCGACCGGGCAGGAACAGGTCGTGTCGGTCGTGCCAGGCTGACGTCAGGACGCGGCCGAGGCGACCGCTGCCGCCGAGCAGCAGGATTCGACGGCGGGGGCTGGCCATGCGGGCAGGGGGCTCAGATCACCGGGCCGGGCACGTCGGCCCAATTGGAATGCCACTCGTTAAAGACGATGGGGCTGATCTCGCTCGGCTTGATTTCGCTGCGACCGCCCCAGAAGACGTTCGTATACTCGACCGGAATGCCGACGCTCTCCAGGTGGCGGTCGATGGCGGCCTTGTGGGCGAGCACGGTCTCCTTGTCGGTGCCGTGGATGACGCCCATGATGTTGACATTGGCGAAGCGTGCGCCGCCCTCGCGCCAGTAGCAGTGGGTCATGATCGGGTGGCGACCCACCTCGGCGCCGCCGCGTTCCTCCATGCCCTTGGGCACCTTCCAGTGGAAGAGGGCGTTGAAGCGGGTGACGCGCACGCCGGCGGCGCTGGGCTTGACGTGTTCAAGGAAGGTCGAGAAGCGACCGATGACGCCCTTCGCATCGAGGCGCTTGGCAACCTCGCAGAATTTTTCCAGGCTGACCCCGGCGGCCTTGGCACGGCCGACCCAGGGCTCCGGACCGATTTCGTCGAGGCTGAGGTCGCCCTTGAGATGAAGCAGGACATTCCATTCCTCGTCGTCGAGTTCGGCGAGGTTGGTGGTCATCATGACGGCGGGTTCATCGGCTTTTTCGCCGGGTTCCATCGTCTTGCGTCGGACATGGCCGACGCCGAGGGCGAAGATGCCGTGCGCCTGCATGGTGTAGTAGTCCTCGGCGCCGATCAGGCGCTTGAGCACGTCGCAGTGCTGCTCGATGCTGTGGCCCTGCGGCACCTTGAGGGTCGTCCACAGGCGGAAATCGCTGCCGCTGACCTCGCGGTCGGTGCTGCGCAGGACGACGTGGCCGCTGAACGGATCCTGCTTGAAGAGGAATTCAAAGGCCGGTTCCAGCTTGTCGACCGGCAGTTTCCAGGCGACCAGGGCACCCTCGGCGAGTTTGTTGGCCAGCAGGGTCTGGCGGACGCGACGGATGACGCCTGCCTGCAGCATGGCGCGGATGCGCTCAACCACGGTGTCGAAAGGCACGCCACTCTGTTCGGCGATATACTGGAAGGGCTGGCGCATGAACCCCTTCACCCGGTCCTCGCTGACGGCGAGAATGCGGGCATTGGTTTCCTCGGTGTGTTCGGTCGGCAGGGTTTCAGGGGACATGGTCAGGGTGGGGGGCATGCGGAAGATGACGCCGCAGGGGAGGGGACTCTTAGCGGGAAGCCCGGGGATGACAAGCCCGGGCTGGTTTTTGCCAGGTCAGGCTCAGGAGGCGGGAAGTGGCACGCTCGGGGTGCTGCGCTCTTCCCGTCGCGACAACGGCCCCAACTGCAGCTGACCGTCAGCTGCATTTCTTGATCACCTACTTCTCGAAATACGTGTCCTCGTGCGAGTACGGAGGGGCGCAGCAGCAGAGGAAGCGCAGGGGTTGCCCGGCGGTGATCTGGTGCCAGGCGCCGGACGGGATGAGGATGGCGTCGCCGGGGCCGACCTCAGCGGTTTCGCCGTCGATTTCCATGCGGCCGTTACCTTCGATGATGAAGTAAAACTCCTCGCTTAGCTTGTGCCAGTGGCGCTCGGTGGCGGCGCCGGCGGGCAGGGTGGCCTCGGCGAGCGACTGGTTTTGCACGGGGGCATTGGTTCGGTCGAGCAGGCTGCGGATGGTGCTGCCGTCCTTGGTCGTGAAGGGTTTTTGCCGGGAAAGCGGGTTGAGTGTCATGGTCACGTGGACCATGCTTCCACGCGACCGTTCCTCCGCAAGTCTTATGACCTTTCCCCTCCATGGCTGCCGCGCCATCATCACAGGAGCTTCTTCCGGCCTTGGCGCCGAATTCGCCCGCCAGCTCGCCCCCCAGGCCGGCGCTTTGCTGCTGGTGGCGCGTCGCCCCGAGGCCCTGGAAGCCGTGCGGGCCGAATGTCTGGCCCTGCGCCCCCAATTGTGGATTGAGATTTGCGCCGCTGATCTCGCCGAGACGGCGGGTCGCGAGACCCTGCGGGCCCAGGTGGCCGGAGGCGACTGGAACCTTCTCGTCAACAATGCCGGCATGGGCGACTACGGCCCGGTGGTCACGGCCGATCCGGCCAAACTGCGCCTCATGATCGATCTCAACATCACCGCGCCGGTGCTGTTGGTGAACAGCCTGCTACCGTCGCTGGCGCGGCCTGCGGCCATTTTGAATGTCAGCTCGCTGGCCGGGGAAATGCCGTTGCCCGAGGCGGCCTGCTACGCGGCCAGCAAGGCCTTCGTCACCCGCTTCTCCGAGGCGCTGCGAATCGAACTCGCGGGGCAGGGGGTGACCGTCTCCTGCCTGTGTCCGGGACCGACGCCGACCGGATTCAGTCGCACCGCCCGCCGGCCTGGCGGGGGTGACACCGACCGCAGCGGCCAGGGATTGTTGCGCCAGCTGCCCGAGCACGTGGTGGCGGTCGGCCTGAACGCTCTGGTGACAGATCGCGCCTGCGTCTATCCCGGCCTTGGCGTCGGTCTGGCGGCTAGGCTGTTCCGCCATCTGCCTCGCGTTGTCCTGCGCCGGCTCTTGCAGCGGCGTCTCGAACGAGGCAAAATGACGGCTACCCCTGAGTCATGAGAGACGCCCCCCCACCTCAGTCGCCATCGGAGCCCGCCCCGTCGGCAGCCGGTACAGGCTGGATCGCTTCGCTGTCGCGCCTGCTGCTGCTGGTCGTTCTCGCCCTGCTGCTGGTCCTGCCGTTCACGCCCTTTGCCGGCAAGATCAAGAACACCCTCAAGGAACTGATTCAGGCCTGGAAAGAGGAACGGACAGTCACCCACCACGTCGAGACCGTCGTCGAGTCGCCCCCGCGTGAGATCATCAAGGAAGTCATCAAAGAGGTCGTCAAGGAAGTGCCAGCCCCGCCGCCGCCGCTCCCCGATGACTACATTCCGCGCAAGGAGGTGGATGTCGCCACCCTCTACAACGGCATCACCGTGCGCACGAACCTGCTGACAGAGCAGGGGACCTACGCCAGCCTGGAAAGGCTCGATCCCGAGGCCTATCGCGCCGAATTCCAGCTCTCGATCCGTGTGCCGAAGGCCAACCAGAGCCTTTCTGAACTGGCCCGCATCAATCCGGCCCTGCCATCACTGCTGCCGGGGCTGGAAGCCATGCTGCCCACCGCGAAGGTTTCCGGCTTCTACCACAAGCTCTACGAAAACAAAACGAGCGCCGTTCAGCGAGACCTGACCCGGCTGAACCGGCTGCTCGATCGCCACAACTTCTTCGACTGCGAGACCATCCTCGAGCTCAGCCACCCGGTCTCCCAGCGCAGGGCCCTGTTGATCCAGTCGGAAATGGACGTGGTTTGCGACGGGTCCGACGGCGACCGCATGCCCAAGCTCGACGAATACATTTATCTCTCCGATTATTACCAGCCCTTCACCAGTTATGCGTGGAGCAAGCGCAGCAAGACGCCCAATCCGCTGCTCGGGCGCTGGGAGGAGCGGCTCAAAAAGGCGAAGGAGGAGTTCGCCATCAAGGGGCTGAGCGTTCAGCGCAATCGCGAACTGCGTGCCATGATCGAGCAACTCGATCTGGAGATCAAGGACATGAAGGGCCGCAGCAGCCTGATTGCCGAGAAGGATCCCTTCATTGTCATCTCACTGCTGTTTCGCCCCTATGCCGACGCCAATCCCCATACCCCGAGGGTGGGGGATTACGCGGTGGTTGTGCATGAGGGCAAAATCTATCCGGCGATTTGCGGCGATTACGGACCGACCCAGAAAATGGGTGAGGCCTCGCTTTTCATGGCCAAAACGATCAACGAGAAGGCGACCCCATACCGGCGACCGGAGAGCGATTTGAAGGTGACGTATGTGATCTTCCCGGGAACGGCTGAGCGTCCGTTTGGCCCTCCGGATCTGAATCACTGGCACGCGCGTTGCGCCGAATTCCTCGAGGAACTGGGCACCCCCAATGCTGCAGGCGTGCTGCACCGCTGGGATAATCCCTTCAAGAAACCTGAACCCGAAGTGACACCGCCGGCCGTCGCACCGGTCGGAGCAGGGGAAACGCCCTCACCCACCCCGATGCCGCCTGTTACGCCGGCCTTCCCCTCAACGGGCCCAACGCCGCCGGCTGCCAGTCCGTCCCCGGAGTCCACGCCGCCTGCCCTCAACCCGCCGACACCAGCGCCCAACCCACCCTCAGCAAGCCCTCCGTCGAGCACGGGACCGACATTGCCACCGAATGCCCCAGAAACAGCTAAGGAAAAGTCCTCGCCAGCCCCATCGAAAACGAATCCATAGGCGGATTTGTTCTCATGTATTTGGCGGAATAACGGGATTATACGATTAAATGTTAACGGTTTGCGCTTTTCACATATTTTCGAATAATCAAGCCTGACAAGCGATTCTCAACTTCGTCAGGCCAGTGACAGGTTTTCCGTCCTGCCCAGCCACTTTGTAACGGTTCTGTATCTCTCGAATGCATTTCTGGTAGCCGGGTTGGCTGATCCGCGGGATTGAATCCAAGTAAAATGCGCAATGTGTTACGATCCATCTCATGGCCGCGTCGGTGGCCCTGGGCAAAGTGCGCAGCGCGGCCTGGGGCGGTGATCAGGGTCAATGTTCCATAAGGTCCGCCAGATCGTGGACATTTTGTC
Organism: Prosthecobacter sp.; assembly: GCA_030827515.1. GTDB lineage: Bacteria > Verrucomicrobiota > Verrucomicrobiia > Verrucomicrobiales > Verrucomicrobiaceae > Prosthecobacter. Next base: position 577 of record JAUREI010000145.1, on the reverse strand, counting down.
CTTCCGGGCTCTGGCGTATCATGGGGCTTGTCCAAAAGTCAGGCGATCATCGCAGATCAGGTCGAACTCAGAAATCCAATCAGACCGCGCGTTGGAGCAGTCCTTTAAACGCACGACATGAGGATACCGTTTCCAATGGCACTAACAAGATGCTGCCATTCATGAAAATCGTCAAACTGAGTAGCGAGAGGGAAAAGGCATGGATCGAACCTCTAGTATTGGGCTCAGTTTGCGAATTCATTAACTACATACAATGTATGTAATGTATAGCGGATACCGGGAATTCGGACCTTTCGGGATCCCCTGTGCGCTTCGCCGGTATGTGATGGCAGTTGGCCGGGGTTTTTTGCCTTGCTGGTCGCCCGTGACTGGACCTGGTGTTGGCATGATTCCGGAGGTGCGATTGGGTTTGTCGACCTGGACAACGTTCGATACGGAGGTCGGATTGCAAGAGCGACTCGCTGCGGCTGGTCCTGATGTGGCTTGTCTGCTGCGTTTCTATCTCATTCAAGGTCAGGAGGTCGTGGATGAATCCAGCCTGGTTTGGGATGAGCCACAATTCGACTCAATCGCCCCT
>JAUREI010000315.1 GCA_030827515.1 Prosthecobacter sp. | reverse complement strand
GAAGGCGTTTTTGCCCTCCTGGGCTTCCTCGCTCATGTAATAGAGCAGGGTGGCGTTGCCGGCGAGGTCGAGCAGGCCCATCTGGCCGTCGCAGTCGGCATTGAGCGAGGCCTTCAAACAGCGCAGGGCGAGCGGGCTGTGCTGGAGCATCTCGCGGCACCACTTGAGGGTTTCTTCCTCAAGCTGGTCGAGCGGGACGACGGTGTTGACGAGGCCCATGTCGAGCGCCTGCTGGGCGTCATACTGGCGGCAGAGGTACCAGATCTCGCGGGCTTTTTTCTGGCCGACGATGCGGGCGAGGTAGCTGGAGCCGAGGCCGCCATCGAAGGAGCCGACCTTGGGGCCGGTCTGGCCGAAGCGGGCGTTGTCGGCGGCAATGGTGAGATCGCAGACGACGTGGAGGACGTGGCCGCCGCCGATGGCGTAGCCGGCAACCATGGCGACGACCGGCTTGGGCAGGGTGCGGATCTTGCGCTGGACGTCGAGGATGTTCAGGCGCGGCACGCCGTCGTCGCCGACGTAGCCGGCCTCGCCCCGCACCTTTTGGTCGCCCCCCGAGCAGAAGGCGAGGGGGCCTTCACCGCAGAGGATGATGACACCGACGTCGCGATCTTCATGAAGGATGTCGAGGGCCTGGAGCATCTCACGCACGGTCTGCGGCCGGAAGGCGTTGCGGACTTCGGGGCGGTTGATGGTGAGCTTGCCGATGCCGTCGGCAGTCTTCTCAAGCTTGATGTCGGTGAAGGTCTGGATCGGGGTCCACATGGCGGTCGGAGGGCGTGGGTCGGTGGGCGGCGCCGGCTTGGGCGCCGGAAGCATTACGCCTCGAAGTGCGTGTAGTGCTTCAATTGATCGAGGCGCGCCTTGACGTCGAGGGCGGTGACGGTCTGCAGCTTGTGGGTGCTGAAGGCCTCGCAGGTGAAGCTGGCGGTGACGCTGCCGTGGACGACGGCGCGCTTGAGGTCGCCGAAGCTGGGCTTGGTGTGGCCATTGGCGGCGAGCCAGCCGGCCATGCCGCCGAGGAAGGAGTCGCCGGCGCCGGTGGGATCGAAGACGGAGTCGAGCGGGTAGGCGGAGCAGGCGAAAAAGTCCTCAGGCTTTTCGCCGAAGAGGAAGCTGCCGTGTTCGCCGCGCTTGACGACGACGAAGCGGGGGCCCTTGGCCTGGAGGCGGCGGCCGGCCTCGACGAGGTTGGTGGTGCCGGCGAATTCCTTGGCCTCGCCGTCGTTGATGACGAGCAGGTCGACGCGCTTGAGCAGGTCGTGCAGGCGCTCGTTGGCGATGCTGATCCAGAGGTCCATGGTGTCGGCGGCGATGAAGTCGGCACCGGTGGCCTGGTCGAGGGCCTGGATCTGGTTGTCCGGGCTCATGTTGGCGAGCACGGCGATCTTCGCGTCGCGGGCGCTGGCGGGCAGCTTGGGCTGCCAGGTTTCGAGCACGTTGACGGCCACCTTGTGGGTGGTGCGGCTGTTCATGTCGTCGTGGTATTCGCCGCTCCAGGTGAAGGATTCGCCGCTGCTGCGCTCGAGGCCGTCGAGGCGGATGCCGCGGCTTTCGAGCAGGCGCAGGTGGGCCTCGGGGAAGTCGTGGCCGATGATGCCGACGAGGTGCACGGGCTGGCAGAAGATGCCGGCGGCGAGGGCGGCGTAGGCGGCGGAGCCGCCGAGCAGGTTTTCCTGGGCGTCGTGCGGGGTTTTGACGTTGTCGAGGGCGACGGTTCCGGCGATGAAGACAGACATGGGGAGGGCGGGGGATGAAGGGTGCCGCCGGCCGGTTGCCGGCCGTGGGCGGCGCGAGTATCCCCGGCCCGCGCCGGGTGTCAATTGCCGATCCCCCCTGACATCTCCGGTTGAATCCGCATCCTGGCTCCGTTGATATACGTCATGTCTTTCCGAGCACCGTTCCATTGCCTCGCCGCTCTCGCCTTCGCGACTGCGTTCGCCCATGGTGAGGGGGAGGCCGATTTTTATCGGATCACGACCTTTGCGACTCCTGCCGAGACGGCGCTTGAGGTGGGTTCGATCGATCTGCTGCCCGATGGCCGGCTCGCAG
>JAUREI010000134.1 GCA_030827515.1 Prosthecobacter sp. | reverse complement strand
TATCCTGGTGACCCACGACCTCGGGGTGGTCGCCGAAACCTGCCAGCGCGCGGTGGTGATGTATTGCGGCAGCATCCTGGAGTCCGGGGAAGTTGCCGCGATCTTCCGCCGGCCAAGGCATCCCTACACGGCCGGTCTGCTTCTGCAGGCGACGGATGAGGTCGAGAATCTGCGCCTGCACGGTGACATCAAGCGCGGTTGTCGGTTCGTCGGCGATGAGGACCTTGGGGTTGCAGGAAAGCGCCATGGCGATCATGACGCGCTGGCGCATGCCGCCGCTCAGCTGGTGAGGATATTCGTCGATCCGGCGGTCGGGTGCCGGGATGCCGACCCAGTCGAGCAGTTCGACCGCGCGTTTCAGCGCGGCCTGCGGGCTGAGCGATTCGTGCAGGAGCAGGTTTTCGACGATCTGGCGGCCGACCCGGTGCACCGGGTTGAGGGCGGTCATCGGCTCCTGGAAAATCATCGCGATCTCGCGTCCGCGCACCTGCCGCATCGCCTCAATCGGCAATTGCAGGAGGTCGCGGCCGTCGAGGCGGATCTCGCCGTGCAGGACGCGGCCGGCGGGATGTTCAAGCAGGCGCAGCAGGGCGCGGGCGGTGACGCTCTTGCCGCAGCCGCTTTCGCCGACGAGGCCGAGCGTGCGGCCGCGTTCGAGGGTGAAGCTGACGTCGTCGACCGCCGTCAGCAGAATGTCGTCAGTCTGGAAACCGACGCCGAGGGCGCGCACGTCCAGCAGGGGTTCACTCATGGCTGTGTCGCGCCTCCCTTCGCAAGATGCTGGTCAAAGACGAGGTCGACCTCGGGAAATTCGCGGCCCTCCTTCATGGCCTGGAGGGTTTCCTCCCGGAGGCTTTCGTCGATCCAGTGGACATGGTTGGACATGGGCAGTTCGCTGACGGCGACATTGAAGCTGCCGGCCGGCCAGCGCACCCAGCGCCAGTAGGCGACGCGCCAGTAGTTCTGGTCGTAGCCGGGAATCCAGGCGGCTTCCTCGTGGATGATGTTGTCGGCACCCCAGGAAGCCTCGCGCATCTGTTCGATCGTCGTCGCCGCGCGTTCGGCCTCGCAGAACTTGTCCATGCGCGGATCGGCGAAGCAGGTCAGGTTGTTCGTGTTCGGCTTGGGGGCGCCATCAGGGAGGCGGGCATCCTTGGAATGCCAGGACTGGAAGTGGTCGGGGAAGGGGGGCGTGACGCTGAAGGCGACCGAGGCCAGCTGGTGTTTTTTCTGGGTCACTTTCTGGAAGTAGGCGGTGCTGTCGATGCCCTCGAGCTTGTACTCGAGCCCGCACTTGAGCGCCTCCTCCTTGAGGCGCTGCATGACCTTCTGGACGATCTCGACCTTGCGATGGGTGATGGTGAGCGAGAGGCGCTCGCCCTTCGCGTTGACCAGCACGCCGTCGGGCCCGGCCTGGGTGTAGCCGGCCCTGGCGAAGTGTTCGCGAGCCTTGGCCGGATCGTAGGGTCGCGCCTGGATCGGCGGATTGCCGAGCAGCGGGTAGCCTTCCGCGAAGCTGTTGAGGCGGGAAAAGTCGCCGCGCAGGTCGAAGTCGATCACCTTCTGGAAATTCGTCGCGTAGCACAGCCCCAGGCGCAGTTCGCGGTTGTCGAGCGGCGGCATCGCGGTGTTCAGCCAGAGACCGGCCTGCAAGCCGGGCCAGACGTTGTAATACTTCGTCTTGTGGATGTAGCCCTTGTGCACCTCCGGGATCTCGAGCTTTTCATACCAGTATTCCGGGATGCCCATCATGAGCTGCTCGACGTCGAGTTCGCCCTGGCGGAAGAGTTCCAGCACCTTCTCCTGCAGGCGCACGACGCGGTAGACGATGCGGTCGACGTTGAAGCGGTGGCGGTAGAACTTCTTGTCGCGCGCCCACCAGTCCCTGACGCGGCTGAGGGTGATGCTGCGGCCGAAATGGATGTCCTCCTCCTGGACCGCGTAGGCGCCGGCGGTGGGCCGGCAGCGCCACTGGTAGCGCTGTTCAAAGTCGGGGCCGAACTCGGCATAGAAACGGCGGCTGACCGGCGACAGATTGACGTCGTAGGCCGGCAGCGGCTTGGCGTCGGTCAGGGTGATCGACAGCGTGCGGGCGTCGTAGCGCGTCAGGTTGGAGAACTGGCTGGCGAAGTATTCGTTGCCATACGGGTTCTTGGGATACTCCGACAGCTGCATGTAGAACTGTTGGAAGAAGTCGTCGGCCTCAATGGGGTCGCCGTTGGAAAAGCGGGCGTCGGGGTCGAGGCGAAAGTACACCGTGCGGTTGTCCGCGGAGACGGCCCACTCGCGGGCGATCGCGGGGATGACCTTGCCGGTGTCGGGGTGCAGGCTGATCAGGCCCATCTCGACATCGTCGTAATGATAGCCGCGGAAGGAGCTGTTGCTGTTCTCGCCGAGGATGCGCAGGGTGGGCGGGAAGGAGAGGATGTACTGGCGCATCGTGCCGCCCTTGCGCGCCTGTGGATCGCCGATCTCCGGTTCGTCGAGGCCATTCTCCCAGCGCAGGTCGGCCGGCAGGTCGGCGGGAGCGGCGAAGGTGAAAAACTCGGGCTCCTGGAGTCGGGCACGGGTCTTGGCAAGCTCCGCCTCAAGGGTGGACTTTTCCGCCGCGTCCGTGCTCTTGGCGATCTCGGCGGGCAATTCCCGGACGCGGTTTTCCAGCCGGGTGCGCACTTGGCGGTTGTAGAAGTCCCAGAAGGCGTCGCGCTCGGCCGTGCCGTCGTAGGGCGGGAAGGCGGCGGCCAGCGGCAGGGCGAGCAGGGCCGCGCCCAGCAGGGCGAGCCGGCCGGCGGTGCGTGTGGCTGGAGGGGCGGCGCTCATTGGTAGGTGCTGAATTTCTTCGGGTCGAAGGCTTCGCGCAGGGCCTCGCCGACGAAGGTGACGAGCAGGAGGATGCCAACCATGATGGTGAACATCGAGACGGAGATCCACAGGGCGTTGAGGTGATTCATGCCGTCGTCGAACAGCCAGCCCCACTGCGCGTAGGTTTCCGGCAGGCCAAAGCCGACAAAGGCGAGGGCGGTGAGCGAGGCGATGATGCCGGCGACGCTGAAGGGCACGTAGGTGACCAGGGTGGCGAGCATGTTTGGCAGCAGGTAGCGGGTGAGAATGCGGAAGGTGCCGGCGCCCTGCAGGCGGGCGGCGGCGACGTAGTCGCGCTCCTTCTCCTTGTAGGCGAGCGCGCGCATCGTGTAGGTCAGTCCGGTCCAGGAGAACAGGCAGATGACGCCAAGCAGGATGCCAAGGTTCATCTCGGCGACCGAGACGATGCTGACGACGATCATGATGACGTAGAGAAAGGGCAGGTTTTCGAGGATCTCGATGAGGCGCTGCAGGGCCAGGTCGAAGAGGCCGCCGGCGTAGCCCATGAGCGAGCCAAGCAGGACGCCGACGCCATAGGTGATGGCGAGGTAGAGCAGGATGGCCTTCAGGTTGACCTGCCAGCCGCCGTAAATGTGGGCGAGCACGTCCCAGCCCTTGCTGTCGGTGCCGAGGTAGTGGCCGGCGTGCCAGAGTGGCGGCAGCGGGGGATAGAGCACGACCTGCAGGTCGCTGGTGGACGCCTTCTCCCAGTCGGCCTGCGGCATCTCGCCGGTCCAGCGTTCGCGCTCGCGCTTGCCCGCGCGGTATTGGGCCGAGACGGCGAGCCCGCCGTTGCGGGCGTAGCCGAGCAGCTCGCCGTCGGCCAGGCCGCGGCGCAGGCGCAGGTCGCTGTGCTTGGTTTCGGGGGTGTCGGTGTAATGGCGGCGGGCGCGGCCGGAGAAGGGTTCGTCCTCGCCGGGGGCGAAGTAGCGTCCGTCGCGCAGTTCCAGGGTCAGCGACTGCTGGGTGTCCGAATCGAGCACCGGATCCCATGGGACGGGAGGCATCAGGACAAAACCCGTGCCGCTGGCGGCGAGCCGTCTTTTTAGTTCGCGGTAGTTGACTTCACCCTCCCCTGGCTGGCCGAACGCGCTGGCGGGATAGCGCTGCTTGACGAAGGCGGGGAAGTAGGTGCGGCCCTCGTGACGGACCAGCAGGGCGCGGCGGCCGACCAAAGTCTGGTCGAGCAGGGCGAGCGCGATGAGGGCGATGAGCAGGCAGAAGGACCACCAGCCGCGGCGGATGCTGCGGAAGCGGCGGAAGCGCTGCAGGGTGACGGGCGTCCAGCGGATCTCGGCGGGCAGGAAGGCAAGGGCGGCGGCACCGCCGGCGATCAGCAGGGCGGAGGCGGTCCAGCCGAAGGCGGGACCCATCGAGAAGAACCAGCCGATGCTGGGCAGGTCGAGCCCGGCGAGCTCTCCGAGGATGGCGAGCGCGCCGATCAGCAGGGCGGCGATGGCGAGCTTGCGGTTCATTGGAAACGGATGCGCGGGTCGAGGCGCGCGGTGATGAGGTCGGAAAGCACGTTGCCAAGCATGAGCAGCAGGCCGCCAACGGCGACCGTGCCCATGACGATGGGGTAATCCTTCTCAAGCAGGGCGTTGAAGCCCATGAGGCCGAAGCCGTCGATGTCGAAGATGCGCTCGATGAGGAAGCTGCCGCCGACCAGGATCGTCAAAGCCTGGCCCATGGTGGCGGCGACGGGGATGAAGGCGTTGCGCAGGGCGTGGCGGACGACCGCCTGGCGGAAGGGCAGGCCCTTGGCGACCGCGGTGCGCACGTAGTCGCTGGCGAGCTGGTCGAGCAGGTTGTTTTTCACCAGCAGCGTCAGGCTGGCGAAGCTGCCGACGAGATAGCACACGAGCGGCAGCACGGCGTGATGAAGCAGGTCGGCGACCTTGGCGATCAGGCCGAGCTCGTCGAACTCCGGACTGACGAAGCCCTCCAGCGGGAACCAGCGCAGGCGCGCCGCAAAGAACACCATCAGGAAGACGCCGAGCACGAAACCGGGGATGGCGTAGCCGAAGAAGATGACGACCGAGGTGGCGGTGTCGAGCGGCGTGCGGTGCTGGATGGCCTTGAGCACGCCCAGCGGCACGCAGACGAGATAGGTGATGACGAGGGAGGCGAGGCCGTAGAACAGGGAGATGGGGAAGCGCCGCTGCATCATCGTCCAGACCGGCTCCGAGTAGCGCGTGGACTCGCCGAGGTTGCCCTGCAGGACACCGGCGAACTTCGGCTGGTAGATCAGCGCGACGTAGGGCTGCGGCGTGTCGAGGGTCAGGCCCGGGTTGGCCTGTTCCCAGGCGCGTTTCTGTTCGTCGGGGGTGATCAGGCGCGCGCGCCAGCCGTCGAGATCGGCGCCTTCCAGCGGCTGCAGTTCGGCGCGGTTCTCCGGCGTGCGCCGAACCTTCACCTCAAGGGCGGTGCCGGGCAGGCGCACGGCGGTTTCCGTGGCGTCGGTGGCGAATTCGCCGCGCGAGCGGTTGATTTCCTTCGGCCAGAGGCCGAGCCAGGCGGCGTAGGCTTCCACGAAACCCTTGTCATGGCCATATTGCTCCTGGAGCTTGAGCAGCTGCCCGGGCGTGAGGCCACCGGCCGGCTGCCGGCTGCCCCCGCGCTGGCCGTCCGCCTTCATGCGCGCCTCGAGCAGGGCCTGTTCCATCGGTCCGCCCGGCGTGAAGCGGATGATGAAGAACACCACCAGCGTCATGCCGACCAGGGTCGGCGGGATGAGCAGCAGGCGGCGGATGAAATAGGCGGTCATTCAGGGGGTCCGGGCAGTCTTCAACATACGACGGAAGCGCACAAGGAATTCCGTGAATTCAGCCGTCCTTCGGCAGTCGTTGCACCGCTTGTTTCATGCGATCGAGAACGTAATAGATCGTGCGGCTGCGCAATCGCACGAGTTCGGCGCCCACCAGACGCGGCACCACGTCGGCCGGTAGGCCCAGCACCTGCGCCGGCGTGCAGCCGTCGAGCCCGCGGCAGAGGATGGCGGTCATCGCCCGCGTCAGCGTCTGCACCCGCGGACCCAGTTCAACCGCGAAGTGGACGCCCCCGGCCTCGTCAAGCCGCAGGAAGATGCCGACCTTGTCCGTGCATTCGGGGTCGTGGCGGACATCTGCCACCCGCCATTGGGAGCCGGGCAACGGGGCACAGGCGGCGGCGGCCGCGGCGTAATCGATCAGGCTCTCGCGCCGCTCCGCCTCGGGCAGCGATTCGAAGAAGTCGACGATTTCTTGCAGGGCGACGGGATACACGGCGGGGCACCGTGGCCGCCACCCACGGCGGCGCAACCGGGAAAAGCCCCTTGGCAGGGATGGTGTCCGCGCGTTTCGTGCGTGTGATGCTGAACCAAGCCTTCCGTTGTGACGCCGTGCCGCCGGAGCTGATGGACCGCTTGTGGGCCTCGGGCTGGCGGCATTTCGGCAGCACGTTTTTCCGCTACAGCCACAGTCCCGACGCCGATGGCGTGCGCACGATCACACCGCTGCGCCTCGATCTCGACCGCTTTGAACCGAGCCGCAGCCAGCGGCGCGCCCGGCGTCGCAATGCCGACCTGCACTGGGCTTTCGCCCCGGCCAGCCTCAGCGACGAGGCGCGCGCGTTGTTCGAAATTCACAAGACGCGCTTCAAGGACAACGTGCCCGACGACCTCGACACCTTTCTGTCGACAGACCCGGCGCACGTGCCCTGCACCTGTGTGGAGTGCCGGGTGCACCTGCCCGACGGCCGGCTCATCGCGCTCAGCTACCTCGATGTCGGAGCGCAGGCGACCTCGGCGGTCTACGGCGTGTTCGATCCCGCCTTCGCGAGGCGCAGCCTGGGCATCTTCACCATGCTGCTGGAAATCGAGCACAGCCGCGCGCTGGGCTGCCGCCACTACTATCCAGGCTACGCCACCACCGAGCCGAGTCCGTATGACTACAAGAAACAGTTTGCCGGTCTGGAACAGCTCGACTGGCAGGGTGGCCACTGGCGGCCTTTGGCATTGAATCCCAACCCCACCTAGGGGGGCGACTCACCCAAGCGTAGCCTTCGCGACGTTTCTCCTGTGGAATCCCTTCACCCCATGACGCTCGATCCCAAGCTCACCAAGCTGCTCAACGAGCAGATCAACAACGAAATGGCCTCCAGCTACGTCTATCTGGCGATGGCGGCCTGGTTTGAGCAGACGCCCTACAGCGGTTTCGCCAGCTGGGTGTCCAACCAGAGCCGCGAGGAGAAGATGCACGCGCTCAAGTTTTACCAGTATGTCGTCGATCGTGATGCCGTGGTGGAACTGGAGACGAACGCCAAGCCGAAGCACAAGTTCAAGTCGCCGCTCGATGTCTTCGAGCACAGCCTCCAGCAGGAGCAGCTCGTCACCAAGCAGATCAACGACCTCTACGACGTCGCCGAGCAGGTCAAGGATCACGCCTGGAAGAACCTGCTGCTCTCGTTCCTCAACGAGCAGATGGAGGAGGAGAAGACCGTGCGCGACATGCTCGACCGCCTCAAGCTGGCGGGCAACGACCCGGCCAGCCTGCTCGTGCTCGACCGCGAGGCCGGCCAGCGCCAGGGCGCCGGCGGCGAGTCCGGCCCGCAGGGCTGAGGCGGCCGCAGGCCCGCTGGCGCGGGCTGCAGGAGGGCGACCGCAAAGGCGGCCCCACCCAGATGGCCCTGCGCCTGAAGCAAAGCCTGGAAAGCCTGGGGAAGTTTTGTCCGGACGAAGTGTTCGCCCGCTACCTGCAATGGTGGCGGACCGAGGGCTTTGACACCGGACCGACCGCCGCCGGTGTCTTTGCCCTCATCGAAGCCGGTCTGGATCGCGAAACCGCCGTGCGCCACATCCACGAGGAATCCGGGGGCACCACCGCCGGCTGCAACCCCGCCCACCGCGCCGCGCCCCTGGCGATGATGGATTTCCTGCCGCTCGCCCAGCTGGGCGACCTCGCCCGCCAGGAAGCCCGCCTGACCCACCTGCATCCCGACGCCGGAGAAACCTCAGCCGCCGTCGTGCTACTGGCCCGCCACCTCATCAACGGCCTGCCCTGGCCCGATATAAAACGCGGTTAAAAAGTGCGGCGGGTGCGCCGGGTGGCGTGGTGGTTTAAAAGTGCAGCACCTCTGGTTTAACCAGGAGGATGTTCACGAATATGGAGCAATGGAACGAGATACGACGCCGGATATTGGTTGAGGGGGTGAGCCGCCGCCAGGTGCAGCGGGAGACCGGGATGCATTGGAAGACGCTCAAGAAGGTGCTGGAGCACAGCAAGCCGCCGGGCTACCGGCAGGAGCGGCAGCGGCCCAAGCGCAAGATCGGGCCATTCGAAGAGAGGGTTCGTCAGATCCTCAAAGAGGACAAGGCGCTGCCGGCCAAGCAGAGGCACACGGCCAAGCGCATCTTTGAGCGCTTGCGTGATGAGGACGGTTACACGGGTGGTTACACGGCGGTGCGGCTGCTGGTCAAGGACATGGAGCAGAAGAACCGTGAAGTGTTCGTGCCGCTGGCCCATCCGCCGGGAGAAGCGCAGGTGGACTTTGGTCATGCACTGGTCAAAGAGGCGGGGCGGCTGCGCAAAGTGGCGTTTTTTGTGATGGTGCTGCCGCATAGCGACGCGGTGTTCCTGAAGGTCTATGATCGTGAGTGCACGGAGACGTTTTGGGACGGGCATGTGGCGGCCTTCGAGTTCTTTGGCGGGGTGCCACGGCGCATCGTCTATGACAACTCGCGTGTGGCCGTGAGCCAGATCATGGGAGGGAAGGAGCGGCGGCTCACGCAGGGGTTCCTGCAACTGCAGAGCCATCATCTCTTTGAGCACCGGTTCTGCCGTGTGCGCCGCGCCAACGAGAAGGGCGTGGTGGAGGGCATGGTGAAGTTTACGCGTCTAAACTTCCTGGTGCCGGTGCCGCAAGTGCGTGATCTAGCCGAGCTTAATGAGCGGCTGCGAGCACGTTGCGAGGAGGACCGGCAGCGCCGAGTGAGAGGCAAGGATGCCACCAAGGCACAGCGGCTGGAGGAAGACCGTGCGGCGATGCTGCCGCTGCCAGCGTCGCGCTTTGAAGCCTGCCGGCAGCAGTCCACCACGACGAGTTCGCTCTCACTGGTGCGCTTTGACGACAACGACTACTCCGTGCCGGTGGCTTATGCGCATCACGCCGTGGTGGTCAAAGGCGGGTGCGAGGAGGTCTCCATCTGGCACCTGCGACAGGAAGTGGCCCGGCACCGGCGGATCTGGCAGCGTGAACAAGTGTGCTTTGAGCCGCTGCATTATCTGGCGCTGCTGGAGCGCAAACCCGGGGCGCTGGACCAGGTGCGACCGTTGCAGGGGTGGACACTGCCCGACTGCTTTGCGGTGCTGCGACGACGGCTGGAGGGCCGGGAGGATGGTGAAGGCACACGCGAGTATATCCGAGTGCTGAGGCTGCTGGAGAAGCACTCGCTGCGTGATCTGCGCCGGGCTGTGGAGCAAGCCCTGCACATCCATGCGCATAGCCGGGATGTCATCGCGCAGTTCCTCATCCCACAGGAGCCCTGGCGCCGCACGCTCTTCAAGCTGGATGGTCACCCGCACCTGCGCGGCGTGAAGGTGCAGTCACCTGATGTGCGCATGTACGGCAGCCTGCTGGCGGGAGGTGTGCGATGAGCAAAGATCCTTCCACGTTGTTGCTGGAGCATCATCTCAAGGTGCTCAAGCTGCCGACCTTCGTGCGTGATTATGCCAGTGTGGCAGCCGCCTGTGCGCAGGAGCGCTGTGACTATCCAGCCTATCTGCTGCGGCTGACGGAACGCGAGCTGATTGAACGGGAGCGCAAAGCTGCGGAGAGGCGCATCAAGGACGCACGCTTCCCGGTGCTCAAAACCATCGGGAGCTTCGACTTCAAAGCCCAGGCATCGATCAATGAGCCGCTGGTGCGTGAACTCCTTGTGGGTGAATACATCACACGCCGGGAGAACGTGCTGCTGGTGGGCAACCCGGGAACCGGCAAGACACATCTGGCCACCGCACTGGGACACACGGCCTGCGCGCAAGGGCGCAGAGTGCGGTTCATGACCACCAGCGGGCTGGTAACGCAACTGCTGGAGGCGCGTGAAGACCGCAGTCTGAGGCGGCTGCTCAAGCAGATGGAACGCATCGAACTGCTGGTCCTTGATGAGCTTGGCTACGTGCCGTTCTCCAAGGCCGGTGCGGAGCTGCTCTTCGATGTCATCAGTCGTGCGTATGAGCGCACCAGCGTGATCATCACCACGAACCTGCCGTTTGAAAACTGGACGGAGGTGCTGGGCAGTGAACGTCTCACTGGAGCAATGCTCGACCGGCTCACGCACCGGGTGCACATCCTGGAGGCCAATGGCGAGAGTTACCGGCTCAAGGACGCCAAAGCACGGCTCAAACGCAGGTAAGAGTGATCAGGAGGGGGCGGCGGTCGATCCTGCTCGTCGGCTTCCGCTCCGCTCCAGCCTCCTCTCAGGATCGAAGCAGGCAAGAAGCTCATCGCAGCCTTGACGAATACGCCCATCACCTGTTCAATCGCCCAGAGGTGACTCACTTTTGATCCGCGACCCGCTGCACTTTTGATCCGCGTTTTACACACTGGTTCGCAAAGTCTCGAAGGTTGTGCAGCATCGCGGCATTCTTCACCCGCTGCACTTTTGATCCGCGTTTTATAGGCTTCGTCAAAACCCCTCGTGCCGTCGCACCGTTTTGATCACCATTTGGCGGCAGCGCAGAAAGCCGTTGTCCAACCGATTTGAGCGCCATTTTTCGTCGCCTGCAATGCCTGCCGGATAGGGCGCAACACCAGCCGCCATGGTGCCGCGTAGGAGGCGT
>JAUREI010000177.1 GCA_030827515.1 Prosthecobacter sp. | reverse complement strand
TCGGCCTTGTCATCGCCATCGGTGTCCTCGAAGAACCAGATGTCCGGCGCGGCGCAGACGATAACGCCGTTTTTGTAAAACACGCTGCTGGTGGCCAGCTCGATCTTGTCGGCAAAGACAGTCTTCTTGTCCATGACGCCGTCGCCGTTGGTGTCCTGAAGGATGCTGATGCGGTCCTCCGGATCGCGCTGATACTGACCCGGCTTCAGAGAGCCGGAATCCTGCCAGGCAGCGACGTTGGCCTGGCGCAGGCCGTTCGGATACTCTGGCGTCTCGACCACCCACAGCCGGCCCTTGTCATCCCAGTCGATGTTCATCGGGTTGTTGATGAGCGGCTCGGAGGCGACCAGCGAGAGTTCGAATTCCGGATGCACTTCGAGCTGCTTGGGCAGGTCCTGCGGGCGTGGCGCGCCGCCCTCGACGTAGCGCAGGGCGTCGCCGAGTTCCTCGGGCTTGCACAGTTCGTCGACGTTCTCGCGTTTGCCGGCCCAGGCGATGCCGCGCAGGATCAGGCTGCGCACGCCGTTGTGGGAGAAGTTTTTGTACCAGTGGCCGGGAATGCAGGTGAAGGCGCGGTAGTTGTCCTTCTCATAGGTCCAGACCTGCGGCTGGATGTCGTAGATGTTGACGCCCTTCTTCTTGGCGACCGCCTCCGCGGCGCGCTGCTGGGCCTCCTTGTTGCCCTTGCCGCCGGTGTCGATGGCTTTCGGCGTATAGGCGGCGGCCAGCACCTTCGCCTCGGGCAGCACCTCCATGTCGTAGTAGATCTCGTCGTCGAGATCGAAGTTGGAGATGTCCCGGGTGATCGGGTTGTCGCGGTCGGTGAAGTACAGGCTGAGCGGCGCCTCCAGCCACTTCGTCTGGCCGAACTTCCAGGAGCCGCCGATGACGGTCTTGAACCAGTCGTGGTCGCGTGAGACCGAGGCCGCGTGAATGACGACCAAACCACCGCCGCGCTTGAGGAACTCCATGAGGTTCTTGCGTTGTTCGCCGATCTGGATGTTGCCGGCCTCCTGGGCGTGCAGCACCAGCACATCGGTGCGGTCGAGCTGTTCCTTGGTGGGAAACTCCAGTGCCCCCTCGGCCCTGGCGCCGCGGGCGTTGAGCAGCGGCACCCAGTCCTTCAGGAACTGCGGGAAGTCGTGGGCGCCCGGGCCGTGCGATTTGGCGCCGGCGCGGATGAAGACGCGCAGGGGCTCGGCCGCGGCGGCGGACAGCAGGGCGCAGAGGGCGGTGAGGCAGAGGACGAGGCGTTTCATGGTGGGTGCAATGGTATGACAAACGAACGCCCGCCGGGAAGGCCGTTTTCGCACGGTGCGCTATCGGGAATGCACATGAGGCGGGGCGATGATGGCCGCGGCATGGATTTTGACACCCGGCGGTCCGGTCGTCCGGACCGGCGGAATCCTACATGCGGAGGGGTGGAAATCCCGCTCGGGGTGTCGTATAGGTCAATGCCCGCCGTGAACCCTCAGCTCGAAAACACGCTCCATCTGACCCGTCGCAGTTTGTTTGCGCGCGGTTCGGCCGGCATCGGCGCGGCGGCGCTGGGCTCATTGCTGGCGCGCGACAGCCAGGCGGCCGTTGCCGGGGGTCTGCCGGACCTGCCGCATCACCTGGCGAAGGCGAAGCGGGTCATTTACCTGTTCCAGAACGGCGCGCCCTCGCATGTCGACCTGTTCGACTACAAGCCCAAACTGCGTGAGTGGCACGGTCGCCAGATCCCGGACTCGGTGGCGGCGGGAAAGCGCTTTAGCACGATGACCGGCAACCAGACCGAGCGACCGGTGCTGGGCGAGATCACGAACTTTGCACGCCATGGCCGCAGCGGCGCGACCGTGTCCGACTTCCTGCCGCACACGGCGGCCATTGCCGACGAACTCTGCTTCATCAAGTCGATGCACACCGGCTCGGTCAACCACGCGCCGGGCATCACCTTTTTCCTCACCGGATCGGAGATGGCAGGCCGGCCGAGCATGGGCGCCTGGCTGACCTACGGCCTCGGCCGCGACAGCGAGGAACTGCCGTCCTATGTCGTGATGACCTCGCGTGACAAGGAGGCGAGCTGCGGCCAGATTTTCTATGACTTCTACTGGGGCAGCGGCTTCCTGCCGACCAAGTTCCAGGGGGTCAAGTTCCGCGGCAGCGGAGACCCCGTGCTGTATTTGTCCAACCCCGAGGGCATGCCCGCCGCCGTGCGCCGGGGCATTCTCGACGATCTGGCGCGGCTCAACGAGGCGAAGCTCGCCGAGTCGGGCGACCCCGAGATCGCAACGCGCATCGCCCAGTATGAGATGGCCTATCGGATGCAGACCAGCGTGCCCGAGCTGACCGATCTGTCGAAGGAGCCGAGGCACGTGCTGGAAATGTATGGTCCGGAAGTCACCAAGCAGGGCAGCTATGCCTACAACTGCCTAATGGCGCGGCGACTGGCCGAGCGCGGGGTGAAGTTCATCCAGCTCATGCATGCAGGATGGGACCAGCATCGCAACCTGAACACGCAGTTGAAAATCCAGTGCCAGGACACCGACGCCCCAAGTGCCGCGCTGGTGAAGGACCTCAAGCAGCGCGGCCTGCTCGACGACACGCTGGTGATCTGGGGCGGTGAATTCGGGCGCACGCCCTTCCTTCAGGGCAAAATCGCCGAGACCAAGCAGTGGGGCCGCGACCATCATCCCTACGCCTTCACCGTTTGGATGGCCGGCGGCGGCGTCCGGGCCGGGCACACCCATGGCGCCAGCGATGAATTCGGCTTCAGCGCCGTCGAGGGCAAGGTGCACGTGCACGACTTCCAGGCCACCGTGCTGCACCTGCTAGGCATCGACCACGAGCGTCTCACCTACAAGTTTCAGGGGCGCCACTTCCGCCTCACCGACGTGCATGGCCACGTGGTGAAGCAGGTGTTGGCCTGAAACCGCTGGTTCAGGGCTTTTTGCCGAAGAAATCCGCCAGCTTCTGCAGGTCGCGCGAGTTGGCCGGCTTCATGGCACCCTCGATGGCCTGCTGCTGCAGGGCGCACAACTCCGACACCCCCTTGCGACCTGCGACCAGCATGGCGTCCATCTGGGCCTGGGAGAAGGTGGCTTCCTCGCCGCTGCCCTGAATTTCCACAAAGTCGCCATCCTCGGTGAGCACCAGGTTGCAGTCGACATCGGCGTCGCGGTCCTCCTCGTAACAGAGGTCCAGCAGGGTCTCCCCTTTGAAGATGCCGGCGCTGATGGCGGCGACTTTTTTGGTGAGCGGCTGCTGGGTGAGCCTGCCCTTCTCGAGCAGGCGGTTGAAGGCGATCGCGGCGGCGATGCAGGCGCCGGTGATCGAGGCCGTGCGGGTGCCGCCATCGGCTTGCAGGACGTCGCAGTCGATGCACAGGGTGCGGGACCCCAGTTTTTTCAGGTCGACGACCGCTCGCAGGCTGCGGCCGATGAGTCGT
The DNA here is from genome assembly GCA_030827515.1 of Prosthecobacter sp. Classification (GTDB taxonomy): domain Bacteria; phylum Verrucomicrobiota; class Verrucomicrobiia; order Verrucomicrobiales; family Verrucomicrobiaceae; genus Prosthecobacter. Next base: position 3,613 of record JAUREI010000177.1, on the reverse strand, counting down.
TGGATTTCGATGCTGCGTCCGTCGGGGCGGCCGCGTGTACTGTCGCGGTCCTTGCGGTCGAGCGTGGAGTAGGGGAGCATCGAGTACTCTGCGGTGAGCCAGCCTCCGGGAACGCCCTGCACCTTCATCCAGCGCGGCACCTCGTCCTGAATGGTGGCGGCGCAGATGACACGGGTGTTGCCGAAGCCGATGAGCACGGAGGCGGTGGCATGCGGGGCGATGTCGAGAAAGAACTCGACCGGGCGGAGCTGGTCGGGAAGGCGGCCGTCGGATCTGGGCATGGCTGCCGGTAGCACAAGGCGGCGGCTGCTGCCAACCGGGAATGCGCTCAGACGCGGATCATGTCCTTGACCACCTGCAGCCAGAGATGGGCGCAGCCGCGCCAGGAATAGCGGATGAAACCCTCCTCGCCGGCGGGCTCCAGCAGGCCGGTGTCCAAGTTGTGGGCAACCTGGGCACGCAGGTCCCTTTCAATCAGGTCGGCCAGGGCCTCGGGATCGGGTTCGGCGAGGTCGGCCGTGGTCAGCCCCTGGCTGGTGAGCAGGTCCTGATGAGCGCCGAGCAATTCTTCGAGCGACCCGACATCCGGCACGCGCTGGACGCGGTGCGCGGGCGAGAAGCTCATCGTCGGCACGAAGGGATAGTTCGTGGTGGTGATGGCGCGCCCGTCGGGAGTGCGCGAAGTCAGGCTCACGTAGGAGACGTAGAGACCGAGATCGCGCTGTTGAGCCTGGGCGACCGAAGCCTGCACGCGTTGTTCGGGGTGCAGGAACAGGCGCATGAAGTGATCGGTCTCGCTCCACTGCCAGCCGGTGTCGCCCGCATGGGTGAAGCCCGCCGCCTCAAGTTCCTCCGAAAGCTCGCCGAGTTCGGGAAAGACGTCACGCGCGGGAGGGAAGCGGTGGCGCACCTCGCTGGTCACAGGCAGGCGCAGTCGGCGCACGCGACCGACGATTTCCACCCACGGCAGCATGAACCAGAGAGCGATGCCGGCCGCGCCGGCGGCGTGGCTGCCGGTCAGGAACCAGCCGCCGAGGTAGGAGGCGGCCAGGTAGGCGATCCAGCCCAGCTTGAGCAGGTAGCGGTTGCCGTAGCTGCGGCAGGCCAGGCCGAAGACAACGGTGGCGGCCAAGAGAAGAAACTGGGTGAGATCCATGCGGGCGCGAACCGCACACCGGTGCGGCCAACATCCAGTCTAGCGTCGCGCTGCCGGACGGGCAAGCAGGCTTTGCCTATCGCAAGCCGACGGGATTCAGAGCAACTTTTTCTTCTTAAAGAAGAGGATCGGCCCCAGCGCCGACAAGACCAGGACAATCAGCACGACCGGGTAGGCCCAGGGTTTCTTGGTCTCCGGCATGTGCTCGAAGTTCATGCCGTAGATGCTGGCGATCACCGTCGGAGGCAGGAAGAGCACGCTGGCGACGGTGAAGATCTTGATGATCTGGTTCTGCTGGATGTTGATCAGGCCGAGAGTGGACTCCAGCAGGAAGGTCATCTCCTGCTGCTGCTGGTTCGTGTAGTCGTCCAGGGACTTGACGTCGCGCATGACGCTGCGGAATTGCGCCGCCAGGTCGCCACGCAGCCAGGTGGCGGCATTGTTGAGCAGGAACTGCAGCATGCGGTTCACACTCAGCAGGCTCTCGCGCAGGTTGGCCACCAGGGCGCTGCGCCGTCCGAGGGTGCGGACGACGTCGCCCAGATCCTTCTCAATCGCCGCGTTGGTTTCGTGAGGGCGCAGGCTGAAGATTTCACGGCCCACCTTCTTGAGGTCGGACTCGACCGTCTGCAGGGCGTCGGCAATGCGGGCGACAATGAGTTCGCAGAGGGTCAGAAACACCGCGTCGCTGGTCGTCGGCAGACGGCACTGGCGGCGCACGGTGTCGGCCAGAAGGCGGAAGGCCATGGGGTCGGCGTAGCGCACCGTCGTCAGGCAGTCCGGGGCGATGACGAAGGAAATGGCCGTGGTGTCTGGGTCGGGTGTGTCGAGGCCCACGGGGATCCAGGCGGTCATGTAGAGGGCGCCCTTTTCCATGTACAAGCGGCTCGACTCCTCGATCTCCTGCATCTCCTCGCGCGTCGGCAGCTGGTATTCGAGCCAGCTTTCAGCCTCGAGTTCCTCCGCCTTCGACGGGTTCATCAGGTCCAGAAAGACAAGGTTGTCCGGGAACGGACGAACTTTTTCGTCGTTCCAGTCGATGAGCTGTCCCTGTTGCGTGATGAGGCGGATCATGCGGTCGCGGTGCCCACTTTAGCGCCCGCAGGGCGGGCCGCCACGGAAAAGCCCGGAAAATGCATTTGCGCACCGGCTGCGGCTTGGGAGGCTTTCCGCGCATGTTCAACCACGCCTGGTTCCACGTCGACAACGAGGCTGAAATCGCCTCGCCCGCCCTGCTCATCCACCACGAGCGGGTTGAGCACAATCTGCAGCTCATGCTCGAGATCGCCGGCGGCCCGCAGCGGTTGCGCCCGCATGTGAAGACTCACAAGATGCTCGAACTGACGCGCCGCCAGGTCGATCTTGGCATCTCCCGCTTCAAGTGCTCGACGATAGCCGAGGCGGAAATGTGCGCCGATGCCGGCGCCGCCGACATCCTGCTGGCGATGCCCTGTGTCGGGCCGAACGCCCAGCGCCTGGCGCGCCTCGCTGAAAAGCATCCGGGGCTGCGTTTTGCCGGCATCGCTGACGACGAGGAAACCGTGCGAACCCTGGCTTCCGCCGCCCAGCAGCATCGCGTCAACCTGGGGGTGTTCCTCGAACTTGACTGCGGCATGGGCCGCACCGGCATCGTTCCCGGCGAAGCCGCCGCCTTTCTTGCCCATGTCATCAAGGACACCCCGGGCCTGCTTTTCCGCGGCCTGCACGCCTACGACGGTCACATCCATGATGCCGACCTCACCGTGCGCTGCGAACGGGCCGAGGCGGCCTATGCCCCGGTTCTGGAGTTTCGCCGTCGCCTGGAGGGCGAAGGACTCCTCGTCCAGGAGCTCGTCGCCGGGGGTTCCCCCACCTTCGGCTACCATGCCGGCCACCCCGACCGCATCTGCAGCCCGGGCACGACCGTGCTGTGGGATTTCGGCTACGGTGACAAGCATCCCGACCTCGCCTTCCAGCCTGCCGCCGTGCTGCTGGCCCGCGTCATCAGCAAACCCGGCGGCGGCCGCCTCACCCTCGACCTCGGGCACAAGTCGGTCGCACCGGAGAACCCGCACCCGCGCGTTCGTTTTGAGGAGCTGCCCGAGGCGGAAGTGTTGATGCAGAGTGAGGAACACCTGGTGCTGCGCACCGATCGCGCCCACGAGTTTTATGTCGGTCAGGCGTTGCACGGCATTCCCCGCCATGTCTGTCCAACTGTGTCCATGTTTGGCGAGGCCGTCGTCATCAAGGCGGGCAGGGCCATGGCGACCTGGCCGGTGACCGCGCGCAATCGGCGGATCACGGTCTGATCCGGCGAAGAATTTTTGCCCCGGTGAAGCGTTGTAGTGGGATGCGCCGCCTGTTCCTCCTGCTTTGCCTCGCGACCGCCGTCCAGGCGGCCGACTACGATCTGGTGATCCGCAATGCCCGCATTGCCGACGGCACCGGCGCGCCGCTGCAGTCCGGAGCCGTTGCCAT
>JAUREI010000089.1 GCA_030827515.1 Prosthecobacter sp. | reverse complement strand
CTGCGCAGCGCCTTGGACAACGGCTTTGACAATGCCAAGTATCCGGTGCGCCTCGTCAACAGCCTGTTGCAGGGCAAGGTGAAACGCGCCGGATTGGAGACGGAAAAATTTCTCGTCAATAGCGTGGCCGGGTTCGGAGGGCTGATCCGCCAGTCCGACCATGTTTCGCGCCTGGCAGACCTGCCTGCCGAGGACACCGGGCAAACCTTCGCCGTCTGGGGCTGCGGGCACGGCCCCTATCTGGTGCTGCCCCTGCTCGGCCCCAGCAGCGCGCGCGAGGCGGTGGGTTATGCGGGCGACTATGTCTTGAATCCGGTCAACTGGGGCATGTTCCAGCACCGCGACACGTTGCAGTATATTCCGCCTTCGACGAACACCCTGCGGGCCTTGCCCGAGCAGCTGCGGACCTACGACAACTCGCGCAAGGACGCTATTGATCCCTACCTGTCGGTGCGCAGCACCTACCTGCAGAACCGCAATGCGGCCGCGCGCGAGTAGTGCCGGCACACGATCCGACGGAATAATGGGGGTGGTGGCTTCGTATGAAGGGCGATGTCGCCTCGTCTTGATCACCTGCACCTGCAAACCCGCCGCCAATTCCTGGGCGCCGCCGGCCAGTTCAGTCTGGGCGCGGTTGCCCTGAGGGCGTTGGGCGGCAGTCCGGCACCCGGACCGCTCGATGCCCGCGCGCCGCATCATGCCGCGAAGGCGAAGCGGGTGATCTACCTGCACATGTCTGGGGCTCCGCCCCATCTCGACCTGTTTGATTACAAGCCGGAACTGGTGAAGCACAGTGGGCAGGACTGTCCGGACGCCTTCCTCAAGGGGCGCACCTTTGCCTTCACCAGCGGCGTGCCGAAACTGCTCGGCACGCCCCGTCGCTTCAAGCGACATGGCCGTGCCGGCATGTGGATGAGTGATGCCTGTCCGAATTTTCATCGGCTCGCCGACGAGATCACCCTGGTGCGCTCCATGCACACTGACCAGTTCAACCATGCACCGGCCGAGCTCCTGCTTTTCACCGGTCACAGCCGCCAAGGGCGCCCGTCGATGGGGTCCTGGGCCAGCTATGGTCTTGGGTCGGAAAACCAGAATCTGCCGGGATTTGTGGTGCTCATTTCCAGTGGCACCCAGCCTTCTGGCGGCCAGGGCTGCTGGGGCAGCGGTTTCATTCCCTCGGTCTATCAGGGGGTCCAATGCCGCTCCAAGGGCGATCCCGTCCTGTTCGTCAATGACCCGCCCGGCATGGACCGCTCACTTCGTCGCCGCAGCCTGGATGCGCTCAACGAACTGAACGCCCTGCAGGCCGCCGAACTCGGTCATCCGGAAACTCTGACACGCATCGCCCAGTATGAACTGGCCTACCGGATGCAGGCCAGCGTGCCCGAGGTCATGGACATCAGCCGTGAACCCGTCAGGGTTCTCGAGGACTACGGTGCCAAACCGGGAGAGTCCAGTTTTGCCAACAACTGCCTGCTTGCCCGTCGGTTGGTGGAACAGGGCGTGCGCTTTGTCCAACTCTTCGATTGGGGTTGGGATTTTCACGGCACCGGCTCAGCCAACGGACTCACCGACGGACTGACTCAAAAAATGGCCGCGACCGACCGACCGGTGGCGGCATTGATCACCGACCTTAAGCAACGGGGCCTGCTCGACGACACTCTGGTCATCTGGGGAGGTGAATTCGGGCGCACGCCCTTCCGCGAGGGACGGACCGCAGCCAGCCAGGTGCTTGGCCGCGACCATTACCCGGACTGTTTCAGCCTGTTCATGGCCGGCGGCGGCATTAAGGCGGGCTTCGAGTATGGAAACACCGACGACCTGGGTTTCTCCGTGACCGAAAACAAGGTTCATGTTCACGATTTCCAGGCGACGGTGTTGCACCTGCTGGGCTTCGATCACGAACGCCTGACCGCGCGTTTTCAGGGGCGCGACTACCGGCTCACGGACATCCACGGTCACGTGGTCCGCGACCTCTTGGCCTGAAGTGCTTCAACGTGCGGACGCCAGTGCTCGCAGCGACTTGCGGTCGAGTTTGTGATTGGCGGTGCGCGGCAGTTCCGGCAGGACATGCACGCGATCGGGCAGTTTGGCGCGCTCCAGAACTTCGGCGAGGCGGGCGAGCACGGCGGCGGGTTGCGGCGCCGGTTCATGCGTCGTCAGGAAAAGATGCAGCAGGTCGCCCGCCTCGTCCATGGCACAGCCGGCGCCGGTGACGCCGGGAAGGGCCGCTGCCGCCTCTTCGATCTCGGCCGGATTCAGCCGGGTTCCACGGTGCTTGATGAGGAAGTCGGCGCGCGCCTCGAAGCGCAGGAAACCCGCTGCGTCCACCGTGCCGCGGTCGCCGGTGAACAGCGTGCGCACGCCTTGCACGAGGCGAAAGCGGGCTGCAGTCTCTGCCGGCGCGTTCCAGTAGCCCGGGCTGAGGTGCGGACCCTGCACGGCGAGTTCGCCACTCTGACCGGGAGGCAGAGGCTGACCGGCCGCGTCCACGGTGAAGACCCGGGTGCCGTCCAGCGCGCGACCCACACTGTCACGATGTGCGGCGTATTCCTCCGGCAGCAGAATGCTGACGCGCTTGCATTCGGTCAGGCCATACATGGGAAAGAGGCGTGCCTGCGGCAGCAATTCGCCCAGACGGTCGATCCGCGTGGGCGGCAGATGTTCGCCTGTGTTGGTCAGCACCCGCAGGCGGGGCAGGGGCCTGGTCCGGTGTTCAAGAAGGCGAATCAGGCCTGAAAACAGGCTGGGCACCCCCGGCAGGACGCTGATCTTTTGGTGATCAAGCAGTTGAGGCAAGCCTGGGCCGGTCATTTCAGGCCGTCCCAGGTGGATGGCGGCACCGCTCAGGCAGGCGAGGAAGATCTGGTAGAGGGCGTAATCGAAGGCCAGCGGCAGGAAGACGCCGATGCGGTCCTCTGGCTGATAACCAAGCCGGGCTTGGATGGCCGGGGTGACAAAGGCGACATTGCCGTGAGTGAGGATGACCCCGCGCGGGGTGCCGGTACTGCCGGAGGTGAAGACCAGAAATGCCGGGTCGTCCGCGTGGCAGGCGACCGGAGCGGGCGGTGTTCCTGGCGCCGCCGCCTCGATCTGGACCACCCGGCAGCGTCCTTCGGCGGCTTGGGCCAGGGAGCGTGTGCTCGCATCAAGCAGCAGCAGGGTCGGCTCACACGGGTCAAGAATCTTGATCAGGCCAGCAGGCTGCAACTGGGAGGGCAACAAGGAGAAAACGGCGCCCAGCCGCAGGGCGGCGAAGATGATCAGCGGCAACTCCAGGCGATTGGGGGCGGCAATCAGCAGTCGGTCGCCACGGCACAGGCCCAAGTGGTGCAGCCATCCCGCCAGTTCGGCGCATCGTTCTGCTGCAAGAGCGTAGCTGATTGACGTGGAGCCGTCGTCGAGAAAGGGGTGGTCAGGCCAGCGGGCGGCGGCGGCTTCCAGCCAGACGGAAGGCCCTGGATCGTGCGGAGTCGGGGCTGTGGTCACCGGCTTCAGCGGAAGAGTTCGCGGAAGAAGTTACCGGTTTCCTTGCGCGCGTTGTCCGTCCAGTCCCAGGCGCGGCGTGCCGCGCGCTTGACGGCGCGGGCGGCCTGCTCGCCGCCGTCGGCCTCCGCGGCACGCCGCTGGGCCGTGGAAACACGCGGTGTCCAATCCTGGAAGGTGATGGCTCCGGTTTCCGCCGAGACGACGACGAAGCCGATCTCGTAGCCGCTTTCATCCTTCAGAGCCAGCCCCCATTCCGGCACGCCAGTCTGTGGATTGGCGGCCAGCTGGTAGTCGACGGCGGTAAAGACGGCCCTGGCGGTCACCGCGGCCTTGCCGGCTTCCTGGCGGGCGGCTTCGCAGCGCAGGCGCAGGCGGGAAGCCTCAAAAGGACTTGCCGGGGCGCGGTCCAGCACCCTGCTGCCCGAACCTACGGCAACGGCCTGCCAAGTGCCATCGACACGGCTGACGCGGATCCGCAGGATGTCCTGTGGGCGGAAGGTGTCGCGGGAATAGGCCATCCATTCGGACGGTTCAGCGACGGAGCCATGACCCTTCAGCAGCAGAACGTTGGCCTGCACCGAGGTGCCGAACTGGCGTCCGATGGCGCCGAGGACATCGGGATTGGCGTGCAGGGCGGCGGGAGTAGCAAGAAGGCAGCAGACGAGCAGGGTTTTCATGGCGGGATGGACGGGCAGCTCATTGATCCTCGGCGGCCAGCTTGGCGGCCTCGCGCTTGAGAATGCGGCCTACACGATGCTTGGCGAGGTAGACCTGAGCGGCGTTGACGCCGAGTTCCTTTTTGACGCGTTCCGGGCTCCAGCCCTTCAGAACGTAACAAGAGAAGATCTGATACTGGCGGGGGGAGACGATGGCCTTCACGCGCCGCAGAGCGAGATCCATGACCTTCTCCTGCCATTCCTGATCCCAGAGCTTTTCCAGCACCATGCCGTTGGGATCGGCGCAGCGGTCGATCGGGGCCGTTCGGCGCTCGTCCGTTTCGTCGGCGTACAGATTGGCCTCGCGGCTCTGCTGCTTCTTGCGGCGGCGAAACTGATCCAGGATGCGCCAGCGGGCCTGATTGAGCAGGAACGACTTGAAGGAGCCAAGACTGGTGTCGAACTTCTTCTTCTGCAGGTTCTTGGCGACGCCGATGAAGGTCTCCTGAACGACATCGTTGGCCTCGTCGTCACTGAGTCCGGCCTTGCGGGCGACGTGGAAGACGAAGCCCGAGTAGGTTCGATAAAATTCGTCCCAACTGGACCAGTCGGACCAGTTGTCGAGACGCTCGATCAAGGTCTTGCGCGTCGGCAGGGTGCCTGACGCCTCCTTGACCAGCTCTTCAGTGATGTCTTTCGGAAGAGGATCCTCCATGTGGGGCGGAATCTATCGCCGGGCAGGCGGGTGGCCAAGCCCAAATTTGGATTCCACCGATAGAAGACCACTGCAGCCGGCGTTGTTTTGTCCCGCCGGAACTGCCTTGAATCCCGACCCCTGCAGGCGACCGGTGGGTGTTTGTGTAATTTGCATGCCCCCAAACTCCCTCGCCCACCTTCTTCATGCCATGCCCGTGCTGGGTCTGTGTGCCCTTGCGGGCTGCTCCCAGAGTTTCTACAAGCGATCGGCCGACCGTGAAGTTTTTGGCATCATCGACAAAAAATCCGGGGTTGTTCCAGGAGCGGATGATACCCTGTTGAGCATCACGCCGCCGCCGCCGGTCAAACTCGACACCCTCATCAAAAACAGCCAAGGCAGCGAATTCCTCGGCGAACGCGCCTTCATTGAAAAGGATGCCAGGCTGCTCAGTCTCGCCGACGCCCTTGATTTTGCCGTCCATCGCAACCGCGCCTACCTCGCCCGCAAGGAGCTGGTTTATCTCAGCGCGCTTGGGTTGACTTTGACGAGGCAGAATTTTTCCCCGGTTGCCGATGGCGGAGGCGGCGGTTTTTATACAGAACAGCAGGTCCAGGGCGGGGTGAACAATCTGGTTCGCAATTCCACCCTGGCCACCGACGGTGCCGTCGGCCTTGACTACCTCATGCGCACCGGCGCGCGGCTGGCCCTCGACCTGAGCACGGATTTCACCCGTTTTTTCACGGGTGACAATCGTCGCCTCAGTGATTCCCGTGCCGCCGCCACGCTTTCGCAGCCCCTGTTGCGAGGTGCGGGGGTGCTCGCCGCCTCCGAGCCGCTCCGCCAAGATGAACGCAACGTTCTCTACGCCATCCGGGAATTCACCCAGTATCGCAAGGAGTTCGCCGTTGACATCACCCGCCAGTACCTGCGCGTGCTGCAGGCGCGTGAGGCCGCCCGCAACCGCAACACCGCCTACCGGGCCGCCATCCTTTCCCTCGAGCGCGAGCGTGCCCTTGCCGCCGCCAACCTGCGCTCGCAGTCCAGCCTCAAGCAGATCGAACAGGGCCTGCTCAACTACGAGCGCACGCGCCTCACCGCCATCCGCAACTACGAGGACCAGCTGGACGACCTCAAGGTCGCCCTTGGCCTGCCGGTGACGGAGCGCATTGTCCTCGACAGCAGCGAACTGGAAAAGTTGGAAATCATCGACCCTGACGGCGGCCTCGACCAGGCCATGGACACCGCCCTGGTCACGCGCCTCGACCTCTTCAACCAGCGCGACCGCCTGCAGGACGCCGCCCGCAAGGTCAAAATTGCCCATCAGCAGACCCTGCCGGGGGTCAACGCCCTTGTCAGCTACCAGGCTAACACCCCGCCGAACACCAATGGCCTGCAGATCGACGCCAGCAACCGGCGTTTCACGACCGGACTTGATGTCGACCTCAACCTCAACACCAAGCCCGAGCGGAATGTCCTGCGCTCCAGCCAGATCACGGAACAGCGCGCCGAGCGCGAGCTTGAACTGGCCGAGGAGCAGCTGCGCAACGCCATTCGCGGCGACTGGCGCACCCTCGATGTGGCGCGCAAGCAGTTTCAACTCGCCCAGGATGGTCTCGCCCTGGCCCAGAAACGCCTGGAGATTGAGGAGGCGCTGATGGCCGAAGGCCAGGGCACGGCACGTGATATCGTCGAATCCCAGGACCGACTGATCACCGCCCGCGACCTCGTCATCTCCACCCGCATCGACCATGTCCTCGCCCGCCTCCAGCTCTGGAGTGACATGGGAATCCTGTTCCTTGAGAAAGACGGTCGCTGGCGGGACGTATTGAAAAAAGAAAAACCCAAGGGATTGGCAAAGGAATGAGAATGACTCGCAAACTGTGGATGGTGTCGGGTGTGACTGTGGTGGCCGTTGCGGCGGCCGGCCATTGGCTCACACGCGGCCAGACCGCGACCGAGGACGTGCCGACCTTTGCCGTTCAGAAGGGCCCCCTTCAGATCAATGTCCTTCAGGGGGGCGAAATCCGCGCCCTGCGCAATTTCGAACACAAGTCTGAGATCGAGACGCCCACCAAGATCATCAGCGTGATCCCCGAGGGCTATCATGTCAGCGAGGAGGACGTGAAGGAGGGCAAGGTGCTCATTGAGCTCGACAACACCGATCTGAAGTCGCGCATCCAGGATCATGAGATTCAGTTCCAGGGCACGGTTTCCGCCTACATCGATGCCGATGAAGGCCGGGAGATTCAGCGCAGCGAGAACCAGAGTTTCGTCCTCGACGTCAAGCAGACCTCGGTCTTTGCCCTCATGGACTTCGAGAAATACCTGGGTCGCGAACTGGCGGCCGATGTGCTGACCGCCGCGGGTCTGCCCAAGGACGTCGCGGGTTTCGACAAATTTGCCGACCAGCTGGAAAGCCACGCCAACGCCCAGCTTGAGGCCGGTGCCACCCTGCGTGCCAATGGCGAAGTTGCCCTGGGCGACAAGGCTGACGGGGAGAAGTCGGCGGAAAACAAGGTTGATGTCGTGGCGGCCGCCGCGGATCGCATCGACTTCACGCCGTTCCTGGAAAAGAAAGGCAGCGGTGACGGTGAGGCTCAGCAGAAGCTCCGCCAGCTCGAGGACGAACTGCTGCTGCGCAAATCGGAACTGGCGGTCTCCAAGCAGAAAGTCGAGGCCTCCGAGCGTCTGGCCGCCCGCGAGTTCATTCCGCGCACGCAGCTGGAAAACGACCAGGTCAACTTCGAGAAGGTGTCGCTTTCGGTCAAGACCGCCGAGACCCAGCTCAGCCTCTTCAAGACCTACGAGTTTTCGAAAATGTGCGCCCAGTTGCTTTCCAATTATCGCGAAAGCCTGACGAAACTGCAGCGCACGGTCCGCTCCAATCGCTCGAAAATGGCCCAAGCCGAGACCCGCTTCCAGACCGCCAAACGCCGCTACGAGATGGAATTGGCCAAGAAGGACGAATTGGAAAGCCAGCTAAAAGCCTGCCTGATCCGTGCCATGCAGCCGGGCCTGGTCGCCTACGGCAACCTCAACGCCAGTAGCTCCACCCGCTACAGCGAGCCGATCGAGGAGGGTGCCACCGTGCGCTTTCGCCAGACCCTGCTCACCATTCCGGACATGTCGCAGATGGGCGTGCACGTGAACATCCACGAGTCGCAGGTCAAGAAAGTGCGCATTGGCCAGCCCGCCCTGATCCGGGTGGATGCGGAACCCGGCAAGGTGCTTGAGGGTCGCGTCGCCGAACTCGCAATGCTGCCGGATTCCAGCAGCAGTCGTTACACCCCTAACCTCAAGGTCTACCCGGCCACCGTTCACATCATCGGCACCCATCCCTGGATGAAGCCCGGCATGAATGCCAAGGTTGAGATCATCGTCGACCAGCTTGCCGACGTGGTGTACGTGCCGGTGCAGTCGATCGAAGTCCAGGACGACCAGCACTTCTGCTACGTCAACGAAGGTTCCGGCCTTGCCCGCCGCAGCGTGGTCACCGGCCTGTTCAACGACGAATTCATCGAGGTGCGCGAGGGCCTGCAGTCCGGTGAATTTGTAGCCCTTGCCCTTCCCAAGAGCCTGACGCCCGAAGTGAAGTCGCCGACCACCGGTCCGACGCCCAACGAAGCGGAGGAGAAACCTGCGCCGAAGCCCAAAAGCAAGGACAAGAACGTTGCCGCGGTGCGTGGCTGACCGCTCCCCGTCCGCCATGCCCGCGCCCGCCTCCGAGCCGATCATCCGGCTGGTTGACATTCGCAAGTCCTACCAGATGGGCGATGTCCTCAGCCAGGTGCTGCAGGGTGTCTCCTTTGACATCTATCCCGGGGAATACGTCTGCATCATGGGTCCGTCCGGCTGCGGCAAGTCCACGCTGCTGAATGTGCTTGGCTGCCTCGACCAGCCGACCAGTGGCGATTATTTCCTCGGGGGCGAAAATGTCGCCCACCTCAACGACGATGACCTGTCGGCGGCCCGCAATCGCAACCTCGGGTTCATCTTCCAGAGCTACAACCTGATCCAGCAGCTCACCGTTCTGGAGAACATTTCGGTGCCCATGTATTACGGCGGGGCCGATGACGCACGCATGCTGGAGGTTGCCGAGAAACTGGCCCGCCGCGTCGGGCTGACGCACCGCATGCATCACAAACCCAATGAACTGTCTGGCGGTCAGCAGCAGCGTGTGGCGATCGCCCGCGCCCTCTCCAACAATCCGCTGATGATCCTCGCCGACGAGGCGACCGGCAACCTTGATTCAAAATCCGGACAGGAAATTCTTGCCCTATTCGACGAACTCAACGCCGAGGGGAAGACTCTCGTCTTCGTCACCCATGACGAGCGCATGACGGAGCGTTGCACGCGCATCATTCGCCTGCGAGATGGCCTAGTCGAACGGGATGAGCCGGGCGGCAAGGTGCCGCGTCGATCCGCGACGAAGTTAGAGGTTGCCTGAGAACCTCAGGCGGTCTGCAGGACCAGGCGCACGGCATCCAGGCGCAGTCTTGCCTGGGTCAGCACCGACACCAGGTCATTGAGCTGGGCGTTCAAAGCCTCGATTTCCTGGGGCCGCACATGGTCGTTGATACGCGCCAGATCTTCCAGCCTAGCAATCTCATCCCTGAGTTGGGCGCGGGCGTTTTCAGCCGCCTGCCTGGCAAGGTTTTCCAACTCCGCTTCAGCGAGCTGGCGTGCCGTTGCCAGCATGGCTGGAAAGAGCTTGCGCTTGAGTCCCGCGTTTTCGAGCAGCCGGGTCGGGCTGCCCTTTTCCAGCTTGGCATGACGGAAGGCGGCGTCCTCACGCCGATCCTTTCGGGCATGATCGACGACCACCCGCACAGGAAGGCCTGGCAGGAAACGGTCGGCATGCAGGGAGGCCGGTGCCACGCATTCGACGACAAAGTGAGCCTCCAGCAGCAGGCCCTCGCTGCCGGCGCCGCGCCAGACCCCGAAACTGCTGTTGCCGGCCTCGCTGCCGAGCAGCAGGTCGAGTGCCGCACGCACCATCGGGTGGTCCGGCGTGAGGAAACCGACGTTCTCGCGCGCCAGCGCGCGCGCGCGGTCAAAGGTGACCGTCAGGCCGTCGTCGGGCAGGGAGGGAAAGGCGTCGGTCGTCAGGTTCCCCGGCAGCAGGAAGTAGGAACGATGTCCCAGTTCCTCGACATGCATGCCAAAGTGATCCACCAGCCGGATGAAAAACTCCTCGAAGCCGGCATCCGTGTCCTGGGTGCGCACGGCGGCAATGACCGCCTCCGCCTGTTCGGGGCGGTTGGAGTTGAGTTCCAGCAGGCGGTCGTGGCCGAGTTCGAGCTTCTTGACCACGCGTCCGCGCAATTCGCGGGATGCCTGCAGGAATTCCGCCAGGCCATCAGGGTTAAAACCTGTCAGCAGGGCCTCCAGTCGTGGGCGCAGGGCCCCGGCGATTTCCGTGGCACCATGCAGGTTGGCTTCCAGGGCCCCGAGGCCCTCGTGAAACCAGCGTGCCAGCACCTCCTCTGGCCCGTTTTGCAGATAGGGAGCATGGAGGTGGATCGCCGAGTTCTGGCCAATTCGATCGAGGCGGCCGATGCGCTGTTCCAGCAGTTCGGGATCCAGTGGCAGGTCAAAGAGCACCAGATGATGGGCAAACTGGAAATTGCGACCCTCGCTGCCGATTTCCGAACTGATCAACACGCGTGCGCCGTCCTCCTCGGCAAACCAGGCTGCCTGGCGGTCTCGCTGGAGCAGCGTCAAACCTTCGTGGAAGAGGGCGGCACTGAGGGCGGTTTCGTGCAGCAATCGCTCATGGATCGCCTCCGCACGGGCACGGCTGGAGCAGATCAACAGCACCTTGGCTTCGCCAAGCTCCTGCAGCAGTGAGGCGAGCCATTTCACCTTGGTCTCGATCTCGTCCTCCGCCGGGGCCAGCGGGGCGAGGCGGGCGAGCCGTTCCGGGAACCCGCCGAGGGCGGCGCGTGTGTTGCGGAACATCACCCGGCCGGTGCCGAATTCATCAAGCAGGGCGGCGGTCAGCCGGTTGCGCGCGCCTTCGGCCCCCGCCTTGACCTCCGCGAGCAGGTCGCTCAGGTGCGGGGATTTGCGCATGAAGAGTTTCTCATCGGCGGCACCCGGCTTTTTGCCGGCGAGCAGGCGGTCGAGCGCCCGGGCCAATGCCTCGTAGTGCTCGGCTTCGGCGAGGAAGTGGCCAAGGTCGGCATAACGGTTGGGATCGAGCAGGCGCAGGCGTGCGAAGTGGCCTTCGGGCCCGAGTTGCTGAGGCGTGGCGGTCAGCAACAGCAGGCCGGGCACGCGCGTGGCAAGGTCTTCGACCAGGTGGTAGGCAGGACTCGCGTCCTGCGGACTCCATTCCAGGTGGTGGGCCTCGTCGACGACCAGCAGGTCCCAGCCTGCCTCGGCCGCCTGGCGGGCGCGCTCTGGCGAGCCCGCCAGGAAGCCGGTCCCACAAATCACCAGCTGGCTGTCGAGGAAGGGGTTGCCGTTCTCCTCGTTGGTTTCGATCGAGTCGCAGCGCGCCTCGTCAAAGAGGGCAAACAGCAGGTGGAAACGGCGAAACAGCTCGACGAACCACTGGTTGACCAGCGGTTCGGGGACCAGAATCAGCACGCGCTCGGCTCGCCCGGTCAAATGCAGGCGGTGCAGGATCAGGCAGGCCTCGATCGTCTTGCCCAGGCCGACTTCGTCGGCGAGCAGCACGCGTGGCAGCAGCCGTCCGGAAACCTCGGCGGCGACAGCCATCTGATGCGGCAGCAGGTCGACCCTGCCTCCGCAGAAACCGCGCACGGGCGACTGTCGGAATCCGGCTCGCCGCTGCAGGGCCTCGACGCGCAGGTCGAAGGCGCGGGCTTCGTCGATCTGGCCCGCAAGCAGGCGGTCTTCCGGCTTGCTGAAGCTGATGGAATCGGACAGCTCCGCCTCGCTGGCGGAGCGGTCCCGGCCGCGATACTGCAGCATGTTGCCGCGCTGCTCGACGGCGGTGACCTCAATGCTGCTGCCGTCGTGCAACTTGACCGTGTCACCGGGCTGAAAGCGCACACGCCGCAGGGGCGCCGATTTCATGGCAAACTGGCGGTGTTCGTTGGCGGCGGGAAAGAAAATTTCGACGCGGCCGAATTCGGCCTTCATGACCACGCCGAGGCCGAGTTCAGGTTCACTGTCGCTGACCCAGCGCTGTCCGGGGAGGGGGGCTTCCATTGCAAAAAGGGGGCCGACAGCATAGGGCCGCAGACCCGCTGTGCAAGCGGCATTGGAAAGCGGGCAAGGGAGGTGAGAAAGCGGGTCCGGTCAGTGGATGAAGAGGAACTGTTGCGTGTTGATCAGGGCGTGCACGAGATCCTCCGCCTGGCTCAGTCCCGAGTGTCGCCAGATGCGTTGCTCACGCTCGCTGGGTGGGCGGGAGAGCACGGTCAGGTAGACAATCTCCAGAACGTCCTCAGGCTGTTGGGCCGCGCCTAGGTTCAGGTTGAGCTGGGTGTGCGGCCCCATGACACCGGCGAGCAGGCTGCTGTTCATCAGCACAAGGGCCTGGGGCATGGAGGCGTCGGAGTTGGCGTTGTCGATCAGTTCGCGGTCGCTCTGGCCGAACTCGCGCAGAAAGTGGCCCCGGGGGGCGGGGGATTCCAGGTCGGCGGCACGGGGCCAGTCGCGCGCCTGAGCCCGCCGAGTGCGCAGGTAGAGGTCGATCTCCGCGACGCCAAAGCGCGCGGCTTCGGCCCGGAACACCTCGTCGCGAGCCTCGGCGGCGGCCCGTTCCTCCGCCGGGATGTCGCGGCCGAAGTCGTAGCCGGGCACGTCGAGGTAGGCGCGGTTTTGGCCTGCCCGGCGCAGACTCTCGGCGGTGGGTGGCACCACGGGTGGCGGTGGCGGCGCGGGTTGTCCGGTTTTTTGTTCGAAGAGCCGTGCCACGGCGGGCACGACGACATGCTCATGAATGCCGGTGCGGGCGACGAATTCCGTCGAGCGGATCTCCAGGTTGAGCTGCTCCATCTTCACCTTGTCCTTGGCCTTTTGTGCGGCGGCATAGGCTTGGCGCAGCGGCGTGGCCCGTGCGGAAACCGTCTCGTAGACCTCGGCGGCTTTGAGCGCGCCAGCGAAGATTTCCCCGGGACTCATCAGGTCGAGTGCGTCGCTCAGCTTGCCGCGGTAGGCGAGGCGCGCCGCCATCTCGGCATCGATGCCCTGACGGCGAGGCAGATCGGGCGTGGGCTGGATGAGGGTGACAAAGCTGTCGTAGATCTGTTCCGCCGACAGACGACGCAGCAGCGGCCCGGGGAAATGGTAAGCTTCCCCCGGCAGCAATTCCGCCCGCGTCGATTCGTTCTGATAGGCTCGCGTCTGGTAGAGCACGCGCAGGAACGCGCGCAGGTCGTAACCCTCCGCGATCATGAGCCGTTCCAAATGGGTCATGAGCTGCGCATTCACCGGCGCGGTGCTTTCGAACATCTCGTCGACGGGCTCAAACAGACCCGCCCCGAAAACCTTCCTCCACAGCCGGTTGGCGATCACCCTGGTGAAGCGCGGATTCTCCGGCGAGGTCAGCCAGTCGGCAAACGACTGCAGACTGGCATCGGTCGTCGTTCCAAAAAGCGGAGTGGCCGACACCACGGCGTGTGGTGAGGCATCCGTATAGGCGTAATCGTGCGGCAGTTTGAGCACCCGCGTCGGCAGGACCTGCACCTTGCTGTAGCGGACGAAGTCGCCCAGGTTTTCAAAAACACGGCCGAGGTGACGCACGGCGCTGGTGCGGTCCGTAGCGCGCTCGGCCTGGCGTTTCAGCATGGCGAGTTCACCCTTTTCCGCCACACCGGTAAAATTGGTTTCCAGCGGGTAGGTATAGGCCGCCATCTGGTGGAACTGCATCTGTGTCCAGGTGTCGAACGGGTGGTTGTGGCACTGGGCGCACTCGATGCGGGTGCCAAGGAAAACGCGCGCGGTGTTGGCCGTGTTGTCGAGCGGCATGCCGAGGTCGCGCATCGAGTAGCCAATGGCGGGATTGTCCCAAACCTTGCCCTGGGCAGTGATCAGTTCGCGCACCAAGGCATCGTAGGGCAGGTTCTCGCGGATGCGCCGCTTGAGATGTTCCAGATAGGGCTTTGACGTCATCTCACCCTGGCCGCCGTTGGCCCGCGACTGCACGCGCAGCAGGTCGGCCCAGAAATGGAAAAAATGGGCGGTGTGTCCCGGGCTGGCCAGCAGGCGGTCAATCAGCCGGGTGCGTTTGTCGGGTGCGCGATCGTCGAGAAAGGCCCGTGTCTCCTCCAGGGTGGGGATGCGGCCGATCAGATCGAGGTGCAGGCGCCGCACCAGGGTGGCTTCGTCAGCCGGTGGATTTGGCGTCACTCCCTGGCGCTGCCAGTGCTCAGCCAGCAGGTCGTCGATGGCGCGCACGGCATCGTTGGCGCGGGCACCCAGAGTCAGACTCAGGACGGCCCCCAGCAGACAAAGTCGGCGTTTCATGCGTGCCAGACGAACGGCACCGGTCTGCTTCATCTATCCGCTGGCAGCCGGGTTGCACGGTGCCTCATGCGCGGAAAAATACCTTTTCCGCTGTCTTGCGCAGCATCCAGTCGCGGTCGTCGGCGCTGAGGAAATCGAGGCGGTCGCGGATCAGCGCAATGCTGTCATGATAGTTGTGGCCGGGGTCGACCTGGAAGGGACAGTCGCTGGCCCACATGAGGCGCTCGGCGCCGAAGTGGTCGCGGCACTGGCGGATCATCGGCCTGAGGTCGGTGTAGGGCGGCTGCTTTTTGCCGAGCGCGTAAAAGGCCGAGGTCTTGACATGGACCTGCGAGTGCTTCGACAGGTGCAGCAGGCCGTCGAGCGGGCCGCGCTCGACAGGTCCGGCCATGCCCAGACGGGCAAAGTGGTCGATCACCACCGGCGTGCGCGGGAAGCGGTCGCACATCCGGTTCACGGCGGCCAGGGCCTCGGGATTGATGAGCAGGCAGACGTTGAGGTTTTCATCCGCCGCGACTTTCCAGAGTTCCTTCATGCCGGG
>JAUREI010000123.1 GCA_030827515.1 Prosthecobacter sp. | reverse complement strand
GCCTCCAGGGCGTCGTCGGGCTCGCCGGCCGGGGTGATCCAGCCGCCGCAGAGCGGGTGGCCCGGCGGCGGCGTGACCTCGAAACGTAAGGGCGCGATGCGCAGGCCGTTGGCGGCGCGGGCGGACCCGAGCAGACCGGCAGCGCAGGCACCGGTCAACAGGCGGCGGCGGCTGAGGGGCGAGGCCATGGCGTCAGAGACCGAAGGCTTCGTCCATCTCCTTGGAGACCCCCTTGAGGTATTCCAGGTCACCACCGGCGACCTCGGCGGCGAGCCAGCCGTGGAAGTTGATCTCGTGCAGGGCCTTGCGGACGTCGGCGTAGTCGATGTCGCCCTGGCCGATGGGGGTGAACTTGCCCTCGGCACGGGAGAAGCCCTTGACGTCGAGCTTGAAGACGCGGCGGTCGAGCCGGCGGATCCAGTCGCCCATGCTGCCGTACTTCCAGTGGTTGCCGATGTCGAACTGCATGCCGACCCAGGGCGAGCGGAATTCGTCGACATACTTGACGAACTTGTCGGCGGTCTGGTCGGCGCCGCCCTCGTGGTTGTAGAGGAACTGGTTCCAGACGTTTTCGATGACGATCTGCACGCCGACCTCGGCGGCCAGCGGCACGGCCTTGGCGATGTTCTCGACCGAGCGCTCCCAGATTTCCGCCTCGGGGCCGTCCTCGCCCTTGCCGACGACGAGCAGCACGCTGTGGCCGCCGACGGCGCGGGTGTCGCGCAGGGCAGTTTTGAGGTGTTCGAGCGCCTGCGCGCGGGTGGCGGCATCGGCGCTGGTGTGGCGGATCTGCCAGTGGTGGCCGCAGACCGTGCCGTCGACCGGCAGGCCGGAGTCGGCGATGGCGCGCTTCGTCTCCTCGACGTCCATGCCGGGCGACTGCATTTCGACGCCGAGGAAACCGGCGGTTTTGGCGGCCTTGAACTTGTCGCTCAGGCTGCCGTTGACCTTGATCATGCCGATCTTGAGGGTCTTGTAGAGGCGGCCGGCGAGGGCGTGCGGGATGGAGGGGTTGGCGGCGGCGCGGGTGGCGGTGCCGAGCAGGCTGCCGGCGGCGAGCAGGCCGGCTTGCTGGAGGAACTGGCGGCGGGAGGCGGAATGGGAGGGCATGGTCGGACATTTACGCCGGCCGGCTGGCGCTTCCTGCGAACTTCCGGCGCCCGTCCGCTCATGGATTCCATGAGGCCTGAGTCAGGGGTTTTGCGAATAGGCGCCCCTGCCTGCACTGGCTAGAACGGTGATGCAGCATCTTCAGGAGGAATTGTCATGCATTTGCCTGTTACCCGTCCCTTGTGTCGACTGGAATGCCTGTGGGCCGGCACCGACCATTGTCTGGCCTGCCAAGTGGATGCTGGTCTGATGGCGGCCCGTCACCTCAGCTTGGGCGTTCAATGCGGGCTCAAAGCCTATTATGACCCGCTGCCGCTGCCTCCCTGCGTGGAGGCAAATGGCGATTTGCGCTGGGAGACCGCGGCGAATCCGTCCACGAGGGAATGGGGGCAGGAGTGAGACCTACTTCTTTTTCCAGCTCAGCGCGCCGAGCAGGCGACGGCCGGTGGAGCGGCGACCCGTCAGGGCGGCGGCTTCAAGTTCGGAGTCGCTGAGGATGTCCGGGTCGCCCGAATCGAAGTCTTCGGCGCGCGGCAGGGTCGCCAGAAGAGCCGGTTCATCCGCCACGGCGACCGGTTCCAGGGGTTCCTCCTCGACATCCGGGCGTTCGGCGGGCGCGGCCAGGCTGGACGGCACGACGAGCCCGCCGGAGAAGATCAGCTTCATCGCCTCCTCGACGCTCAGCGGGGCATCGGTGATCTGTTCGACCGGCACGACGAGCAGCAGGCCGGTCATTGGGCTCAGCGCACCCGGGATGGAGATGGCGGCAAGCACCTTGTCCTGCTGGGGATCGAGATACTGGCCGGTGACAAAGCCAAGCATCTTCATCTCTCCGGAGGGGTAGTCGACGTAAACGACCCGCTTGAAATTTTGGCGCGCTCCGAGGCCCTTGAAGCCGTCGATCACCTGCTTCAGCGACTTGTAGATGAAGGAGACGATGGGCACGCTGATCAGCAGGCGGTCCATGGCGGAAACGACGCGGACGCCGAGGACGTTGGTCGCCATGACACCGAGGGCGAAGAAGAACAGCAGCGGGATGAGGAAGCCGACGAAGGTGACCACCGAGCGGAAGGTCGGGCTGCTGGTGTCCACCGCGGTGACGCCCGCGACCTCGTTGATGAAGCGCGCGAAGAAGTCGAGAACCGGAAGACTCCAGCCGTGCAGCAGGTGATATCCGTTTTGCAGGATCCAGTAGGTGATCATCAGCGGCAGCGCCACGGCGAGTCCAGCCAGCAGCTTGTTGCGCAGCCAGACGAAGGGGCTGCGCTGCGGCTGGACGGATGGAACGGGTGCAGGCATGACGACACAGTGCGCACAGGGCGCATTCACATAGTATACGCAGGAATCGACGCCTGTCGCCCGCTTCTGTTCAATCCGCGTGGTGGAAGGCTCCCATTCAGGCGCCGACGAGCATGCGCGCCGGGTTCTCGATGCAGTCCTTCACACGCAGCAGGAAGGTCACGGCCTCCTTGCCGTCGACGACGCGGTGGTCGTAGCTGAGGGCAAGGTACATCATCGGCCGGATGACCACTTGGCCATCGACGGCAACCGGGCGCTGCTGAATGCTGTGCATGCCAAGGATGCCGCTTTGCGGCGGATTGAGGATGGGGGTGCTGAGGAGCGAGCCGTAGACACCGCCGTTGGAGATGGTGAAGACGCCGCCGCTGAGGTCGGCGATCTCGATCTTGCCCTCCTTGGCCTTGGCCGCGTAGGCGAGGATGTCCTTTTCCAGGTCGGCAAAGGACTTGCCGTCGCAATCGCGCAGGACCGGGACGATCAGGCCGCGCTCGGTGCCAACGGCGACGCCGATGTCATGGAAGTGGTTCTGCACGATCTCGTCGCCATCGACGCGGACGTTGATGCCCGGCACCGCCTTGAGGGCCTCGACCACGGCCTTCACAAAGAAAGACATGAAGCCGAGCTTGACGCCATGTTTGGCGACAAAGCTGTCCTGCAGCTTGGAACGCAGGGCCATGACGGCACTCATGTCGCACTCGTTGAAGGTGGTCAGGATGGCGGCGGTCTGCTGGGCGCTGACGAGCTGGTCGGCGATCTTGCGGCGCAGTGGCGACATCTTCTTGCGCGTGACCCGGCCCTCGGCGGGCTTGCTGGCCGGGGCCGGTTTGGCAGCTGCCTGGGGCTGGGGAGCAGGGGCCGGTTTCGGTGCCTCGGTCTTCGGGGCGGGAGCCGGCGGAGCTTCAGCGGCTGCAGGCGCGGGAGATGGGGCGGCGGCTGGCGCGGTTTTTCCCTCGGCGATGCTGCCGACCACGGTGCCGATCTCGACGTCGGCACCCTCGGCGAGCAGGATGTTCAGTTCGCCGCCGGTCTCCGCGGTGATTTCCGCGGCGACCTTGTCGGTCTCGAGCGTCAGCAGGATGTCACCCGGCTTAACGAGGTCGCCGGTCTTGAAATGCCATTTGGAGATTTGTCCGCCGGAAACGGATTCGCCAAGAGCGGGGATTTTGATGTCGGCCATGATCGTGCAGCAGGGGGTTCAGTCGCGGGGGTGAATCAGACACTGAAGGCGTCCTCGACGAGCTTTTCCTGCTCGAGAACGTGGATGGCCTTGGAGCCGGCGGCGGGGCTGGAGCTGCGTTCGCGTCCGGCGTAGCGCAGTTTGTGGTTGGAGAGTTCCTCGAGGCGGGGGCGGATGTAGTAGAAGGCGCCCATGTTGCGCGGTTCCTCCTGGCACCAGATCCACTTCTTCTGGGCACGCGGATAGCGCGCCACAATCGACTTCAGCATCTCGTAGTTGAGCGGATACAGCTGCTCGACACGGATGATGGCGGCGTTCTGGATCTTGTTCTTCTCGCGGAATTCCAGCAGATCATAGTAGACCTTGCCGGAGCAGAAGATGAGGCGGGCGACACGGTCCGGGCTGCACGGCAGGTGCTCGTCGTCGAGAACCTCGCGGAAGTGGCTGCCGGCGGCCATCTCGTCGATCTTGGAAACGCAGCGCGGGTGACGCAGCAGGCTCTTGGGGGTCATCACGACGAGCGGCTTGCGGGTGCCGCGACGCACCTGTCGGCGCAGGGCGTGGAAGTATTGGGCGGGGGTGGTGAAGTTGCAGACCTGCATGTTGCCGCCGGCGCAGAGCTGCAGGAAGCGCTCCAGGCGGGCGCTGGAGTGCTCCGGCCCCTGACCCTCGTAGCCGTGCGGCAGGAGCAGGGTCAGGTGGCTTGGCCGCTGCCACTTGCTTTCAGCCGAAGCGATGAACTGGTCGATGATGACCTGGGCGCCGTTGATGAAGTCGCCAAACTGAGCCTCCCAGCAGATGAGCAGGTTCGGGGCGAGCAGGGAGTAACCGTAATCGAAGCCGAGCACGGCGGCCTCGGAGAGCAGGCTGTTGTAGACGCAGAAGCGGGCCTGCCCCTCCTCAAGATGGTTGAGCGGGATGTGGCGTTCGCGCGTTTCGGTGTCGTAGAGAACGCTGTGGCGCTGGCTGAAGGTGCCGCGGCGGACGTCCTGGCCGGAAAGGCGGACCCCGAAGCCCTCGGTCAGCAGGGCGCCGAAGGCGAGTGACTCGGCGGTGGCCCAGTCGATGCCCTCGCCCGACTCGACCGCCTTGCCGCGTGCGGCGAGAAAGCGACGCGCAATCGTGGGATGCAGGTGAAATCCCTCGGGTGCCTCGATCAGCTTGCGGCCGATGTGACGCAGTTTTTCATGTTCGACGCCGGTGTCGACGACACTGTAGTCGTAAGCCGGCTGGGGTTCGACCACGAAGCCCTCAAAGGGATTGCCGCCCTGGCCGTCGTCGCGGGAGGCGAGCGTGGTCATGCCACCCTCCAGTTGGTTTTCCAGGTCCTTCTGCAAATGGTCGGCGGAGGCTTCGTCGAGCACGCCGTCCTCAATCAGTTGACGCCGGAACAGCGCGGCGGTCGACGGACGCGCAGCGATGGAGCGCGCCATGTTCGGCTGGGTGAAGGCGGGTTCGTCGGTCTCATTGTGGCCGTAGCGACGGTAGCAGACAATGTCGAGCACGACGTCGCTGCCGAACTGCTGGCGGAATTCCAGGGCGAGGCGCGCGGCGCGCACCACCTCAAGCGGGCAGTCGCCGTTCACATGGAAGACCGGGGCGTCGATCATCTTGGCGACATCGGTGCAGTAACGACTGGAACGGGCGTCGGCGGGCAGGGTGGTGAAACCGATCTGGTTGTTGACGACGATGTGCAGCGTGCCGCCGGTGCGGTAGCCGGGAAGCTGGGAGAGGTTGAGCACCTCGGCGACAATGCCCTGTCCGGCGAAGGCGGCGTCGCCATGCACGAGCACCGGAATGACCTGGTTGCGCGCGGTGGTGTCGTCCAGGAAACGCTGGCGCGCTCGCGTCATGCCTTCGACCACCGGGTCCACAGCTTCGAGGTGACTCGGGTTGGGCGCGAGCATGACCGCGATCTCATGGCCGTCACGGGTGCGGCGGACGGTCTCGAAACCGAGGTGATATTTCACGTCGCCATCGCCGGCGACCATGTTCGGCACGTAGTTTTCCGAGAATTCGTAGAACAGGTTCTCCAGCGGCTTGCGCAGGAAATTGGCCAATACGCTTAGCCGGCCGCGGTGGGCCATGCCCATGACGATCTCCCGTCCGCCGAGCGCGGGCAGGCTTTCGAGAATGGCTTCCAAAGCCACCAGCATGGATTCACCGCCCTCGACCGAGAACCGTTTCTGGCCGACGAAGCGACGGTGAAGAAAGCGCTCGAAGGTTTCAGCTTCGAGAAGCCAGCGCAGGGCGGCGATTTGTTCCTCCGGCGTCGGTGCCGGTTCAAAGGGACGTTGTTCGATGCGCGCCAGCAGCCAGTCGCGGACTTCCGGCGCGTGGATGTGCATGAACTCGTAGCCGGTGGTGCCGCAATAAGTCCGGCGCAGTTCCCCGAGCATGTCCTGAAGACGCATCGGCTGGCCGTCGCGGAACATTTGCGTGCGAACTTCCTGCTCGAGTTCGGCCGCCGTAAAGCCCAGTCCTTCGGGGGTCAGTCCGCTGACTTCGGGGCCGGCCGGGCTGAGCGGATCGAGGTGGGCGGCCGTGTGGCCGAGTTGGCGAAAGGCCAGCAGCGCGTGGGTGACGCGCATGCGAAAATTCAGCGCTTCCTCGGAAAGGCCGCCCCCCGTCGGCGCGGTACGTCCGGCGCGTTTGGCCAGTTCGGCGAGGCCGAGTTCAAAGCCTTCAAAAAAGGCCGCCCAGGTGCTGTTTACCGAGTCGGGTTCGGCCTTCCATTCGCGATATTTGGCGTCGAGGAGGTCGGAATTGGCCCGAAAAGGCACGGTGGCGTTCATAACAAGGGGGGGGGTCCAGATTGATGTTGATTGCTACGCTTGCAACCCCGTTCGCAGCTGCAAAGACGGTTTCTGGGCTGCAAAAGGCGGTTTTTGGGGGCAAAACCGGGTTTGACATGGGGGCGGGAAGCGGCACAACCCGACCCTGACATGTTGGACTTGTTGACACTGTCATTGTGAAGAATATCAATAACTCTTAACAAGTCGCGGTCTCCATGGCGCAAAATGTCTATCGTTCGGTCAGCAAGAGCCGTTCCGGTCCGCACCGGAATGATAGGGCGCGTCCGTCCGGACTGCGCCACGGGGCGGCGCGTGGGATGACCGATGAACAGCTGCGCGCGCTCAAGCGTTGGATTGCCGTGCTTGGGTTGTTGCCGCTGGGCCTGGTGACCGCCCTGACCCTGGTCGAAATGTTTTGGAGAGCCTTGGTGAGGCTGGATTTCTGGCGCAGCGAACCGCTGGTGTTTTTCATGCTGGGAGGAGCGGCCTGGTGGCTGGCTTATCTGGGGGGGCTGAGACCCATGCACACCTATGTCTTTGGCCATGAGGTCAGCCACTTGCTCATGGCGCGCGCCTTTGGCGGCAAGATCTATGACTGGAACCACGGGGCGTCGGGAGGTTATGTCGAAACCGACAAGGCCAATACCTGGATCACGCTGGCCCCCTATCTGGTTCCCCTCTACGCGCTGGGGGTGATGGCGATTTTTGGCGTCGCCGCGGTGTTCTGGGAACTCAACGCCCTGGTCACCGTCGACGCGCGGTGGTTCACCTTCAGTTTCAAGCCGGTCTGGCTGTTTTATGTTCTGCTGGGCCTGACTTGGTGGTTTCACGCCACCTACACCTGCAAGACGGTGGCCCTTGAGCAGAGCGACCTGCAGCGCAACGGCGAGTTCTTCTCCATGCTGCTCATCTTTCTGGTCAATGTCCTCATCCTGGCCCTGCTGCTGATTGCCGCCTCCTCTTCGCCCGGCCTTGGGCTTGCGGAGGTGGGGCGCTGCTGGCTGGCGACGGCGGCCGCCCTCTGGGACTTCACCCTCGGGCGTTTCTGGTGAGGCAGCAATTCCCGCTGGCGACCCGCCGCGGCAGCGCCACCGTGGACTGCATGGAGACCGAGGCCGCCGACAACGTCTGGAGCGTCAGCCAACTCACCCGCGAGATCCGTGAGGTGCTCGAGGGGCGCATCGGCTCGGTCTGGGTCGGTGGCGAGGTCAGCAATCACCGCCTGCAGGCGAGCGGGCACCAGTATTTTACCCTCAAGGACGAGGGTTCACAGGTGTCCTGCGTGCTGTTTCGGGGGGCCGCCCGCATGGCGGCGCGCTTTCGCGATGGCGATCAGGTTGAACTGCAGGGCGAGTTGTCCGTCTATGAGCCGCGCGGCCAGTATCAGCTCGTCGTGCGCCAGGTGCGCCTCAAGGGGCAGGGCGGTTTGCAGGCCCGCTTCGAGGCGCTCAAGCGTAGGCTGCAGGCCGAGGGCCTGTTTGACGCCGAGGCCAAGAAGCCGGTGCCGCGATTTCCTCAGGTCGTTGCCCTGGTGACCTCGCCGACGGGTGCCGCTTTGCAGGACATGCTCAACATCCTGACCCGGCGCGCGCCCTGGCTGCGCGTGCTGGTGTATCCGGTGCGGGTGCAGGGGCAGGGGGCCGAGGCGGAGACGATTCGCGCCCTGGAGGTGCTGAACGCGGCGGAGCAGCACGGCCTGCCGCGACCCGACACGATTGTGATCGGGCGTGGCGGCGGCAGCCTGGAGGATTTGTGGGCCTACAACGAGGAGTCCCTGGCTCGCGCCGTTCATGCCTCGGACATCCCGGTGATCTCGGCTGTGGGACATGAGATCGATTTCACGATCACCGATTTCGTGGCCGACCTGCGGGCGCCGACCCCGAGCGCGGCGGCGGAGCTGCTGGCCCCGGACGGTGCCGAATTGCGCCGGCACTTTGAGGCCTCGGAACGCCGCCTGCGCGGGCGCGTTGAGAGCCGGCTGGAGCATGGCAGCCGTGTGCTTGAACTCACTGCCAAGGGCGCGCTGGCGCGCGGACCGGAGCGGCAGCTGCAGCAGGCCGAACAGCAGGTCGATGAGATGGCTGCCGCCCTGGATGAGGCTGTGCGCGATCGCCTCCAAGGCCTGGCCGACCGGCTGGCGGACAGTCGACAGGTGCTGGCCCAGCGGCATCCGCAGGTCGTGCTGGCCGAGGCCGGTCACCGGGTCGAGGTGGGGGCCACGCGCCTGCGCCAGGAGGTTGAGGTCAGGCTGGCCCGGCTTGGCGACCGGCTGGCGGCGCGACTCGACCTGCTGCGCAATCTCGGGCCGCAGTCCGTGCTGGCGCGCGGCTTCTCCTACACCACGGACGCAGAAGGCCGGGTGCTCAAGGACGCCACCGAGGTGGACGAGGGCGACGTGGTCATCACCCGCCTCGCCTCGGGCCGTCTTGAGAGCGTGGTGCGACGTGCCGACCCGGCAGGTCGGGCTTGACGCGGCGCTGAAGACCCCGACCGTCCGCCAGCATGTTCCTTCTCACCCCCCGCTACCTGAAGCACGCCAAACAGCTCCACAAGGGCGTCACCCGCTTCATCGACTACAAGCGCGACCTGCTGGCGCCTGCCAAGCTGGAAGAGATCTGCGACCTGCGTCGGCAGCTGGAGACGGCGATGCGCGGGCGTGAACGCGCGCGGCTGCAGGAGTTGAATGACCAGATCAACCGGGTCTGCGGGGCCGCCCTGCCGCAGGCAGCGACGAGCGAGTTTGCGGACAACATTGAAGTGTTCTTCGTTGCCATTGTCATCGCCCTCGGCATCCGCGCCTACATCACCCAGCCCTTCCAGATCCCCACCGGCTCGATGCAGCCCACGCTCAACGGCATCACGGCACGCGCCACCGACGAGGACCCGCGTCCTGGTCCGCTCGGCTGGCTGCTCTCCCAATTCACCGGCACCCGCCACATCCATGTCGTCTCCGACCACACGGGCAAGCTGCGCGATTCCGAGCCGCTTACCGAGCATCGTTTCCTGATCTTCATGCCCTACTGCAAACTGCACTTTGACGACGGGCACACGATTCGCATCAACGCGCCGCAGCGCCAGTTGCTCGACGAGCTGCAGCTTTGGGCCCACATCAATTCCAGGCCGGTCAACGTCAGCGACGATACCCCCGACCGGCGCATGGTCTACGGGCTGCGCGGCGGCGAACAGATCCGGGAGGGGCAGCTGCTCGCCAGCGGGGTGGTTCGCAATGGCGACCACGTCCTCGTCGACAAGTTTTCCTATCACTTCCGCACTCCGGTGCGCGGCGAGGTCTTCGTCTTCACCACCAAACACGTCTCCGGCATCCGCGTGCCGGCGGAGCAGGGGTCCCAGCACTACATCAAGCGCCTCGCCGGTGTGCCCGGCGATCGCCTCGAGGTGAAGTCGCCCGAGCTGTGGATCAATGGTGCCAGGGCGACCGAGCCGGGCTTCGTCAAGGTCATGCAGGGCACCTACGAGAAGCCGTTGGAGGGTTACCGCGGCTACTCCGACCCGCGCGTGGTAGGCGGTCGCATCGACCGCATCGAACTTGGCGGGGAGGAATACTTCGCCATGGGCGACAACAGCTACAACAGCAGTGACTCGCGTGCCTGGGGGCCGGTTCCGGAACGCAATCTGGTGGGCCCGGCTCTCTTCTGCTACTGGCCGCTCACCTCCCACTGGGGACCGATCCGCTGACCTTCAGTTTTGCTCGAGTCGCCAGTCGCCGCCAGTCTTCTCGACGAGCTGCGACTGGATCAGGTCGAACGATCCACCGCGGGAGTAGGCATGGATGTAGAGGCGCTGCTTGCGCGCCAGAAGGTTGTCGCGAACGATGCCGATCTGGCGAAAATTGACGGGGTCCTGGAAATCGGCAAACCAATAAAGGGCGTCGGCTGAACGCACCTGATCGCTCAGCATCGCGACCCAGGCGTAGGAAGATCCGACGTTGTGGATGAAATAAGTCTGCGGCCGGCGCGCCAGCACGCGGAACACCTCCTCGTTGGGGATGGGGTCGGAGCGGTCGATGCGGAACTGGCGCACGGCGTCGTAGCTGCCGCCATAGAGGCGCCAGAATTTTTCGAACTCCTCGCGCGATGTCGGGTAGACGCCATCGCCCTCAAGGCCGCGCGGTGGTGGCGCGTCGAGGCCGCAGCCGTAGAAAAGCACCGCAACGCTGCCCTTCGCGACCTTGTCGACCTCCTGGAGGACGCGCGGCAGATGGGAAGCCATGGAACCTGAAACATCGAGCACGACCGCGAGGCGGCGCGCCTTGATCTGCATGCCGAACAGGGAGAAGGGCTGGAAGGTGACCCCATCACGACCGCCCAGCCCCATGCCGCGGCCGAACCCGCCGCCGGCACCGGCCAGGCCCATGCCGCCACTCAACCGGCCGCCGTCGAGCAGGCTTTTGGCCTGCGGCAGTTCCATGAGATCCGGGGCGTCGTCGGGCAGGACGACGTCCGAGAGGGTGTTGGCGACGCCAATCTTGCGCATCGGCACGGGCTTGTTCAGCCAGGGATTTTTCTTCTGCTGGACCCGGTGCTGCAAGGCCTGCGAAGCCTGGGCTCCCTGAGTCGTGCCGCCGCCTGAGAGAAAGTCGACCTGCTGCTCGGAGACCTGCTGGACGACAATCCAGGCAGCAGAGGCCAGCAGAACCGCGTGAATGGCCAGGCTCGTGGCCAGGGCGCGGCCACCCCAACGAGCCCAATACAGAGCCCAAAGCTTCACCAGCTGGCTGGGCTCACCGGCAGATGCTGCCTGATCCGACGGATCCGACGGATCCGAGGCTTTGCGGGTCTCTGAGGTTTCAGAGGTTTTGGGAGTTGCAGCGCTCGGCAGTGCCGCGGGTGCTTCCGGGGTGGTTGCTTCCGGGGTGGTTGCTTCCGGGGTGGTTGCTTCCGGGGTGGTTGCTTCCGGGGTGGTTGCTTCCGGGGTGGTTGCTTCCGGGGTGGTGGCTTCCGGG
>JAUREI010000251.1 GCA_030827515.1 Prosthecobacter sp. | reverse complement strand
GTCCCTCGCCGACGCGGCGCCCCGCCCACTCCGGGCCCTGCTCGTCGCCGGCGGCTGCTGCCACGACTACGCCGGCCAGCACGAGGTGCTCCGCCAGGGCCTCCAGGCGCGCGCCCTGGTTCAGGTCGATGTGGTCTGGACCGATGACAAATCGGTCAATCCTCCCCTGCCCCTCTACGACAATCCGGACTGGGCCAAGGGCTACGACATCATCCTGCACGACGAGTGCGCCGCCGGCATGCGTGATCCGGCCGTGCTGCAGCGCATCCTCGAGGTGCATCGCACCGTGCCGGCCGTGCACCTGCACTGTGCCATGCACAGCTTCCGCACCGGCTCGGACGCCTGGTTTCGCCATCTCGGCCTGCAGTCGAACTCCCACGGCCCGCAGGAACCCATCGACCTGACCTTCGTCGACAAGACCCATCCCATCACCCAGCCGCTGGGCGACTGGACCACGATCAAGGAGGAGTTGTACAACAACGTCGACCTGTTCGGCGCCCACCCGCTGGTCATGGGCCGGCAGAAGGTGAAGCAGAAGGACGGCAGCGTGCGCGAGGTCGATGCCATCGTCGCCTGGACGAATGAGAAGGCCGGGGCACGAAGCTTCAGCACCAGCCTCGGCCACAACACCGCCACCGTCGCCGATGCCCGCTACCTCGACCTAGTCACCCGCGGTCTGCTCTGGGCCTGCAACAAGCTGGGGCCGGACTACCTGACCCCCTTTGCCGGCCAGGGCGAGGTCCGTTTCGTCAAGGCCAAGCCGGTCGAAGGCCCCAAGCCGCCGCCGGCCCCCAAGAACGCCCTCGGGGTCAAGGCCACGGCCAGCAGCGAGGAGACCGGCAAGAACAACTTCGCCTGGTGCGCGGTCGATGGCGATGCAAGCACCCGCTGGTGCGCGGCCAACAGTGCCTACCCGCAGTGGCTGCAGCTCGAGTTCGACAAACCGCAGACCCTCACCGGCCTGGAAACCGTCTGGGAGAACAGCGGCGTGTATCAGTTCCGGATCGAGAGCAGCAGCGATGGCCAGGCCTGGAAGCCCCTGGTGGACGGCAGCTCCAACACCGAGAAGGCTCCCTACCGCCACGCCTTTGCCAAGGTCGACGCCGTCCGCTTCGTCAGGATTCATGCCCTCGGCAAAACCAGCGGCGGCTGGGCCAGCATCCGTGAGGTGAAATTCCAGGGCCCCGGCCTGCCCGCCCTCGCCCCGAAACTCTCCGAGGCCCAACAGAAGCAGCAGGACAAGGCCAACGATCCCTACGCCAAGGCCGGCAACGTCACGCCGCGCATCGTCCAACTCACCCCCGAACAGGAAGCCGCCCTGCTCAAGGACGTGAAGGTGCCGGACGGCTTTGAGGTCTCCCTCTTCGCCAACAGTGCCGCCGCCAACTACCCGGTCTTCGTCGCCGCCGCCCCGGATGGCACGCTCTATGTTTCGTCGGATGGCAACGGCTCGCTCGGTCGCAACCCCGGCCGCGGCCGGGTCATCCGCCTGCGCGATCTCGATGGCGACGGCCGGGCCGATGAAACGAAGGTGTTCTGCGAGGTCGACAGCCCGCGCGGACTCGTCTGGGATCACGACCGCCTCTACCTCGTGCATCCGCCGCACCTGAGCGAGTTCATCGATGCCGATCATGACGGCGTGGCGGAAAAGCAGAACGTGCTGGTCAAGGACATCGCCTTCGGCTTCAAGGACCGCCCGGCCGATCACACGACCAACGGCCTCAGCCTCGGCATCGACGGCTGGCTTTACATCGCCGGTGGCGACTTCGGCTTCCTGAAGGCCACCGGCACCGATGGCCGTACGCTCCAGCATCGCGGCGGCGGCGTCATCCGTGTGCGCCCGGACGGCACCGGCCTGGAGATCTACTCCACCGGCACGCGCAACATCCTGGAGGTCGCCATCAGCCCTCTGATGGACATCTTCGCCCGCGACAACACGAACGACGGCGGCGGCTGGAACGTGCGCTTCCACCACTTCACCGGCCTCGACGACCACGGCTACCCGCGGCTGTACAAGAACTTCAACGACGAGTGCATCCAGCCCCTGGCCGACTACGGCGGCGGCAGCGGCTGCGGCGCGGTCTACATCGACGAACCCGGCTTCGGGGTTTGGAACAACGCCCCTTTCACCGCCGACTGGGGCACCGGCGCCCTCTGGCATCATCAGGTCCAACCCAAGGGCGCCACCTTCGAGGAAACCCGCCCGCCCGAACCCTTCGTCAAGATGACCCGCCCGACCGACGCCGATGTCGATGCCCTGAGCCGCCTCTACGTCGCCAGTTGGAAAGGCGCCACCTTCAACTGGGAAGGCCCGGACGTGGGTTACATCGTGCAGGTCAGGCCCAAAGGTTTTCAGCCCGAGCCGCTGCCGGATTTCGCCAAGGCGACGGACGGGGATCTGGTGAAGGTGCTCGACCTTACCCAGCCGCAGAGCTATCGCCGCCGCATCGAAGCGCAGCGCGAATTAATGCGTCGTGGCAAAGGTGATCACATGAAAGTGTATGCGAGCCAGTTCTCAAATCTTCGAACACAGCAGCGTAACCATCTCGATGTTATCATTGCGCTGGCTAATGGTGCGGACGGCAA
This sequence comes from Prosthecobacter sp., assembly GCA_030827515.1. Taxonomy (GTDB): domain Bacteria; phylum Verrucomicrobiota; class Verrucomicrobiia; order Verrucomicrobiales; family Verrucomicrobiaceae; genus Prosthecobacter. Next base: position 741 of record JAUREI010000251.1, on the reverse strand, counting down.
GGACATTGACTCACTGTTGCCCTTCACATCGGCTCCCGATCCAGTAACAAAGCATACGGCTATCCGAGCGACCGCTAAACTAGGCGCTCATCTGGCAGTATTTAACGAAATTGATCGAGGCGAGCCCGCTGCAGGCTTACTCCGCGCCATAGCGATGATGCACACTCCCGAGGTCGTCACCGGCCTCATTAATCGCCTCGGCAAGGCCACCGATCCCGCCCTGCGCCAGGGTCTGCTCGCGGCGCTGTGCCGACTGCATTTCCACGAGGGCGAATGGAAGGGCGATTCCTGGGGCACGCGTCCAGACACGCGCGGGCCCTACTACCAGCCGGAAGCCTGGAGCGAAACCCCGCGCATCGCCGAAGCCTTGAAGGCAGCCCTGGCCAAGGCCACGCCGGAGGAGGCGGCCTTCCTGGTGCGCGAGATGAACCGCAATCGCATCCAGTCGGACGAGGCCCTGCAACGCATCCTCGCCCTGGCCAAGCAGGACGCCCAGGTCCTGCCCGAACTGGCTGCTCAACTTGCCGCCGCCGAGGAGGTACCGGCCGAAGCGGTTCCGCTCTTGGTCGGACTCGTCCGACAAGTCGGACCTGTCGGATCCGCTCCTCTTTCCCAGGCGATCATCGCCCTGTCGAAAACCGACAGCGCCGAAGGTGTGCAGGCCACGCTGGCGGCGCTTGAGCCGCTGCGCCGGATGCCCGACGCCTTCAAGGATTACGAGGCCGCCAGCACCGCCTTCTT
>JAUREI010000258.1 GCA_030827515.1 Prosthecobacter sp. | reverse complement strand
GTCCGCCTCTGCGAGGGCCTGCGCGCCGATGCCGCGATCGTCGCCGAACCCACCGAACTCCGCGTCGTCACCGCCACCAAGGGCGTGCTACGCTGCCGCATCGTCGTGCACGGCAAGGCCGCCCACAGCTCCAAGCCGCACCTGGGCGCCAATGCCATCGGCGCCATGGCCCGGGTCATCGCCGCCCTCGAGGCCGATGCCGAAGCCATGGCCGCGCACGCCCACCCTCTCACCGGCCCGGCCACCTGCAGCGTCGGGGTCATTCAGGGCGGTGTGCAAGTCAACTTCGTGCCCGACCGCTGCGCCATCGAGATCGACCGCCGCCTGCTGCCCGGCGAAAAGGCCGAGACCGCCCTCGCCCACTACCGACATCTCATCGACGCGGTCTGCGCCCGGCGCCCAGGCATCCGCGGCGAGATCGAGGAACCCGTGCTGCTGGTCGACGAGGCCCTCGACACCCCGACCGACTCAATCGTCACCCGCACCGCCTCGGCCATGCTCGCCGAACTCGGCCTCAATCCCACTCCCTGCGGCGTGCCCTTTGGCTGCGACGCCAGCAAGCTCGCCCGCGCCGGCATCCCCAGCCTCGTCTTCGGCCCCGGCAGCATCGACCGCGCCCACACGGTCGACGAATTCATCGAGATCGACCAGGTCGAAACCGCCCTCGACTTCCAGCGCCGCTTCCTGCTGGCGTTTGAGTGAGTCCACGGACTCACCCAGACAGGTTTCGCACGGAGAACGCGGAGGGCACGGAGGAAGAACAAACCGTGCACGGGCATGGCCTCCATCCATGCGGCGATCCGCAGATGGCGCAGATTTTTTAAAGGCGGGGAGGGCCGGTTCGCCCCCCTGCCCTGCTGAATCAGCGTCCTGTCAGCGTCTCATCAGCGGTTCAGAGCTTCATCACGCCCAAGGCAGAAGATCCAATCGCCAACAAGCAATGACCAAGGTCGAAGGGGCCTCCGCGCCGTTGATCCGCCCTCTGAAAATCTGCGCAATCTGTGGATCCTTGCTTTCCGGGATCCGCGCTAGAAAAACCCGGCCAGGCCCGGTTCAGCGAATCACGCGGGCGAGCGGAGGGATGGGCGTTCCGAGGGCGGCGGCGGTGGCGCACAGCAGCTCCACTTCCTCGTCGTTGAAACGTCCGTCGTGCAGGGCAATGCGCGCACCGAGGCGCAGCAGGGCGCTCTTCACCATGGGGGTGCTCGCCTCGAGTTCCTCCAGCGCCGCCATGATCTCGGCCAGGGGCAGCAGCTGCGGCGGCGCGGGCGGCAGGGGCTGGCCGGTGTGTTCCTGAAACTCCGCGGCCGCCGCGCTCAGGGCCTCCGGGCGACCCGACACTTGGGCAAAGGCCTGCAGCAGAGTCGCCGCCTCGGCATGCACCTGGCGCAGGGAGGCATGGCGGACCGGCACCGCCGTGCGCAGGCCCGCACCGACCGCGACCTGTCGCTCAATGACCTTTTGCAGCATGAACTCGAAGGCATCGAGTTGGCCGTCGGCTGCAATGAAGGCGCGGGTCAGCTCGATGCATTCGCGCGCCTGCTCACGCCCCAGATGCCGCAACCAGGGCAGGGCCAGATCCAGCAGGGCCAGTTTCTCCATGGAACGAAGACCGCGCAATCGGCGACTCCAGTCGAGCGCCTGCTCCTTCAGGGTGTCGCCCCCCTGTTCGACCAACCGGGCAAGGACGCCCTGGCAGGCGGTCTCGTCGCGACCGATGAGCAGGCCAAAAAGCAGGGCTTTTGCCTCCGCCCGGGAGGCGATGCGCTTTTGTTCGGTCTGCAGAAACTCGCGCACGAGAGCGCCCACGGCCGGATCGATGCGTTCGGTGAAACCCAGGCTTTGCACCAGGGACGGGAGCGCCGGCGCGGATGGCCGCGGCGGCCGGACGACCTCGGCCGCGGCAGCCTCCCGGAGTGGCTGGATCATGACGCCGTTCCACGACGGCTCCAGACGGCGGATGCGCTCCGGCAGGGGCGGGTGGGTGGCGAGACCGAGGCGGAGGAAATCGCTCGACGCAAAAAACAGGTGCCGCGCCTCGCCCGCCTGGGCGTTCTGCAAGACGCCGTGCGAGGAGTGCCCGCCAATTTTCTTCAGGGCGCCGGCAATGCCGGAGGGCTCGCGGGTGAACTGCACCGCTGCGGCATCCGCCAGAAACTCGCGCTGGCGCGACACCGCCGCCTGCAGCAGGCGAGCAAAGAGGGTGCCGAGCGAGCCGATCAACCAGAGCGCCAGACCGGTCACCAGCAGGGCCAGAACGAGCCCGCCCGCGCCGCGTGAGTCGCGCGACGACCGGACGCGCACGTGGCGGAGCGATTCGAGGATCAATCGCCCTGCCGTGGCGACCATGATCAGGCCGAACACCCAGCCGATGAGCCGCTGGTTGAGGCGCATGTCGCCGTTGAGAATGTGCGAGAACTCATGGGCGACCACGCCCTGCAACTCGGCGCGGGTGAGCCGTTCCAGGCAGCCGCGGGTGACGCCGATCACTGCGTTGGCCGGGTCGGTGCCGGCGGCGAAAGCATTGATGCCAGGCTCGTCCTCAAGGAGCCAGACCTCCGGCACTGGCACGCCCGAGGCGATCGCCATCTCCTCGACGACGTTGAGCAGGCGTCGCTCCAGGGGCTCGGTCGTGCCCGGCGAGACCGGCCGACCGCCAAGGTCGCGGGCGACGACGCTGCCGCCGCCGGCCAGCCGCACCTGCTTGTAGGCGCTGCCGAGGGTGATGGTGCCACCGACGGTGGCGGCGACCCAGCCCAGGAGTTGCAAATCCCACCAAGGGGCTGCCGCCCCGTGGAGGGCGACCGACGTGGCGTCGGAGCCGAAGAGGACCGGTTTGAGCAGCACCGCCACAGTGAAGGCACTGGCGATGACGCCAATCACGCAGAGCGCGAAGCCGGCCACCAGCCAGCGGCTGCGCGTCAGGGCCTGTTGCTGCGCGGCAAAAAAGTCCATCGCACGGAAAGCCTGGGGGATCGATGCGGCAGGCCGCTCAGAACTGGACTTTGACGCCCTCGCGCTCCTGCTCGCGGGTCACCTCAAACAGGCTGGCGGCGGCAAACTGGAAGAGGCCGGCGACCAGGTTGGCCGGGAACATCTCGCGGGCGTTGTTGTAGCTCATGACCGAATCGTTGTAGGCCTGGCGGGCGAAGGCGATGCGGTTCTCCGTGCTGGTCAGTTCCTCGGTGAG
>JAUREI010000272.1 GCA_030827515.1 Prosthecobacter sp. | reverse complement strand
GCGCCACGCCCGCAGGACCTGCCCAAGCAGCTCGAAGTGCATCCGGAATTCGAACTCTCGCTGGTCGCCTCCGAGCCGCTCATCAACAACCCGATGAACCTCGACTGGGACGAGAAGGGTCGCCTGTGGGTGGTCGAAACGCCGGAGTATCCGAACGGCCTGCGCCAGGCCAACGTCGCCGCCTGGCAGGATTCCGGCTCGCTCAAACCCGGCCAGTACCAGCGCGATCCCGAGGACCGCATCAGCATTCTTCAGGACACCAACGGCGACGGTGTCATGGACAAGAAGACCGTCTTTGCCGACAAGATCGAGCTGGCCACCAGCAGCGTGTTTTACAAAAACGGCGTTATCGTCTGCGCCGCGCCGGACATCTGGTTCTTCGAGGACACCGATGGCGATGACAAGGCCGACAAGCGCAGCAAGCTTTACACCAACCTCGGCACGCGTGACACCCACGCCGTCATCAACAACCTTCGCTGGGGCCTCGACGGCTGGATTTACGCCACACACGGTTACTCCAGCAGCGACAACGTCACCGCCGGGGACGGCAGCAAGAACTTCGGACTGATCGGCGCCGGGGTCGTGCGCTTCAAGCCCGATGGCAGCGCTTTCGAGCAATACGCCAGCCGCGGCGGCAACACCTGGGGCCTCGACATCACCCGCGACGGCCAGGTCTTCTACACGCAGCCGACGAGCGGCAACCACTTCATCCACGTCGTGCTGCCGGAGTATGTCCTCGCCAAAGGCAAGCTGCCCGGTGTGAGCGGCACGAACGGCCTGCTGCCGAAAGAGCCGACCTATCCCGCCATGCACTGGGAGCAGCAGGCCTATGTGCAGATCGACCAGGTCGGCAGCTACACCGCCGCCGCCGGTTGCGCCATCTATGAAGGCGGCGCCTGGCCCGCGAAGTGGAACTACGGCTACTTCACCACCGAGCCCACGCTGAACATTGTCAGCCACTTCATGGTCGAGCCCGATGGCGTGACCTACAAAGCCAGGCGCGAGCCCGGCCGCGAGCAGACCGAGTTCATCCGCAGCAAGAACCTCTGGTTCCGTCCCATCGAAGTCCGCGTCGGCCCGGATGGAGCGCTGTATGTCGTCGACTTCTGCAACCAGGCGGTCATCCACAACGACACCCGCGGCCCGACCCACGGCCCCGCCAATGCCGCCGTCCGCCCCGACCGCGACCACTACTACGGCCGCATCTGGAAGGTGCAGCACAAGCAGGCGAAAGCACCGGCCGCAACAGCGTATCGTAACAAGCCCGAGTCAAGGGGTGGTCAAGGCAGTCAAGCTCTGCGGGCTTACGAAGCCGCCAGGCAAGCTGCAAGCCCTGAGCAAATCCTCAAAGACTACGACGCCGCTCAAGATGACTGGACCCGCAGCGCTCTGATCGCCGCCGCCGCCGAAAAACCAGCCGAAGTCATTGCCGCTGCGCTGTCGTTTTCCTCCTTTGAGTCCCTTCCGTCCTTCGTCAGTGCCCTTCTTCCCGCCGCGCTGCCCGCGAATGCCGAAAAACTCATCGCCGCCTGCGCGAATGCCGATGCGAAAGCTGATCCGATCAAGAACGCCATCCTTAGCGGCATCGCCGCAAACGTGAACGACGCACCTGCGATGTCTCCCTCCATCACGGACGCTTTGAAGAAGCTTCTCGGACAGCCCGCGCTCGCTGCGGCCACCTTGCCGCTCGTCACCAAGTGGGACCAAGGCGGCGCGCTCGCATCTGAAATCAAAGCGCAACTCGACAAACTCAGCGCCATGCTTGCTGACAATGCCGTGCCAATCGATGCGCGTGTGAGTGCTGCTAACGCTCTTGCCAGTGTGGGTTCCGAAGGCGCGACAGCGAAAGTGGTTGCGGCTTTAGCCGCATCCGGGGACTCCGAGGCGCTGCAATCCGGTCTGATCAATGCCCTCGAACAAAGCGGACATGCGGAGGCCCTTGTCAGTTCCATGACTCGGCTAAACCCAAAGCCACTTTCTTTGGCCTTCGAAGCCATCCTCAAACGCCCCGAGGCCACCAGATCACTTCTCGACGCCGTGAAGGCCAACACGCTCAAGCGCGAGATTTTCGCCCCCGGCGACGTCGCGCGACTGCGCTCGCATCCGAACAAGCAGATCGCCCGCCGCGCCAACGACCTGTTCAAGGCCGACACCTCCGCCAAGGAGGCCATCCTCGCCAAGCTGACTCCCGAGGTGGAAAAACCCGGCAACGCCGCCAACGGCAAACTGCTGTTCAGCGCCGCCTGCGCGGTCTGCCACAAGCTCGGCAACCTCGGCGTCGCGGTCGGCCCGCCGCTCGACGGCATGGGCGCGCACGGCCCGGCCGAGCTGCTCATCCACATCGTCGACCCGAACCGTGAGGTCGACCCGAGCTTCTGGGCCTTCAACCTCAGCACCAAAAAGGGCGAACTGCTGCAGGGCGTCATCACCAGCGAGAACAGTGCCACCGTCACCCTCGCCACCCAGGCCGGCGTGCGCGAGATCGCCAAGACCGACATCGACAAGCGCGAGAACACCGGCCGCAGCCTCATGCCCGAAGGCCTGGACGCCCTCGGTGCCGAGGCGTTGCGCGACATCCTCACCTACATCTGCGGCGAAGCCTCGAAACAGTTCCGCATCATCTCCCTGGCCGACGCTGCCACCGCCAGCAGCAGCGATGGCGTCTTTGCCGGTCCCGCGCCGAATCAGGGCCAGGTCCGCCTGAAGAAATTTGGCGACTTCAAAGTGGAGGGGGTGCCGTTCTTCATTCCCTCGCCCGAAAAGGCCACCGCAGGCAATTTCATTGTTCTCAAAGGCGGCCCCGCCCCCGACAACCACTCGCAGACCTTCCCGGCCCGGGTCGAGCTGGCGCT
>JAUREI010000091.1 GCA_030827515.1 Prosthecobacter sp. | reverse complement strand
GCTCCCATGGCGCGACGGATGCCAATCTCGCGGGTGCGTTCGGTGACGCTGGCGAGCATGATGTTCATGATGCCGATGCCGCCGACGATCAGGGAGATGGCGGCAATGCTGCCAAGCACGATGCTGAAGATCTGCTTGGTGCGCTCGGCCTGGCGCAGGAGTTCCACCGGGACGATGATGCGCCAGTCCTCCTTCTTGTGGTTTTTCGCCAGCAGGTGGCGGACGGCGTTGGCTCGGCTCTCGACCTGACCGACGTCATGCACGCGGAGAACCGCCTCGTGGAACTCGACCTTTTCCGCCTCAAAACTGCCGCTGCGGTATCGAAAGAAGGTTTCCCCGTATTGGTCCATCAGGGTCGTGTAGGGGATCATCAACTGCGCGCCACCGGTGTTGGAGCGGCCGCCGTCGGTGCCGACACGCTGGCCCTCGTCCTCGAGGATGCCGACGATCTTGTAGTAGTAGCCTTTGACGCGCACTGACTTCCCGGTGGGCGTTGAGAGCGGGAAAAGCCGGGCAGCCGCCGTCTGGTTGAGCACACAGACGGGCAGCTTCTCATTGTGCTCCAGGTCGGTGAAAAAGCGGCCCTGAAGGACGCGGCGGTTGCGCATTTCCGGGTAGATCGGCAGCACGCCCATGATCTGGCCGTCGACACTGCGGTCGAGATTCCAGATGTTTTCGGAAAGGATGCGACTGGGAACGACCACACTGATTCCGGGCACGGTCTGGCGGATCTGCTGGATGTCGCGCGAGGTGAGGCCGTACTCGATGATCATGCTGCGGCTTTCACCCGCACTCGAACCCTGGCCGTCGGGCGGTTTGACGCTTTCCAGGATGATGTTCTGGCTGCCGAGCTTGCGAATCTGCTCCTGGGCCTCGTGGCTGGCGCCCTCGCCGATCGCCAGCATGGCCACCACGGAGGCGACGCCGAAAATGACGCCAAGGGCCGTCAGGAAGGAGCGCAGCTTGTTGAGCCAGATGCTCTTCAGCCCGAGCGACACCGTCCGCCAGAGATGCTGGGGGGAGGCGAAAAGACGGAGGATGGGATGACTGGCAAACAGGGACATGGGGGGGACCATAACACGTCGCCGGCGACCCATTTCCTTCAGGGGATGCGGCTGAAAGAGGGGTGGTCCGGGCGGCGTGCCTTCCCTCATCATGCGCCCCATGCTTGCCCTGCTGCTGTCCGTTGCCGCCATCGTCAACGCCCAGCCCGCCTTCCGGGCCGGCGTGGCCGCCATCGACGTTTCTCCGGCCACCTTCCCTCGCATCATCGCCGGCGGCTTTCTTGAGGGAAGGGGCGACAAGCTGGCAGACCGGCTCTTCGTCCGCAGCTTCGTGCTGGACGACGGCCGGATGAAGATCGCCTTTGCCATCGTCGACACCTGCATGATGGAGAAATCGCTCATCGACGAGGCCAAGGCGCTCGCGGCCAGGCAGTGTGGCATCCCGGTGGAGCGCATGATGGTCAGTGCCACGCACACCCACGCCGCACCGGCCGCGATGGGCTGCCTCGGCACGCGCAAGGACACGGTGTATGCAAAATTCCTCACGCCAAAGATCGCCGAGGCCATCGTGGCGGCGAATGCGGCGCTGCAACCGGCCCGCATCGGCTGGGCCTCCATTGATGACTGGGAGCACACGCACAACCGCCGCTGGATTCGCCAGCCGGGCAGGGAGGTCGCCGATCCCTTCGGTCGAGCCACCGGCCGCGCGAACATGCACCCCGGTTACCTCAGCAAGGACGTCGTCGGACCCAGTGGCCCCGTCGATCCGCAGCTCAGTGTCATCGCGTTGCAGACGGCCGATGGCAAACCGCTCGGCGTACTCGCCAACTACTCGCAGCACTACTTTGGCACCGCCCCGGTCTCCGCCGATTACTTCGGCCTCTTCTGCAAACACCTCGCCGTAAAAATGGGCCAGCCAGGTGATGGCAACGGCCCCTTCGTCTGTGCCATGAGCCAGGGCACCAGCGGCGACCAGATGTGGATGGACTACGGCGCAGAGAAAAAGACCATCAGCCTCGACGACTACGCCGTCGCCGTCGCCGACAGCGCCCTGAAGGCCCTGCAAACCGTGAAATACATCGATCACGTCCCGCTCGGCATGATCGAGAAGACGCTCGAGCTCAAATATCGCGTCCCCGACGAAAATCGTCTCGCCTGGGCCCGGCCCCTCGCTGCGAAGATCGAAAACGACGTGCCGAAGAACAAAGAAGAAGTCTATGCCCGGGAGGCGCTGATTTTGCACGAGCGTCAAAAGACGAGCGTGAAGCTCCAAGCCATCCGCATCGGCGACCTGAGCATCGCCACGTTGCCCAATGAGGTGTATGCGATCACGGGGTTGAAGCTGCGCGAGGCATCTCCCTTCTGCATGCACTTCAACATTGAGCTGGCGAATGGCGCTGAAGGCTACATTCCGCCGCCGGAGCAGCACGAACTCGGCGGCTATACGACCTGGCCGGCGAGAACGGCTGGGTTGGAAGTGGAGGCGGAGCCGAAGATCGTGGCAACGCTCAGCGCGGCCGGTGCGGAACTCGCCGGCAAGCCGTCGCGCGAGCCGCACGCGCCTGACTGTGCCTATGCTGAGGCGGTGCGCGAGACCCATTCGCTGGCGCATTTCCGCTGCGATGATCTGTCGGGGGACGTGCACAACGAGCACGGGTCGCCAGCGCGCCTGGTTGGCGGCCATGCCCTGGGCCTTCCCGGCGCGGGTTCGGGTCTCGGGTATGGCGAGGAGAGTGCGCTGCGGGCCTCGGCCTTCGCCGCTTCGGACGGGATCAATCGCGCCCTGCAACTGGCGGGCGGTCGCCTGGAGATGCCTGATTTGAAACTCGGCGGGCAGATGTCGATCGCCTTCTGGTTCTGGCTCGGTCATGCAAGCGGAGCGAGTGATCGCACGGGCGAGTTGATCAACGCGCTGGGCGTCAGTCTGAAGGCGCATCAGTTCCCCGATCACACGGTGAGGCTCGAATGGGGCGATAAAGTGGCTTCGGCTTCAGCCGAAGGATCGGATTCGGCTAAGGCTGAAACTACTTTTGCGGATGACTGGCATTTTGCCGTGCTCATCCGCGATGGCGAGAATGTGCGCGTGCATCTCGATGGCTCGGAGACGCCGGTTTTGACCGGCAAGGCCGGCCAGGTCGCGACAGAGGCGCGGTTCGGCCAGGGGCTCGAAGGCCGGCTGGATGAGATCACGATCTGGGATCGCGCCATTGAGCCTTCGCTTATAGCGAAGCTTTGGAACATCTCGAAAGTGGGCGAGGAGAATGCACAGCGGGCGAAGAGGCGGCAGGAAAGGACCAAACAGAAGCAGGTGCAAAACTCCGCGCTGCTCAAGGAGCATGAAAACTGGTCCGCGTCGATGCGCTTCAAGAACACGAAGGCAAACCACGTCAGCGCGGTGACCGCCTACCTCATCTCGCGCGGCCCGAGGGGCGACCGTCAGGCTCCGGGTGACCACCTCGGCATCGGCGGCAGCTACAAGGACTCTGAACCCGGCAAGCTCTTCGTCTTCAACGGCAACGCCGCGAACCAGGTCGTGCGCGGCAAGACCCTCATCGAACCCGGCGCCTGGAACGACGTGAAGCTGGAGCGACTCGGCTCGCGCGTGAAGGTGACGCTCAATGGCAGGGTCGAGATCGACGCCGAACTGCCAGTTACCGCACCCGGAGCCAAGGAAGTGTTCTTTGGCAAACGCTGCGATGACTTCGCGCCGCTGGAAGGCACGCTGGAAAAGGTCGAGATCACCGGCTTGGAAAAACCCGCGCCTCCCGCGCCCGCGACGAAGGTCGAACTGGCCTCGCAACCACTGCCCCCCGAGGAATCCGCGAAGAAATGGCACATCCGCGAGGGCTACCGCATCGAACTCGTCGCGGCGGAGCCGGTGGTACTCGATCCCGTGGCCTTCGATTGGGATGAGCAGGGTCGCCTGTGGGTCATCGAGATGGCGGACTATCCGCTCGGCATGGATGGCAATGGCAAGGCCGGCGGACGCGTCGTGCGGCTGGAGGACACAGACGGCGACGGCCGCTACGACAAGCGCACCGTCATCGTCAGCGACTTGAGCTATCCCACCGGCATCCTCACCTGGCGCGAGGGCGTCATCGTCACCGCCGCGCCGGACCTCTTCTTCATTTCGCCGGATGGCACGAAGAAGCTGCTCTACACCGGCTTCAGCACCGGCAACCAGCAACTCCGCGTGAACGGCCTGCGCTGGGGCATGGACGGCTGGGTGTATTGCGCGGCGGGGGCTCATCACGGCGGCTACAACAAGGGCACGCAGATCGAGTGCAAGCTCACCGGCGAGAAGATCGACCTCGGCAGTCGCGATTTCCGCTTCAAGCCGGACACCGGCGAGTTGGATCCACAGACCGGCCCCTCGCAGTTCGGCCGCGCCCGCGACGACTGGGGCCACTGGTTTGGCGTGCAGAACAGTTTCCCGCTCTGGCACTACGTGTTGCAGGATCATTACCTGCGCCGCAATCCGCATGTCATCCCGCCGGACCCGATCCATCAGCTCTTCCCGCGGAATCCGCCTGTCTATCCCGCCAGCAGCATGGAGAAGCGTTTTCACAGCTTCGATCAAGCCGGCCGCTTCACGAGCGCCTGCGGCATCGAGGTGTATCGCGATCAAGTGCTCTTCACCGACGGCAAAACGCACGCCTTCACCTGCGAGCCCTTCCACAACGTCGTGCAGCATCACCTCCTCGAAGAGGACGGCGTGACCTTCAAGGCCGTGCGCGATCCCGCCGAGTCGAAGCTGGACTTCCTCGCCAGTGAAGACCGCTGGTGCCGCCCGGTGATGGTCCGCACCGGTCCCGACGGCGCGTTGTGGGTGGCCGACATGTATCGCTACATGATCGAGCACCCGCAGTGGCTGCCGCAGAACGGCAAAGAGGAGCTTCTGCCGCATTACCGCGAAGGAGATGACAAGGGGCGGATTTGGAAAGTGGTTCGAGCTTCAGCTCGATCAGGTTCGGCTAAAGCCGAAGCCACTTTCGCAAGCGCGAACGGCTTGCTGAGGGACAAAGCCCAGATGAGGGCGCATTGGACCAAACTGAGCACGCAAGCCATAGCGGCGCTGTTCGACCAAGTGATCAGCGGCAAGACCGCAGCAGCACAAGCCCAATCTGCATGGACTCTCCATCAGGCCGGTCAGCTCACACCAGATTTGCTCAAAATGCTTCTGCTGAGCGAAAACGATGAAGTGATCGTTCAAGGCCTCCAGATTGCCGAAACGATGCCGTGGTCGAAAAACGAAGAAGCTCTGCTCTTGCTCGTGAATGGCAACAAGGCGCGTCATCCTCGGGTTTGGATGCAATTGGCACTTTCCGCCGGTCAATGGTCCGGAGATTGGCCTGCGGACATCGTCGCCATGACTTTGGATGAAGCCAAACCGGGTAGTCCGATCTGGGGCGCTGCACTCAGTTCATGCTTGCCGCATCTCACACGCATCTCAGAGCAGTTCGCAGCTCATGACGGCAAAACAAAGCCCGGAATCCTAGGCACACTCCTGCGCTGCGCTTTGGCGACGAAGAACGACAAGGCCATCGCGGCGCTGGTGGCGCGCTTGGAGGCTCACAACGGGCTGGAGGAGCTTCTGGCCGTGCTGGACGAGAAAAAACTCTCGCTGACGGAGTTCGCGAAGCAGGTCACGGATGCCAAGGCGCGGGCGGCGGTCGATCAAATGGCGGCGAAGCTGCAACAGGCGGCGGAATCGCTTAAAACGGCTCCGACGATGGACTCGCTGGCCTTGCTGGCTTCGGATCGCGGGCATCGCGAGACGGTGAAAGGCCTGCTGCCTGAGCTTTGGGCCAAAACGGGCGGCGCGGAGGTGCTGCGGCTCGTCGCGAAGCTGCAACCGCAGGGCGGCGAGCAGTTTTTGCTCGAAGGCTGGGACCAGCGCACGCCGGCGCTGCGGGCGCAGATCCTCGAAACGCTGCTCTCGAGTGACGATTGGGCTCTGGCGCTGCTGAAACGGCCGGAGGCGAAGGCTTGTGATGCGGCGACGCGGGCGCGGCTGATGAAGCATCCGAAGAAAAACATCGCCAAGCTCGCGGAGAAGGTCTTCGCGGATGCCACGAGCGCCACGCGGGCCGCGGTGGTGGAGAAGTTCAAACCGGCTCTGAAGCTCCAGGGCGATGCGGCACGCGGGAAGACCGTGTTCGCGAGTGTGTGCATCAGTTGCCACAAACTCGACGGCTTGGGCCTCGAACTCGGGCCGGACCTGCGCAGCGTGGCACAGCACGACGCGGAGAAACTGCTCAATTCCATTTTGGACCCGAGTGCCATCATCGAGCCGGGCTTCATGGCCTACCACTGCACCCTCAACAACGGCGAGCAGCTCTATGGCGTCATCGCCACGGAGACGAGCGCGAGTTTGACGCTGAAGATGGCGGGCAACCTGACAAGGTCGGTGCTGCGCAGCGAGATCGCGAGCCTGAAGAGCACGGGCACCTCCCTCATGCCGGAGGGGCTGGAGGCGGCTTTGACCCCGCAATCGCTGGCCGACCTCATCGCCTATCTGCAAGAATCGCGCTGACGTCTTTCATTTGCGGGAGCGGGATGCGTTTGGTAGAGGCGGCTGCCGATGCGCCTCTTTCTGTTGCTCAGCCTGCTCCTGACATCCGCCTGCTCGCCCTGGGCCGGTCACGGCCCGGTGTCGGGCCGGTTGCTTCGCCAGTTGGAGCACAACGCCATCCGTCGCGACGCCTTTGAGGCCGCCCTGACTGGCCAGTCCAAGACCGGCGACGGGCGCGTGAGGCTGCCCTTCGCCATGGAGGACGATGCCGTGCCGGTGCTGCAGGGCGAGATCAACGATTTGGCCGGTGTGCCACTGATCCTTGACACGGGTGCCTCCGCCACCTTACTGCATGCGGCCACGGCCGCCCGCACAGGCGTGCGCATGCTCTCAGCGGAGGACGGCAGTGTGCCCATGCAGGGTATCATTGGCAGGGAGGAGGCGCGCATCGGCCTCGTGCAAACCCTGCGTCTGGGCGGTTGGACCGTGGAAGGTTTTCCCTGCCTCGTGCGCCTTCACGAGAACCGTGTCGGCCTGGCCGGCGGCAGTTTGCGGCACAACCTGCTGGGCTTTGACTTGCTGCGCCGTCACTGCCGTTATGTGACCCTCGATTTTCCGGGTCGCACCGTCGAATTCGCCTTCGCGGGCCGGTTTCAGCCGCAGTCCGGCCGCCACGCCGCCTGGGCCCCGTTCACCATCCGCCAGGGAACCCCCTTCATCACCCTTGGCTCCGGCAAGCAGCGCTGGCAGGCGATCGTCGACACCGGCTCCTTCAACGGCATCGAGATCAGTCGCGAAGTGGCCGAGCGGCTCGGCGTGGCGGACCAGGGGCAACCGGTCGAGGGCCTCATCCTCATGTCGGTGGGTGGAACCGTCACCTCGGATCATGCCGGCCTGCGCACCGTCCGGCTGGCCGACCTGAGCCTGTTTGGTGAAACCTGGCGCGGCGCCCCGGTCGACATTTCGCCCGGTCCGCCCCGGGTCGGCAGCTTCTTTTTGCGGGATTATCGGGTCACCTTCGACTTCCAAACCGGGCGCATCTGGATGGAACGCTAGGCCATTTTTTGAACCGGTCGCCTTGGCGGTCAAAAATTTTATTTCCAGAGTTGCAAAGCCCGGCCAAACTTTTATTCTGGCCCTCGCTTGTGAAATTTTTCACAAGCGCATAAACCGACATCTTATGGGTAACTTCTTTCCGCGCTGGACCAATTGGCTGCCTCTGAAGCTCGCCATTGGCGCCGCGTTCATTGCTTTCGGAGTCAGTGTGGGCGTGGCCTACTACTTCACGCCCAAGTACACACGTGTGGGCTACGAACCGACGCAGCCGGTGCCGTTTTCCCACCAGATTCATGCCGGTCAGCTTGGCCTGGATTGCCGCTACTGCCACTCCTTCGTGGAGCAGTCCGGCCATGCCAACGTGCCGACCAACCAGACCTGCTTCAACTGCCACGGACCGGGCAAGGGCAACATCAAGGCCGACAGCCCCAAATTGGAACTGGTTCGCAAGGCCCAGGAAACCGGCCAGCCGATCCCGTGGGTCAAGGTTCACAAGGCCCCCGACTACGTCTACTTCAACCACAGCGCCCACCTGAACCGCGGCATCTCCTGCCAATCCTGCCACGGCCAGATCAACGAGATGGAGGTCGTCAAGCACGCCGAACCCCATTCGATGGGCTGGTGCCTTGACTGCCATCGCAATCCTGAGCGCAACCTGCGCCCCCTTGAGCAGGTCACCAACCTCAACTACCAGCCAGGCGACCTCGATCGCGCGGCCTTCTACCAGGGCCTGCTCAGCAAGGGCGTGAAGCCCGACGAAATCGCCGGCACGATCCGTGCGGATGGCAAGGCCTCCAGCCTCGACGACATTGTCTCCCTCGCCTCCGCCACCTACGGCCAGCAGGTCACCCAGCTCGAAGTGGGCAGCCAGCTGAAGAAGCACTGGCAGGTGCAGCCGCCCGAATCCTGCACCGCCTGCCACCGCTAACCCCTGCGACCCTTTTCCGCCCTCATGAAACGCATTTGGAACCATCCCGCAGAGCCTCAGACCGGCAAGCGCTACTGGCGCAGCACCGCCGAACTTGAGCGCCGCTCGGAGTTTCTGGACAAGCTTGGCGTGGAGTTTCCCGCTGGCGACACCCTCACCGACGAGGAGCGCGAAAATTCGCGCCGCGACTTCCTCAAGCTCATGGGAGCCTCGACGGCCCTGATGGGCCTGGCCGCCTGCCGTCGCCCGCTGACCAACATTCTGCCCTACACCGATCACGTCGAGTGGGTGGTCCCCGGCCGTCCGCTGCTGTATGCGACCGCCATGCCGACCGCCAACGGTGCGACCCCGGTGGTGGCCGTCACCCATGAGGGCCGGCCGACGCATCTGCAGGGCAACCCGCTGCATCCGCTGAGCGGCGGTCTCGACGCCTTTGCCCAGGCCTCGGTGCTCGATCTCTACGACCCCCAGCGTTCCCAGTCGCCCCTGATCAAGGGCAAGGCCGCTTCCTGGGAGCAGGCGAACCAGGCGCTCGCTGCCGTGGCTGAATCGGCCAAGAAGGACGCCGGTGCCAGCCTCGCCATCGTCGTGGGCAAGACCCATTCGCCGACCCTGCATCGCCTGCTTGGCGAATTGAAGGGAGCCCTGCCGCAGGCGCGTCTGTTCGGTTATGAGGCCATCGGCAGCGAGGGGCGCGATGCCGCCCAGGTCGCCGTGTATGGCGCCGGCATCCAGACCTTTGTCCGCTTCAGCAAGGCCCTGCGCGTGCTGACGCTCGACTGCGACTTCCTCGGCCTCGACCCGGTTGCTGGTGAGGCGCTCAAGCATTTCACCAAGCAGCGCGCCAAGAACGCGCCGGGTGGTGAGATGAACCGCCTCTACGCGCTGGAAAACCGCTACACGCTCACCGGCGGCATGGCCGATCATCGCAAGCCGCTTGCCGCCAGCCTGATTCCCGCCGCCGCCGCCGTCATTGCCGAAGCCCTCGGCGACACCTCCGCCAAGAGCCTGGCCGACAGCGCGCCTGCCGCGCTCAAGGAATGGCTGGCGCCGGCGATCCGCGACCTCATTGACCACAAGGGCAAGGCCCTGGTGCTGGCCGGCTCACGCTACGGCGCGGAGGTTCATGCGCTCGTCGCCTCGATCAACCAAGCGCTCGGCGCCCACGGCAGCACGATTGAACTTCGCCAGTCCGCTGGTGAAGCCCAGCTTGGCGATACAGCCGCCCTTGGCGCCGCCCTCGCCTCGGGCTCGGTCAAGACTTTGGTGGCGCTAACCCCCTCCAACATCCTGTTCGACGCCCCGGCCTCCGTGACCTCGGCGATCGAGGAGAAGGGTGTCGAACTCGTCCACCTTGGCCACCTGGCCAACACCAGTGCACGCCAGGCTGCTCTGCATCTGCCCGCCGCCCACTACCTGGAGTCCTGGGGAGACGTGCGCGCCGCAGACGGCACCTACTCCGTCGTGCAGCCCATGATCCAGCCGCTCTACGACGGCGCCAGCGCCTTGGAAGTCGTGCTCGCCCTGCTTGGTCGCAAGACGCTCGGCCCGGTGCAGGCGACCGCCGATGCCCCGGCGCCGGAAGACGCCGCCCATCAGGCCGTGCGTGACACCTTTGCCATCGTGGCGAAGCGTTTCGACGAGGAGAAGTGGAATCACACCCTGCGCGATGGCTTCCTCAAGGGCTCGGCCTATCCGAAGGCCGCTGTCGAGGTGAACACGGCCGTCGCCTCCGCCCTAGCTGGCAAGGCCAAGCCGGCCAGTGCGCCGACCGCCGAACAACTTGAGGTCGTCCTGGTTCCCGATGCCGGCGTTTTTGACGGACGCTACATCGGCAACGCCTGGCTGCAGGAAGCGCCGGACCCGGTCACCAAGCTGAGCTGGGACAACGCCGCCTGGATCGGCTCGGCCACCTTCCGCGCCCTTGGCCTCAAGGAAGGCCAGATCGTCAAGGTCAACGTCAACGGAGCTGAACTCAAGCTGCCGGCGATCGAGGCCCCGGGCCACGTGTCGCACTCCGTCACCATCCCGCTTGGCTACGGCGAAAAGGGTCTGGGCTTCGTCGGCTCGGACAGCAACAACAAGGGTCGCGGCTTCAACGCCTACCCGCTGCGCAAGGCGGCCGGCGAGTATATTCTGGCCGGCGCCCAGATCGAGGTCACCGGCGAGTTCTACGAACTGGCGATGACCCAGGAGCACAACAGCATGGAGGGCCGAGCCCTCTATCGCGAGGCGACGCTCGACACCTTCAACAAGACGCCCGATTTCGTTGTGAAAACGGGCATGGACAGCCACATCCCGCAGAACATCTCGTTCTACAAGGGCCAGATTGGCCGCAAGTCCGAGACGAATCCCGAGGGCTTCGACTACGAGAAGAAGCACCAGTGGGGCATGACCATCGACCTCAGCAAGTGCGTCGGCTGCACCGCCTGCGTCATTGCCTGCCAGAGCGAGAACAACATTCCGGTCGTCGGCAAGGATCAGGTGCGCAAGGGTCGCCTCATGCAGTGGATCCGCATGGACCGCTATTTCGCCAGTTCCACCTGGGGCGAGCAGAACGCCAAGCGCGACGACGTCATGATCGAGCCGACCGTCGAGCAGCTCGAAAACGCCGAGATGGTGCAGCAGCCGGTGGCCTGCCAGCAGTGCGAGTCCGCCCCGTGCGAAACCGTCTGCCCGGTCAACGCCACCGTCCACACCGACGACGGCCTCAACGCCATGGCCTACAACCGCTGCATTGGCACCCGCTACTGCGCGAACAACTGCCCCTACACCGCTCGCCGCTTCAACTGGTTCGACTACAACAAGCGCCCGCTTGACGAGCTCTATCTCGGCCCCCTTTCCTCCAAGGACAAGACCGGCGTGCGCGAGTCCGTCCAGCTGCAGAAGAACCCCAACGTCACCGTGCGCATGCGCGGCGTCATTGAGAAGTGCACCTACTGCGTGCAGCGTCTCGAGGCCGCCAAGATTCTGCAGAAGCAGAAGCAGCGCGACTCGAAGGACTTCCGCGTGCCCACCGACAGCGTCAAGGTCGCCTGCCAGGCCGCCTGCCCGGCCGACGCCATCGTCTTCGGTGACCTCGCCGACGCCAAGTCGGCGGTCAACAAGGCCAAGGCTTCGCCGCGCAACTACAGCCTGCTCAAGTACATCGGCACGCAGCCGCGCACCAGCTACCTGGCGCGCCTGCGCAATCCGAATCCGGCCATGCCCGGAGCCGAAACCATCGCCGCCTGGAGCGCGCATCAGATCTAAAAGGCCTTTTCCCCTCCCCCCGCTGACATGTCCCAAGCAGCCGCCACCGATCACCCGACCGCCGCCCCCCACGCCGGTGCCCCGCGCATCCTGGACCGTGAGCCGCTGGTGCTCAACAACCGCTCCTACTCCTGGATCACCAACCGCATCTGCGGCATCGTCGAGAACAAGCAGCCCGCCCTCTGGTGGGTTCTGTTTGTGCCCTCGGTGCTGCTGACCGGTCTCACGGTGTTCTGCTTTGCCTACCTCATCAGCACCGGTGTCGGTGTCTGGGGGCAGAAGCAGCCGGTTGCCTGGGCCTGGGACATCACCAACTTCGTGTTCTGGATCGGTATCGGCCATGCCGGCACGCTGATCTCGGCGATTCTGTTCCTCACCCGCCAAAAGTGGCGCACGTCCGTGAACCGCGCCGCCGAGGCGATGACCCTCTTCGCCGTCATGTGCGCCGGCCTGTTCCCGGCCTTTCACGTCGGCCGCGTCTGGATGGTCTGGTTCCTCGCCCCCATCCCGAACGCCAATGCCATCTGGCAGAACTTCAAGTCGCCCCTGCTCTGGGACGTCTTCGCGGTGTCGACCTACTTCACCGTGTCGGTGATCTTCTGGTACATTGGCCTGATCCCCGACCTCGCCACCCTGCGCGACCGCTGCAAGCCCGGACTCAAGAAGGTGCTTTACGGCATGTTCGCCCTGGGCTGGCGCGGTGCCAACCGCCACTGGAGTCACTATGAGACGGCCTACATGCTGCTGGCCGCCCTCTCGACGCCGCTCGTGCTCTCCGTCCACTCCGTCGTGTCCTTCGACTTCGCCACCTCGGTCGTCCCCGGCTGGCACACCACCATCTTCCCGCCCTACTTCGTCGCGGGCGCCATCTTCGGCGGCTTCGCCATGGTGCTGACCCTGATGATCCCGGTGTCGAAGATCTACGGCCTTGGCGACCTGATCACGCCGAAGCACATCGACAACATGGCGAAGATCATCCTGCTCACCGGCACCATTGTCGGTTACGCCTACTGCATGGAGTTCTTCATGGCCTACTACAGCGCCAACAAGCTGGAACTGCAGACCTTCCAATTGCGCGGCCTTTACGGTCCGTCGACCTGGGCTTACTACTTCATGTTCAGCTTCAACGTGTTTGCGCCGCAGCTCTTCTGGTATCGTCCGTTCCGGCACAACCTCTGGGTCGTCATGTTTGTCTGCATGTGCGTGAACGCCGGCATGTGGTTTGAGCGCTACGTCATCATCGCCACCACCCTGGAGCGTCACCTGGTGCCCGGTTCGTGGCGCGTTTACGAGGCCACCTGGGTCGACAAGTACACCTTCCTCGGCACCTTCGGCTTCTTCATGATGCTGTTTCTGCTGTTCCTGCGCTTCCTGCCGGTCATCGCCATCGGCGAAGTCAAGGGCGTGCTGCCGCAGTCGAACCCGCACCACGAGGACCACGGCAAGGAGGGCGTCCAGGAGGAGGACCTCATGGGCTACCCCGACCGCCATGTCCCGCGCGAGGCTGTCGCCTGAGCCCCGCGCCGCTTGAAACCTGAAATCTGAAATCTGAAATCCACGTGAGCACCACCCTCAAACGAGTTCACGGCTATCTTGCCGAGTTTGACAGCGTGAAGGACCTCTACCACGCCGCCGAGCATGTCCGCGATGCCGGCTACCAGCGCTGGGACGTTCATTCGCCCTTCCCGATTCACGGCATGGACCACGCGATGGGCGTCAAGCGCTCCAAACTGCCCTGGTTCGTCTTTTTCGGTGGCATGACCGGCACCTGTGTCGCCTTCGTCCTGCAGACACTCACCCAGACCACCTTCTGGTCGGACATCGGCCTCGGTGTCCTGCAGACGCTCGCCGAAACATACCCGACCGTCGTGCAGGCCAAGCCCACCCACATCTGGACGCTGCCGGCCTTCTTCCCGGTGATGTTCGAGTTGACCATCCTTTTCTCCGCCTTCACCACGCTGTTTGGTCTGCTGGGCCTGATCGGCCTGCCGCGGCTGAACCACCCCCTGTTCGTATCCAAGCGCTTCGCCAAGTTCTCCGACGACGGCTTCTTTGTCTGCATTGAGGCGCGCGACGCCAAGTTCTCCCAGGAGGGCACCCGGTCATTCCTGGAAAAGATTGGCGGCAAGAACGTCGAACTCGTCGAAGACGACATCTGAGGCGGCGCCGGACGCGTACGGAACCAACACAGTCTGCGGAAGTCAAAACCAGCCTGACAGGTCATCATGAAGGCGCGCTTCCCTCTCCTCTTTCTCGCCGCCTGTGGCGGACTAACGTCCTGTTACATGGCGACCCTGCCGCCCGGGCCGGGTTACCGTCCGTCCGGCCCCAGCTATGTTCCGCCGAGTTACGGGCCTGCCCAGCCGCCTCCCCAATGGCCGTCCACCAGCTCCGGTGGGGTGCGCCAGACAGGCTATGATTTCGGGCGTTCGGACCGCTTTGCCGACCTGGATTCGCGACCGGATCGCTACCGCAACCGGGTCAGTTCGAAGCACTGGACCACCTTTGTTGCCGGGTATCGCGACGGTTATGCCT
>JAUREI010000309.1 GCA_030827515.1 Prosthecobacter sp. | reverse complement strand
GGGCCTCGGGTAAGGTGGGCGACCTTGAAGTTGCGGACCTCGCTGATCTGGCCGTTCTCGATCATGCGGCGGATGGCCTGGTTGACGTAGCCTTGTGAGATGCGGAGGCTGAGGCGGATGTCCTTGGACGAGTACCATCCGGCGGGCACGGCGTCGACGTGGGGCTGGCGCAGCATGCGGAGCAGCTCCTTGGTCGTGGGGCGGTGGTTGCGTTGTTGCTCGGGGGTGCTCATCGGGACTCGATCTCGGCGGTGTAGGGTGAGCTGAACATGACCCTCTCCCCTGTGTCGAGGTCGTGGAAGTACTTGCCGTACTCCAGCGAGCCCTGAGGCAGGGACAGCGAGCGCCACTCGCGGACCTTGGCGCCGGTCATGCTGTAGGTGGTGATGCGGTAGACCCTTTGCTGGTGCTGGACGCGCGGGGCGGGCTCGGCCTTCGCGTTGACATGAAATGCCAGCGACCAGATGCCGTAGAGGATGGCGCCGACTAAAGCAGCCATGCACAGGTGCAAGAACCACTCGATGGCCTTGTAGCTCATGGCAGGCGCCAGGGCTGGCCCTCGAGGGCGAGCGGGTGGACGTAGAGGGAGGGCACGGCGACGTCGTCGGCGAACTCCCCGAAGGCGCAGCCTGGCATCCAGCTGAAGGTCTTGAGGCGGCCGTCGGCGTAGGAGGCGAGGGGCGAGGCGCGGCGCTGGAGCGTGCCGGCGTTGATGCCCATCGGCGCGTCGTCTCGGTTGCCTATGGCCCAGCCTGGGCTGTGCGTGTGGTTGAAGATGACCGAGCAGATGCCACCGCGCGCGTAGGCCTGCGCCATGTCGCGGGCGGCGTTGACGTTGAAGACCGAGCCGTGGGTGATTAGCAGCGTCTCGCCCAGGAGGTAGCCGGTCCAGATCCCGCGGTACTCGACGTAGGTCCCGCCGGCGCGGCGGACGACCTGCTTGATGTCCTGCTGGATGCGGAAGGCGGCGAAGGCGGCGGTTTCGTTGTTGGAGGAGATGGCGCGCCATAAGCGGGCCTCGTGGTTCCCCTCATTGAAGACGAGGTGAGCGCCGACCTGGAGGCAGGCGTCGGCGATCAGGTTGAGGATGCGGATGCCCTCATCGACATCGTCGGCGACAGGCTCGACGCCGTCCCTGTCCTTGACTGAGCCCATGAAGGCCTCGAGGTCGAGCAGGTCGCCGTTGACGACGACGACGTTGGGCTTCCATCGCAGGATGAAGTCGACGATGGACTGGACGGCGACAGGGCAGGCCCTGGTCGAGTGGATGCAGCCGACGACCAGGAAGCGCTGCCAGTTGCGGACGACCGCCGCGGAGGCCGGGTTGGCCGGCGCCTTTGGCAGGTAGGGTTTGTGGCTCATGCCCCCGGCACGTTGGGGATGGACGAGACGACGGTCATGGCGAGGTCGCGGATCAGGCCGGTCTCGCCCGAGCGGAAGGTCGCCGAGTGGTCGATGCGGCAGACGTCCTCGATGAGCGCCATGGACGCGGCCTCCTCCTCGTTTGCCGGCCCGGTGTCGCTGCGGTACAGGCGGACGGTGATGACGCGGTAGGGGGCGCAGTAGGTTTGGATGGCCTCTAGCTCGTTGCGGTATCGCCAGTCGGGGATGACGACGACGCGGCCGGCGAGCAGGAGGTTGCGTGCGGTGGTGGCGGCGAGGTCGGCGAAGACGTCCTTGTTGAGGGCGCGGGCCATGCGTCCGCCGGCCACGAGAAACTCGCGGAAGCGGACCTTGTCGGCCTCGGTGCGGAGGTCGGCCTTGCCGTGGAGGTTGAGCCGCTCCAGGAACAGGTTGGCGGCGTTCTTCAGCTCGTCGGCGAAGGCGACCTTGCGGGCGCCGGGGACGAGGTCGAGCACGGCCTGGGCGAAGGTGTCCTTGCCTGCGCGGGCGAAGCCGCAGACGAGGATGACGGTTGGCTGTCTCATCGCCTGTCCTCCAGGATCGCCATGACGACTGCGGTGATGGCGGCCCCGGTTAGCAGGCCGAAGACTAGCGCGGCGACAGGGTGCATGGCCTCAGAAGGGGTCGGCGGGGGCGAAGCCGCTGACGTTGTACTGGGGGTAGGCGGTGCCGTTGGGGGCGACGTAGTCGTCGCGGCGCTTGATGGTGGCGCGGACCTTCTTGCCGCACGCCAGGGACTGGATCGCGTC
>JAUREI010000244.1 GCA_030827515.1 Prosthecobacter sp. | reverse complement strand
GACTGCCGAACCGCAGGATCTTCGACTGCTGGTCTGGAACGTCGCCCGCCCCGACGGACCCCACGCCGGCCTGATCGAATTTGTCCGCGAACGCCAACCGCACGTGGTCGCTGTCATTGAGCCCGGTCGGGTCCAACCCGAGTGGCTGCGCGCCTTTGAGCAGGCCCTGCCGGGCTATCGGGCCGACTGGATGCCTCGCGGCCTGCTCTGGCTGTCGCGTGTGCCCTCACGCTATCGCGAGCGCGGCAAGCTGGAGAACATCGGTGCCTACGCCCGCTTTGAGGTCAGCGGTCTCGGGCCAACCTTCCCGGTGGTGGCCGCCGACGTCTTCGCGCACGTCCTGAAATCGCGCCGCGGTCAGTTGCAGGAGGTGCTCGCCCAAGCGCAGGATCGACCCGATGCCCTGCTGGTGGGCGATTTCAACACCCCGCTGGAATCCGTCTTTTTCCAACCCTGGCGCGCGCGCTATCGCAACGTCTTCGAAACGACCGAAAGCGGTCTGGCGGAGACCTGGCCGCTTGGCCTGCCACTGCTCAGCCTCGATCAGGTCTGGATCGGGCCGGACTGGCAGGTGGTCGAGGTGGAAAAACTCTGGCGGGTCTTGGAGAGCGACCACGCCGCGCTGTTTGTCATCCTGCGACGCGCGGGAAGTGGCTAGGCGATGAGTGGTTTCTGCAAAACTGCAGGGGCTGCAATCCTCCATGCAGCGGTGCAGGATCACGAGTCGCGCCGCCCACCCACAAAGCACAGGCCGCCGAGCAGGCCCCAGGCGACGGTGAAGAGCCAGCCGGCGAGGGAGGCGGCGATGGCGAGCGGGGCGGCGAGGCCGGTCAGGCCACCGACGAGAATTTCAAAGGTGGTCTCGCGAACGCCGAGACCGGAGACGGAAACGGGCAGGCCGGCGGCGGCATCAATCACCGGCATGGCGGCGAGGAATTCGGCGAGCGGGGCGTCGCCCCCCACCGCCCGCAGGCCGC
The DNA here is from genome assembly GCA_030827515.1 of Prosthecobacter sp. Lineage (GTDB taxonomy): Bacteria > Verrucomicrobiota > Verrucomicrobiia > Verrucomicrobiales > Verrucomicrobiaceae > Prosthecobacter. The sequence continues at coordinate 2,654 of JAUREI010000244.1, read as the reverse complement.
AGTAAAACAGGCCAAAATGACAGGCGAACAGCAGCAGCGAATGGCCGAGGGCGATCAGGGATTGTCGCCAGGCACGGCGCAGGGCATCGCAGGCCTCGATGAACTTCTGCAGCGCCGGTCGTTGGAACAACCCGCCGGCGAGCCGGCCCGCCAAACGCCGATGCACGGCCGGGGCCGAGGCGGCGACCGTGAGAGCGATGACGGCGAGCGTGCCGAGCATGAAGACCGCGAAACCCTGCACCGCGGCCAGAGCGACCGGATCCAGTCGGGCGAGGCGTTCGCGCACCCACCAGGCACAGGTGAGGAAAATCAGGGCCAGCGACACCAGACCGACGACATGATCGAGCAGGACCGACACGACAACCGGCAGGCGCTGCGTGCCGGGTCGGCGCAACAGGGCGAGCACGCGCCAGGCGTCGCCGCCGACGACCCCGAGGGAGGTCGTGTTGAAGAAGGCGGCGATGAGGATGAGTCGGCCCAGTTCCGCGAGGGGCAGGTCCAGCCCCTGACCCCGCAGCACGGCCTGCCATCGCAGGGCGGCGAAGAGCAGGGCGCCCCCGGCGGCGGCGAGGCCGGCAAGCGTCCAGCCGGGGTTGGCGAGCAGGCCTTCGAGCGGGGCCAGCAGGGCCTTGGAATGCTCGCGGAAGAGCAGGCCGAGCAGGAGCGCGGTGACGGCGGCCTTGAGCAGGAGGAGCAGGGCCGCTTTCATGGCCCTCAGCCCTGGCCGGCCGCCTCAATGGCCCGGGCGATGCTGTCAACGCTGTGCAGGATCTCGCGCGCCTGGGCGGGATCGGCGAGCTTGAACTGGAAATGCTTTTCCAGGGCCACGACGAGCTGGAGCGCGTCGACGCTGTCGAGTCCGATGCCTTCCGGCCCGAACAGCGGGGCGTCGTCGGCGATGCTGTCGGCGGCGACCTCGAGCATCAGCTCGCTGGCCAAGACTTCTTTGATGCGTTGGCGGAGGTTCATCAGGAGGTTAAACGAGGGCACCGTCGAGCTTGAGGGTCGAGCCAGTCATATAACTGGCCTCGGGACTGGCAAGGAAGAAAACCACGGCTGCAATCTCCTCCGGCCTGGCGAATCGCCGCATGGGTGTTTGCCGGCGGGCCGCCTGCAATTGTTCGTCCGTCCAACCGGCGGGCGGCGCACCCTCGATGTGACCGGGACAGACGGCGTTGACGGTGATGCCGAGGCGGGCGGTTTCCTTGGCAAGACTCTGGGTCAGGCCGAGCACGCCCGCCTTGGCGGCCGCGTAATTGGCCTGGCCGGCGGGGGAATGCAGGGCGCTGAGCGAGGCCACGTTGATGATGCGGCCCCAGCGTCCGCGCAACATGGAGCCGACGGCGGCCTGGCAGCCGAGAAAAACGGCGTTCAAATTCGTGTCGAGGACGCTGTTCCACTGCTCGCGGCGCATCGTTGCCAGCAGGGCATCGTCGTGTCCGCCAGCGTTGTTGACCAGCACCGAGAGCGGACCGCCAGCGGTCTCGACCGCGGCGACGGCGGCCTGCCAATCCTCGGCGCTGGTGACTTCCAGGCTCAGCAGCTGCGCGCGCTCCGGGTATTCCCTGGCCAGTTCCTCGGCCTTGTCACGTTTTCCGCGCACGCCGAGCCAGACCCGGCAGGCGGGATCGCGCTCCAGGAACTGGCGCGCGATGGCCCCGCCCAGGACACCGTTGGCGCCGGTGATGAGAATGCGGCGTTCGGCGGACATGTGGCTGCTGGAATCAGGCGGCGGCCGGCGGATGCTGGTCGCAAACTTCCGGCTCGGGATCGGTTTCCTCGACCTGGGCGTTGTCCTTGAGGAACTGCATCGCGTTCTGCAGCAGCAGATCCTCGCGGAGACTGTCAATCATGCCGGACTTGTGGGCCTCGGCGATGAACTTCTTGATCGGCTTCTTCTGGCGGGCGGCCAGATTGGCGAGCGCCTGGGTCATCTGCGGGTCGGCGACGGTCAGGCCCTCCTTCTTGGCGACCTGCTCGAGGATGAAGCTGACCTTGATGCTCTGGCGCGCCTGCTGGGTGGCGTTGCCGAGGATCTCGTCCTGGTGCTTGAGCAATTCCTCCTCGCTCATGCCCTGCTGCATGGCGCGCATGGCGATGTCGTTGGTGCGGCGCTGGGCCTCGCGGTTGACGACTTCCTGCGGCAGGTCGAATTCAACCTTCTCGAAAATGTGGGCGATGACCTGGTTGCCCTTCTCGTTCTCGCGCGCCTGCTCACGGCGGCGGCGGATCGCCTCGCGCATCTCGCCGCGCAGCATCTCCTCGGTCATCTCGTCGCCGCCGATCTTCTTGAGGAAGTCGGCATCGAGGGCCGGCACGGCCTTCTCCTTGACGCCCTTGCAGGTGACCGCGAACTCGAGGGTCTTGCCGCGCAGCGGCTCATAGGCAAATTCATCGCCGAGGGAGATCGACAGGGTGCGCGAGGCGTCCTTTTCGATGCCCTGCAGGCCGGCGTAGAAACCCGGGAGGAAGTCCTCCTCGGTGTCGAGCAGGAACCAGTTTTCCTTGATTTCCTTGAGGTAGTCGGGCGCTTCCGGCATGACCTCGGCCAGCGGTGTGCCGTCCAGGCTGCTGGTGGCAACCAGAACCACGGCGTCGCCATTGCCGGCGCCGCGCTCGACGTCCTGGAAGGTGGCGTAGCGCTCGCGCAGGTG
>JAUREI010000216.1 GCA_030827515.1 Prosthecobacter sp. | reverse complement strand
ACGACCAGGTGGATGCGCAGAAAGAAGCGCAGGGCCGTGCCGCCACCGAGGGCGATGAGCACCATGCGGCTGGTGTCGCGCCAGGCCGGATCGCGGACCAGCCAGGGCACGGCCAGCACCAGCAGGGCGGTGCCTGCCAGGCAGACCAGACCGACGCGGTGGTAGAGCCAACGCAGCGTGCCGGTGACTCGATCCGCCTCCAGAGTGTCCCCTTTGCCCAGGGAGCGCGCCAGAAAGCGGGTGCCCGAGAGGGTGATGCCGCCATCGAGCAGATTGAGAAAGGAGATGGCCGCCGTCAGCACCAGCCAGATGCCGTAGCCTTCCAGGCCGAGTTTCGTCACCATCAAGGGGGTGACGACCAGCATCGAGGCGATGCGGACGACGTGATCGAGCAGGTTGAGGGTGGATCCCCGGACGACTTTGCGCTGGAGCGACATGGCAGCGTTTTAGCGCGCGATACGGGGAAAGGAAATCAAATGCAACCGCGGCCTTCTGCGTTATCGGTGCCGCGATGCCGTCCTCCACCCGCCGTTTTCCCGGAGTCGCCGCCCTGCTGGTCGCGGCCGTCGTTGCGATTTTCTGGCTTGCCTTCCGCCTGGGCGGACCATCCCAGGAAGACGCAGCCGTGTCTGGATCCGCTTTGACCGGTGCCAACACCGGGTCAGTAGCCATCGATCCAGCCACCGGCCAACCTGAGGCGGGCGCGCCGGGTGCGGACGGAAAGGGCGCCGCCAAGTCGCCTGCCGCTGTCTCTGGAATGGCGAAGGGAAAGGGATCCGCGACGGCGGGATTTCAGGTGCAGGAAAGTGCGGGGGCGCGTTCACCGGCCCAACGTCGCCAGCAAATTCTGGCCGCCCTGCAACAGGCCCAGGGCAGGGAACTGGAATCGCGGCTTTCTGCCGCCATCCGTGACAGCGATCCACGGGTGCGCCGAGAGGCACTGGAAATGATGAGTTTGCTGGCCTCCCCCGAGCTCGACAAAACACTGCTGCCGGCGGCTTTGCAGGATGAGGATCCCGTTTTGCGTGACCTTGCCTTTCACCATGTCAATACCCTGCCGGTGACTCAGCGCATCGAGTTTTGCACGGGCGCCCTGCACGGCGCGAACGAGGCTAGCGCCCGCGAGGCAGCACAAACGTTGGCTGTGCTGGGGGGCAAGCCCGCGGTTAACGCCCTGCTTGCCGCCTGGCCGAGATTGGAGAACCGGCCGCGCGCAGGCGACATCCGTCGCGCCGTGCAGCGTCTGACGGGGCAAGACTTTAGCAACTCGACGGCTGCACAGGCCTGGTGGTCGCAGATGGCAGCCGGGCTGGACGACGATTTGCTGCCGCGCTGATCAGGGCTTATCCGTCCACTGCCTGCTGATGCGGTGGCCACCTGAACCGGAGGGGCGCCCTGCGCGCTAAACAGGATCCTGCCAAGCTGCTTGGGGTCATTGTTTTTTTATAGTCAAAACAATATATATAACAATTATATTATTATTTCTGTGTTAAGTTTGGCACGGTTTAAGTAGCATTAGGAAGTAATTTTTTCGTATTCTCATGAATTCTCCCAAGTCAATCTCAGTTGCGCCCCGTTACTTGAAGCCATTCCTGATCACACTAGGGCTTCTATGTGCCAACGAAAGGGCAATTGCTCAAACCACCGTTGTGATGACACCTGTCGCTGAGGTGGGCGATTCGGCGCCGGGCACAGCCAGCAACTGGAGTGCTCTGAGCCTCAGCTACGCGGCCGTCGGTACGGACGGTGGTGTGGCCTTTGTTGGCACGGCCGGTGGCTTGGAAGGCGCTTGGTTTGGCGATCCGGGTTCGCTGGAACTGGCCGGGATCGTGGGGGATGCGGCGCCTGGCACCCTGTCGACCTTCAACGACTTTACCAACAGTAATGGCATCACGCCGGTGACTGGTTTTGGCGTTGCCTTCCACAACCGCCTTGCGGACACCAACATGAGCTTCTGGACCGCCTCCTCAGGACCGGTGCTGAATCTGCTGGCCATGGAAGGAGCTGCTATCCCCGATGCTACGGCCAACTTCACCACGCTGAACAAGCCCAGCATCAACAACGATGGCAACTCCGTTTTTCGTGCCCAACTGGACGCAGGTGGCACGCGCACCCTTTGGTTCAGCCCCGCCGCCGGGCCCGCCGCCTCCATCGCGCGCAACACGGAAGCGATGAGCGCCATCGGGGGCACAACCTACAATGGTCCTGGGGCCAATTATTCGGCCAATGACAACGACGCCGTCAGCTTCACCTGCTCTCTGTTGGGCGCGGGTGCCAACGATCAGGTGTTGCTGAGCTTGGTCGCGCCTGCGGGCGCCCCTGTGCTGGTGGCTCGGGAAGGCGACATCACGCCAGGTCCGGGCACGACCGAACCCTTTGCCACCTTCCCGGACTGCCACATCAACGACAGCGGCGACATCCTTTTCGACGCCACGCTGGGAGGCGCGGCACTGGCTCACAACAACACCGGCGTCTGGCTCTACGATGCAGGTACCACCTCGTTGTCCGAAGTCGCTGTCGAGGGCGACGCGGTGCCGGGAGTGGCCGGCGCCTTCTTCCATGACTTCCAGGAACTCTTTCTCGCCAACAACGGCGTGCTGGCCATCGTGGCGGTGGCCCGCGACACGGCGAACAACACGGGTTCTTTGATTGGTCGCGGCGTCTGGATCGACGCGGGGGGAGGTCTGGAACTGGTGGCCCTGGTCGGTGAGAATGCCTTTGAAAAGGACGGCGTCACTGTCTTTGGCCCGGTCACCTCGATCAACCAGGTGACGATGAGCATGGACGGCGATCTCGCCCTGGAAATGAACGGCGGCAGCAGCAAGGGCGTCTGGTACCGTGAGGCGACCGTGGCGGCCACCACCCGCCTGCAGATTGCGTTGGGAGACAAGACCTACGACGGCAATCGTCAGGTTCGCATCGTTTCAGGCGTGGATCTGCCGGAAGCCGAGGTCTTCACGCCCTCGGGCGGCGGTCCGCTCGGCCGCGCCCGCTCGCTGAGAAACGATGGTGTGCCGCTGCTGCACGTGAAGATGAATTCGGATTCGGGTTCCTACGAGGGCCTGTACTTCGCCGAGCGTCAGGCGCTCAACTTCTTCATCACCTCCACCAGTGAGCAGGCCCCGGGTGCCGCGGTGGGCACGGAGTTTGAATCGATCCGCCCCGCGGCCTCCATGAGTGAGAACGCTCTGGTTGCCATGCGCGGCTACCTGCGTGTGGGCACGGGCGGCACGGCTTTGGCCGACAGCCAGGGCATCTGGGCGGAGGAACTCGTCGGCGGTGTGCCGCAGTTGACCTTGATCGCACGCTCCGGCGAAGCCACCCCGGGTGGCGACACCTACGGCCAGTTGCCGGTCAACCCCATCTTCAACACCGCTGGTGACATTGCCTTTCCTGCAGAGTTGGATGGAGGTGGTAATGCTTTAATTGCTGGTCCTATCGGCTCTCTTGTGGAAATTGCCAAGACCGGGGAGTTGGTCGGCATCACTGGCATTCCCTCGGGGGCGCTCTATGAGTATGTCCGCAGCACCTTCGCTTACAACGATAATGGAAATTTAGTTGCTGGTTGCACACTCCGTCGTGACAGCGGTCTCGGTATCACGGTCAACAATGACAGCGCCATCCTGCGCCACGGTCTTTCGCCAAGGGCCATCGCTCGCGAAGGTGCCTCGGTGGGGGCTGGCGCAGCCGGGGTTTTTGATCACCTCTTGAACCGGCCGGTCCTGATCAACAGTGCTGGGCGCGTTGCCTTCCTGGCCAATCGCAAGCGCAATCCCGCTCTCAGCATCACCACCGACAACGCAACGGCGGTGTGCTACCACAATGGCTCATCCCTCATTTGTGTGGCCGCAGGCGGGGCTGTGGCAGTCAATCCTGGCGGGGTACAATACCTGAAGCCGAGCGATCTGACCTTCAACAATGCCAATCGCATTGGCTTCCGCACCACCCTGCAGGGCGGTGGCGTCACGCCGGGGGTCAACGATGTGGCTCTCTATTCCAGCAATGCCGGCGCTGCTCCAGTTCTGCTGGTGCGCACGGGAACCACTCAACTCAGCGGCTTCGGCCCCGCGGGTGTGGACCCGGCGGCCACCTTTATTGGTATCAATCGTCCTGACAGCGATGCAGCCAGCACCCTTGTGTTTCGTGCCACGCTCACGGTTGGCGCAGGCGGCGTAATCGCCAGCGACGATGAGGGCATCTGGACCAACGCCGGCGCGGGTACCACGGCGCTGCTGCTGCGCAAGGGGGGCGCGGCTCCGGACGCCAGTGGCGTTGCGAGCACCGCTGTCTTTGAATCTTTCGATGACCCGGTCATCAGCCTTGACGGCCGGGTGGTTGTCGGTGCCAACCTGCGTATTGGCGTCGGCGGCATCACGGCGGACACCAATCGGGCGATCTTCGTCAGCGACAGCGCTGGTGTGTTCTATCGCGTGGTCCAGGAGGGGCAGTTGATGGACGTTGCCGTTGCCGCAAGCTTGGGGGGAGGCACTTCCAGCAAGGCTATCGTTGAGGTGGGGTATCCCAACACGGGCGGTGGTGCCGGCGGGTTCTACAAGGCCATCAACTCCGAAGGTTTTGTCATGACCTACCTGACTTTCGAAGACGGGGAGACCGCCTCGATGGTTTTCCTGGTGCCCTGAGGTTTGGGTCATCTTTCTCCGCCGCGCGGCCTGCCGCGCGGCGGTTTTTTTTGGCTCAGAGCCGGGTGGCGATGAAGGCCTTGACCGCATCGGCGGTGGCGGCCAGGGGGTGCCGGCTGAGGGGGGCGGACTTGAGCGCCTCCAGGGTCGGATGCCGGGGTTCATCGCCCGTGGCCTGGGCGACGACTTCGGGAAACTTGGCCGGGCTGGCGGTGCTGAGGATGATGCTGACCCGGT
>JAUREI010000242.1 GCA_030827515.1 Prosthecobacter sp. | reverse complement strand
CGCGGGCAAGCCGGCGGCATCGACCTCGAGCCCCCACTCGGCGAGCAGGGGTCGCGCCATCACGAGGTGGCCCTCGTTGTTGGGGTGAATGCCGTCCCTGGCATAGCTGAAGGCAGGTTCAGAGCTGCGACGTCCGGCCAAAGCCGCGGTCATCGCGCCGTGCACGTCGAGCACCCGCCAGCCCTGGGCTTTCTGTTCAAGCAGCCAGCGCGCGTAGGCGGCCAGCACCTCGTCGTAACCCGCGTAGGGCTTCGGGTAGGCGGCCAGACCGGCTGGCAGCACGCGCTCGGCAATGGGGAGCGGATCGAACACCGGCGGCGTCAGGTGCAGGATGTCCGCGCCGGTCGCGGCGACCTTGGTGCGCAGCTTTTCCATGCCCTCGCGGTAGGCGCGGGTGCGCGCCTCGTCGAGCGGGTGGTAGATGCCGTCGTTCATGCCGTAGCAGGCAATCACCAGCTCCGGTTTCACGGCGGTGAGCACGCGATCCAGTCGCTCGTGAAGATCGGGACGGGGAAACTTGCCCCCCGCGTGGCCTTCTTCCGAAAGCCCGGACACGGTCTCGCTCGACAGTCCCAGGTTGAGCACCTCCCAGGCCGTTTCAGGATGCGCGGCAATCAGCGCCGCCTCGAGGATCTGCACGTAAGTGCCACCATAGGTGATGCTGTCGCCAAGGAACAGCACGCGCTTCTGCGCCGGCGGCGCGGCGGCCAACGCAACGGTCAGGCCGAGGATCAGGAGGAGGGAGCGGATCATGGAAGTTTTCAATACGGCGCGGTCGCCAGCGAGTCATCAGGGATTTGCAGTTGAACTTTCCACGCGACAATTCCTCCGTTCGCCGCGTTTCATGCTGCATGATGCGCCGCTTTTTGCCGCTTTTTGCCGGACTGATTCTGGCCCTCCCCCACCCCGGCGCCGGCCAGCAACTCGACTTGGAGCAACTCTTCGAGGAACGCAATCTCGGCCCGGTCGCTCACCTGCTGGAGACCGGCGATTACGAACTCTGCGCGCGCATCTGCGAGGCGGCGATTCAGCGGGGCCTGAAGTCCGCCGAATGGCGCCGGATGCGCGTTAGCGCCCTCATGGAACTGGGTCGCGAGGTGGAGGCGCGTGACGAGGTCCAACTCGCGGTCAAGACGTTCCCGGGCGACCTGGAACTGCTCTGGCTGCAGCACCAGAATGCCCGGCGTCTTGGCCGGAACGATCTTGTCGACCAGGCCCTGCGCGGGATCGACGCCGCCGCGCGCGCCAAGCCCGCCAAGGCGCGCAGTGCGATCGAATGGGTGGTCCTCGGCCGTGCCGCTCTGGCCCTCGGTGCCGACCCGAAGAAAGTGATCACCCAATATTACCAGGTTGCCCAGAAGCAGGATCCCAAGCTCGAGGCGGCCTGGCTGGCCGAAGGCGAACTGGCTCTGGAGAAGCATGATGCCCGCCGAGCGGCCGACATCTTTCGCGCGGGCTTGAAGGCCCATGGCGAGACGACCGCCCTGCGTTTTGGTCTGGCTCGGGCCTTTGCCGGCAGCGACGGCGAAAAGGAGGCGGAGAACCTCAACCGGGTTTTCGAGATCAATCCGATTCATGCCGGCGCCCTGTTGATGCGTGCGGAAAGCCTGATCCGCGCGGAAAAATACCTCGATGCGGAGGGTGCGATCCAGAAGGTGCTCGACCTGCGCGAAAATCATCCCGAAGCCTGGGCCCTGCGTGCCGCCATCGCCCGTCTTAGCGGGGCCGATGAAGCCAAGTTCGCCCGCGCCCGTGAGGACGGCCTGCAACTCTGGGAACAGAATCCGGCGGTCGATCATGGCATCGGCCGTGTCCTGTCGCGTGCCTACCGCTTCGCCGAGGGGGCCGAGCACCAGCGCCGCGCGCTCGCCTTCGACAGTGCCTACCTACCCGCCAAGGTCCAGCTCTGCCATGACCTGCTGCGCCTGGGCGAGGAGGACGAAGCCTGGAAACTCGCCGCCGCCATCCGCGCCGAGGATGCCTTCGATGTCCAGGCCCACAACGTCGGCCTTCTCGAGGCGCAGATGCGCGGTTTTGTCACCGAGCGACACGACGATTTTGTCCTGAAGATGCCGGCACGCGATGCGCCGGTCTACGGGGCACGGGCGCTTGAGCTGCTGCGCGAGGCCAAGGCGGTGTTGGGAGCCAAGTATGGCTTCGAGCAAAAGCGGCCGGTGCTGGTGGAGTTTTTCGATTCGCAGCAAGACTTCGCCATCCGCACCTTCGGCAGCCTCGGCGGCCAGGGCCTGCTCGGCGTCTGCTTTGGCACGGTCATCACGATGAACAGCCCGGGCAGCCTGGCGCATGGGCGCAACAACTGGGAGGCAACCCTTTGGCACGAGTATTGCCACGTCGTCACCCTCAGCCTGACCCGGAACAAAATGCCCCGCTGGCTGAGCGAAGGCATCAGTGTCCATGAGGAAAGGCTGCGCGACCCCGCGTGGGGGATGCGCATGAATGCCGAGTTCCGTCGCTTCATCCTCGAGGAGGACGCCGCCCTGCCGGTCAGCCAGCTCAGTGCCGCCTTTCTCAACCCGCCTTCCCCGGAACACCTGTCCTTCGCCTATTATCAGTCGAGCCTCGTTGTGGACTACCTGGTCGATCGCTTCGGCCAGGAGGCGCTGGGCGGGGTGCTGACCGACCTCGCGGGAGGGCAACGGATCAATGCGGCCATCGCCGCCCACACCGAGCCGATGGAGGCCTTGGAAAAGGACTTTGACCGTCATTTGAAGGAGCTGGCACGGGCCTTCGGGGCCGGGGCCGACTGGAGCCGGCCGACTCCGGAGGAGGTCAATCCCGCGGATGCCGCCTCACTGGCCTCCTACCGGGAAAAACACCCCGACAATCTCTGGTCCCTGCGTCTTGCCCTGAGCAATCACCTCGACAATCAGCGCTGGGCCGAAGCGCTGGTGCTGGCCGAGAGATTGACCCGGATGGTGCCGGAGGATTTCAGTGCCGAGGGTGGGCATGCCCTGCAGGCACAGATTCTCGACAAGCTCGGTCGCGCCGGGGAACGCGTCGCGGTGCTGCGCCGCATCGCTGAGGGCGAACCCTCCGCCATGGCGGTTTTCCAGGAACTCGTCGATCAGGACGCCGCCGTTCGGGACTGGTCGGGCGTGCGTCTCAACGCGGCACGGGCGCTGGCCCTGAATCCCTTCCTTCCCGGGCCGCAGCGCGCGCTGGCGGAAGCGGCCGAGGCCCTGGGCGACACCCCGGCGGCCGTCGCCGCGCGTGAACGTTTGTTGAGGCTGGATCCGGGCGCCGCCGCGCGCCACCATTACCAACTCGCCGTCCTGCTTCGCACCGGAGATCCTGCCCGCGGCAAACGCCACCTGCTTGAAAGCCTGGCACTCGCCCCGCGCTTCCGCGAGGGGCATGAACTGCTGCGTGACTGGCCGTGAGCGACCGTCAGGCCGCCGTCGTGTTGTAGGGGCGCACCGTCAGGATCTTGACCGTGCGCAGGGCGCCGGTTTCCGAGGGGATCTCGGCACTGTCGCCGGGCGCCTTGCCGATGAGGCCCTTGGCAATCTCGGAGAGGTAGGAGACGATGTTCTTTTCGTCGTCGCCGGCTCAGGCTCCCAGGATGGTCCGGGCATCGGTCTGGCCGCGGCCGGGCGCCTCGTACACGACCGCGGTGCGGATGCCGACCTTGTCGGCCGGGGCATTGGCGAAGTCGGTCCCGCGG
>JAUREI010000049.1 GCA_030827515.1 Prosthecobacter sp. | reverse complement strand
GGCTACCGGCGCTCCGGTACCCCGACGGGGAACCGGATGAGCAACGCGGACAAGTGGATCCGCGTGGCGCTGGCGCCGCTTCTGATCCTGGTCGGCTTGTACTCGGCGGTGACCGGTGGCCCGGTAGCGCCGCTCTTCATCGCCCTGAAACTCGCGGTCTTCGGCATTATGATCGTCGTGGGTCTCATACTGCGTAGGATGATGAAGGACTGGGTCGTTGGTTTTGCGAAGCTCGCACGCGGCGGTCCTGATCCTGAGGTGGATGCATCATTCCTGCGCACCCTGCAACGCGCCAAATATGTGGCGTACTTCATGTGGTCGCTTTCAGTAGTCATGGCCGTCCTGGGTGTCGCCGCGTTCATATGACTCGACAACGCCTTTGGGCGACGTCCCGAGCCCAGTGGTCGTGGGCGTTGGCCGACTGGGCCCGCGAGCCATTCTTCTCGATTGTCCTCAGCCTGATCTTTCCGCCGTTTTTCGTGTCAGCCGTTGTAGCCGACCCGATCCGTGGCACGGTCCTGTGGGGCTACGGCATTTCGATCGCGAGCGCCGCCCTGGTGTTCCTGAGCCCGCTGGCCGGCGCGGCGGCCGACAGCACCGGCCGGCGCAAGCCGTGGATCGTGGCCAGCATGGCTGGCGTGGCCGGAGGGATGACTAGCCTGTGGTGGGCGACGTCTGAGCCGGGACATTTTATCTGGGTCCTGGCTTCGGTCGCCGGGACACAGCTTGCCGTCGAGTTGTCGCGGATCTTCAGCGACAGTATGGTACTTCGGGTCACCAACAAGGAGGGCGTCGGTCGCCTGAGCGGCCTGTCTGTGAGCCTCGGTTTCTTGGCCAGCCTGATCTACCTCGGTGGCGTGCTAGTAGCCGCGAGAACCGGGGTTTCCGCGGACGAGGTCTCGACGACGGTCCAGCGCATTGCCTCAGTGCTCTGTGGCCTCTGGCTGGTGGTGTTCATGCTGCCGTTGCTGCTTTACTGTCCGGACTATCCAGCCGAGGCTCGCTCATGGCTCGAGACGTCCCACGAGAGCTGGCGGCGCCTGAGGAACTCTCTACGCGACGTCGTCAGGATCCCGGGCGTGGGCCGCTTCCTGCTCGCACGTATGGCTTACTGGGACGGCATGATGGGCCTGTTCTCGTTCATCGCCATCCTGGCGTCCTCCAGGCTGCAGTGGCGCGCAGCCGAGATCTCGATTTTCGGGCTGCTTGGCCTGCTGGTGAGCAGCGGCAGTGCGCTCGTTGCCGGCTCGCTCGATCGACGCTACGGATCGAAGCGCGTGCTGGCGGTGGGTATTGGCTTGATGCTGTTCGTCGCCTCGTTGATGTTGCTGATCATGCCGACCGGTGAGACGCTCGCTGCGGCGTCCGCGCTGTTCGGCTCGGTGCACGACCGGATGTTTCTGGCGTTGGCAGTGATTGCCAGCGGTTGCGTGGGCATCATCCTTGCCAGTAGCCGGACCATGATGGTTAGCCTATCGCCACCGGATCGGCTGGGCGAGTTCTTCGGGCTCTACGTTATGGTCGGGCGCGCTTCGAGTTTTGCGGCACCGCTGCTGGTGGCAACAACGACGGCGTTACTCGACGACCAGACGGCGGGCGTCTTCGGTGTCTCGATTATTTTCCTCCTGCTCGGGTTGCTTCTCCTTGCGCGTGTCCCCACTCACCATCGTTGACGATCCGTTAGGCCCATGGCCGGACCCAAGGACCGCTTGGCGGGTCGTGGCAGTGCTGACCTTCGCCTATGCGGTCGCCTTTGTGCACCGCATCGGGATGAGTCTGCTTGTCGAGCCGATGCAGGCGGACCTCGGTCTCAACGACACCGACATTGGCCTGCTGATGGGCGTACTGTTCGCGGTGCCCTACACACTTGGAGGCCCGGTGCTGGGCTGGCTGGCCGATGCGTTCAGCCGGCGGATGCTGTTGGCGGCAGCCGCGACGATCTGGGCTGCGACGACGGCCGCTTGCGGCTTCGCTGGCTCATTCGCGACGCTGGCTACTCTGCGTTTCGGATCCGGTCTGTCGCAGTCCGCGCTGCAGCCGGCCGCGGCATCGATGATCGCCGACTGCTTCCGGGCGGAGATGCGCTCGAAGGCTTACGGTGTGTTCGTGGCTGGCACAGCAATCGGGACTGCGGCGGCCTACTGGCTTGGCGCGATGGCGCTCGGCGTCGGCGAGTGGGTCGCCAGTGCCTCGGGGCTGCGTAGCTGGTCGGGCGCGTTCCTGAGCCTGGGAGCCATCGGCCTGCTGGTGCCCGTCGCGCTGGCGCTTATTCGCGAACCGGTGCGTCAGGAACGGCTTGAGTCCGGCAAGCCGGACCTCCACGTCACGGTGCAGTTCCTGCGGCGGCACTGGTTCGTGGTCTGGTCGCTCAATTTTGGCATCGCCATCTGCTTTCTCGCGCCCTATGGCCAACTGGCCTTTATGCCGGTCATGTTCTCCCGCAGTTACGGGTGGAATCCTGCCCAACTTGCGACCGTCTTCGGCGTGGTGGCCATCATCGCCGGGGGACTTGGGTCTGTGTCCGCCGGCTGGCTGGCGGCCCGCCTGGCGAAACGTGGCGTGGCCGACAGCGACTGGCTGGTTTGCGGGATCGGTGCGGCGGGCAGCCTGCTACCTGGCACTGTCGCGCCGCTCATGCCTACGGCTGTTCTGAGCCTCGTGATGTTCTCCCTTTCGGGCTTCTTTTCGAACTGGCCAGGCGTTGGCGCACTGGCTGTGCTGAACCGGATCGCGCCGAACGAGATGCGGGGGCAGATGACCGCGCTCTACACCTCCACGGTAGGACTGATCGGCGCAGGGCTTGGGCCAGTGGTTGTGGGAACTCTGTCGGATCATCTGCCGGGGCGGTTCGGCAATGTGGCCTATGCCATGTCGATGACGTTCCTGATCTGCAGCCTGTTGTCGGTTACGCTGCTCGCGGCCGGCCGTAGGCCGTTTCTGAAGTTGATGTCGGCTGCCTCACTCGAACAAGCGGCCTGAATGCGTCTCGAACCCGGGCACTGCGAACGCGGGTTTGACGCTGGCTAACTCGAAACGTCTGGTTGTCTATAAAGACAACTAGTTGTCTTCCGCCATCGCTACTCTTGCTCCGTCGATACAGGTCCTGGCAGCGCCAACAGGACTGCGAGCTGGATGTATCCGGCCCCGGTCCATGGACCCGCCATCACCCCAAGACGTGTGAGATACACGATTGTCCTGATCAGACAGACAGGTGGAGGAACTCAGAATGTCATTGAAGCCTACACTGCGCCGTGCGCTCCAGCTAGCCGGTGCCGCCTGTTCCGTAGCCACAACTCCGGTGCCCGTCTTCGCGCAGGAGACAGTTTCAACCGCTGTGCTCGAAGAAATCACCGTCACTGCGCAGCGACGCGAAGAAAACCTGCAGGACGTCCCGATCGCGGTTTCTGCCTTTAGTGGCACGGCGCTCGATCGTCTTGAGATCCGAACAGTCCGCGACGTCCAGTCGGTGGTGCCAAATCTCTGGATGGAAACCAATACGGGGCTGTCGAACGGATCGCGCGCTGCCTTGCGCGGCATCGGCGAGGACGAGAGCTTCTTCACATCTGACACGCCGGTCGGCATCTATGTCGACGATGTCTACATTCCGCGCCAGACGGGCGCGATGTTTGACCTGTTCGATGTTGAGCGCATCGAGGTCCTGCGCGGCCCGCAGGGCACGCTGTACGGCCGTAACACCTCCGCGGGAGCCATCAAGCTCGTGAGCCGTAAGCCCGGTGACGAGTTCCGCGCTAACGCTGAAGTCACCGTCGGCGACTACAGCAGGATAGACCTGCGCGGATCCCTTTCCGGTCCGCTCAGCGAGATGATCTCCGGTGAAATTTCCGCTCTCTCGCGCCAGCGCGATGGCTATGACCGCAACCTCATCGACGGCTCGAAAGTGAATGACCAGGACGTGGTCGCGGGTCGCCTGGCTTTGCGGTACGCGGCGTCGGACAGTTTTGAGGCCCTGCTGTCCTACGACAAAATCCGCGATCGATCGACACCCGGATATGCGCTGGGCGTCGTCCTGCAGGGGTCTGACGGACTTGGTGCCGTCGATCTTGGCGACCAGATAGATGGCGACAGCAATGTCCACACCCTCATCTCCGACCTTTTAGACCCGATCAACGACACTGACCAACAGGGAGCGAGCCTCACCCTCACTTGGCAGGTCAACGACCTTACGATCAAGTCCATCACGGCCTGGCGTGAGATGGAGAACACAGTCCTGCTGGATGCTGATGGCCAGGATAACTGCTTCGGGTTATCCTTGCCGTGCCTCCACCTTTTTCAGGACCAGGCCCAGGACCAAATCAGCCAGGAGTTCCAGGTGCAGGGCAGCTCCAGCGGCGGCAGCCTTACCTACCTCGCCGGCGTGTACTACTTCGAGGAGAGCAACCGGCAGATCACCGAAAACATTATCCTCGCGCAGTTCGGTGAGAACCCGTACTCAGACACCAGCCTGGATACCGACAGCATCGCCGTGTTCGGCTCGGCCACGATGGCTCTCTCGGACCGCTGGAACCTCACGCTCGGTGCGCGCTGGACCGAGGACACGAAGGACTTTGCCAGTGCCGTCTTCGAGGCGAACGGCAACGCCCGCCTCATATGCGCCGATCCCGTCACGAGGACGGTGTACTCGAGCGGGCCTTGCGCAGCGGGCTCGCCGCCGGCGGCATTGACGGTGCCGCTGGACCGGCAGATCGAAAAATCCTGGTCGAGTGTCACACCACGGGTGGTACTGGACCACAAGGCGTCGGACCATGCGATGCTCTACGCGTCCGTCGCTGAGGGATTCAAGTCCGGCTCTTTCGACGGCCGCGAGGTCGGAACCGCCCTGTATAACCTGCAGCCGATTAAGCCTGAGACTGTGCTGACCTATGAAGTCGGCGCGAAGACGCAGTGGCTCGACCGCCGCCTGCAGGCGAACATGGCTGTCTTCCTGAACGACTTCCAGGACCTGCAGGGCACCGGAACCGACCAGGACACCGGTGCGTTCACGCGATTCTCGGTTGGAGACGTGGAGACCAAGGGGGTCGAAGTTGAGTTGACTGCGCTACCGGTCGCTAACCTGACCGTGACCGCCAACGTCGGCCTCCTGGACACGGAGTACACGAAGGTCAACTTCGACCAGGTCGCGGATTGCGGTTCGGTCGGAACGGGTACCAAGGATCTCGAGCTGAAGTTTGCGCCCAAGTTGTCGTCGTTCCTCGGCTTCAACTACCGGGTTCCGCTGGCAGCCCTCAGCGGCGCAGTCAATTTCGGCGCAGACTGGACTCATAAGGACAGCTTCTATCACAGCTCGTGCAATCCGCTGCCGTCGAAGTCTCCGGGCTACGACCTCTACAATGCTCAGCTATCTTACGAATCGGACGATGGCCGCTGGCTCGTCGCCGGCGCCCTGCGCAACCTCTCGGACGAGAACTATGCAATCGGCCAGTTCTTCATTCCCGGGCTAGCGTTCGATGCCGTGTACATCAACCCGCCCCAGACATGGAGCCTCATGCTGAGGTACGCTTTCAAGTGAACCCCACTGCGTCCGGTGCCCTCTCGCCTTGTGACGAGAGGTGCGCCGGGCAAGTCGCGGACTCGCGCCAACTGCGCGATGTGTCATGGGAATGTCTGACTTCCCTGGCGGCCCAAATTGATCCCTGGCGTGACCGGAGCACGGCGCGCGGGGCGGAGTAATGACCATGTCCTCTAGCAGCGCTGGATCCACGGCCCCGGAGATGATCCTCAAGGACAGCATGGTCGTCACCATGGACGACGAGCGGAACGTGTACGAGTCCGGCTACGTCTGGGTGAAGAACGGCGCCATCTATCGCGTGGGCGATAGCGCGGAAATCGGTGAGGTACCCGCGGGAGTCGACGTACGGTCCGCCAGGGGCTGTCTAGTCATGCCCGGACTGATCAATTGCCACTCGCATTTCTCCAACGGCATCCTTCGGGGCATCTATGACGAAATGCCGCTCGCAGTCTGGTTCAGCAAGGGGATGTGGCCGGTGATGGAAGCCATGGAGCGACCGGCCGGCAAGGCTGGTGCGGAACTCGCGCTGCTCGAGCAGATGACCATTGGCGTAACGACCAGTGTGAGCGGCGAGTTTGGAACGCCGAACGGAGACACGATTGACGGCGTCCTCGAGGCCGTGCATCAGTCACGTATACGGGCAATCGTCTCGCGCATGACGATCGACAGCGCCGACGAGTCGAGCGCATCGCAGGCGGTGCCAAGGCAGTACCGTGAAAAGCCGGATGACGCGGCGAAGGAGGTTCGCCGTTTACAGAGAGCGTTCAACTCCGATCGAATTGGCGTCGCACCTGAGGCCCTGGGTGTATTGCGTTGCACGCCGGAAATGGTCCAGGCGATGCATGAAGTGTCGGTGGAGACCGGCAGCCACTTTCTCATGCATGTCGCGAGTTCCAAGGAAGAGCGTGAGGAAAGCTATCGCCGCCTGGGCCACGGCAGCGTCGCCGAGATGAAGAGGCTGGGCGTCCTCGGGCCGAAGACCCTCATTGCACACGCGATCTGGCTCGACGACGCCGAGATCGACCATCTCGCTGAACACCAGACCGGGGTCTCTCATAACCCAGTGGCGAATGCTTACTATGCATCCGGATTCGCACGCCTCGCCGAGTTACTCGAGGCCGGGGTGCGGGTCGGACTTGGTGTCGATGGCGCATCGACCAACAACGGCCAGAACGTCTGGGAGACGATGAAGATGGCTCTGCTGTTTCAGAAGGAACGGCTGAGTAATGCCAGTTTTGGCTCGGCCGAGCTGGCGCTGGAGCTGATGACTCGCCGCGGGGCAATGGCGCTTCACATGGAAGACCAGATCGGCTCGCTGGAACCAGGCAAGCGCGCTGACTTCATCGTGATCGACACGGAAAGGGTGTCACTCGCGCCGGCTCATACGGTGATCTCCAACCTCGTGTACTCGAATGATCCAGGTGCGGTGCGGGATGTCTACATCGATGGCGAGCAGGTCGTTGCCAGCGGCGTGCACAAGTACCTGAACCGGGCTGACGTCGTCGACGGAGCACGAGTGGCGCAAGGGCATGTGCTGGAGCGCACCGGGCTCAAGTCCTATCTTGCGTCCCGCAGTAAGTGGAAGTGGAAAGGAGCTGGAATGCGGTAGGGCTTTTCAGGTAGCACTGGCGTGTGGTGTTCTGCTCGTGGGAAACCGGCTTTCAATTGTCGGGTTACAAGCGGCCTGTATGGGTCATTCGAAAGCAGCCAACGCGACACGCGACATGCAAGAGTATCAATCAGGTCTTCTGAGTCCGGGACCTGCTGCTAAACACCAGCACTAGCGGAAGTGGGGAATGTAGCGTGGAAGCGTATGGATGGTTCAAGCTGGCGCATATCGTCGTCTGGGGTTACTGGGTCGGCTCAGACCTGGTCGTGAACCAGTTGACCCACTACTTGACGCATGCCGAGAAAATGGAGGGGATGGAACGTAATCGTCTTTGGAACTTCCTCCTCGACGTTGACCAGCACCCACGGAATGCCTTGATACTTTCGCTGCCGCTCGGCTTGACGCTGGGCGGCCTGCTGGGCCTCGTGCCGCTGGGAACTCCCGGTCTCGTTTCGGTGTGGATCGTGTCAGGGGCTTGGTTCTCGTTCATGTGGTACGTTCACCTGCGCGGTCACACGGCAGCAGGTGCTGCACTGCGAGCCTGGGATGTCCGGATACGCTATGGCGTCATCGCCGTGTCCGTCGGCGTGGGCGGCTGGTCTTTGGTCTTTGGTACTCCAATCGCCGCTGGCTGGCTGGCTGCCAAAGTAGTGTTGTTTGGGCTGGTAGTGGGTGCAGGGATCGGCATTCGCTACTACATCCAGGCGTTGCTGCTGACGTGGCCAGATATTGTTCAACATGGCTCGACCCCAATACGAGAAGCTGCAATTCGCCAGGCGATGAGGCGTGGCACCTGGGTTCTGGCGGGGCTGCACCTCTCGCTGCTAGCTGCCGCCTTCCTTGGTCACGTGAGGCCGTTCTGAAGATGTTGTCCTCAAAGTAACGAGTAGACCCCATGTCGAGCATTCCCGCATTGAAGCGTCTAACCGTCTGGGTTCGGGACATCGAGCGTTCTCTGTGGTTCTATCGCGATGTGATCGGCCTGCAGGTCCTCGAGCGCAAGGATCTATCTGGCCCGGCCATTGCGTCGCTCGTCGGATACGAAGACGGCCGGATGCGCATTGCCCACCTAGGTACGCCGGGCTCGACGGTTGGCTGGATTGGGCTGTACGAGTTGAGCGGTGCAATGCCACCCATAAGTTCACTTGCGCCGCCGCCGCGGGAGCGCGTCGCCTACGGTCAGGCGACTGCGGTATTTGAGTCGGCGGATGTTGCAGGAGTCTTGTCAAGACTGCGCGACGGGTGTTGCGAACTGCTCAAGGAGCCAAGCATTTACCGGCTACCTGCAGAAGGAGCGAGTCGTGCCGTTGAACTTCTTGAGGTGATCACGTTTGACCCGGACGGTGTGCTTGTCAGCGTGATGGGTGTTGTGCCCACTGGCGGCACCTGACCATTCGTGCGCCTCATTCGGCAGTTTCGCCGATCGGAGTTGGTAGGAGGCCATGGCTCCCGCGGACGGCTCGGTCGACTTGGACGGGACCCCGTGACGGTCTTCGACCTGGTCGCCCCAGACCCGACTCTCTTCTGTACTGAAAATCCGCGTGTCGTTGGTTCGATTCCGACCCTGGCAGATAGCAGACATCGACTGTGTGTCCGCCCGATCAGAGACACTTTACTGGTTGAGCCGTCGTCCGGCACCAGGATTACGACCAGCGGTTGAACGGGGGTAGATGGTACCTGCACACCCCCCGGGGTCTGTGATTTCAGGGTGTACCGCCCGGGTGGGTGGGGGTCTGTTTCTGACTAGCTCAGAACGCAGCATGACCGGTCGAGACCCAGGCGTGCCGTTTCTAGGGTCGCGGAAAATCCCAGGAGCCTTGATCTCCTCAAAGACATACCAAGGCCAGGGGTACCGACTCAACCGCTCACAGGTTTACGGCGTCAGGTCCTCGTCAATCCTTCCAGAACCCCTTAAACCGATCCGGGGCCATCTCCGTATACCGGACCGTGTGGTTGATGTTCTTGTGCCCCAGGTAGTGCTGTAGCGCCCGGGTATCGTGGCCATCGTTGGCCAGCTTGTAACCGCAGGCGTGCCGGAGCATATGGGGATGGACCGGGAACTTGAGCTTGGCGGTTTCCCCAGCCCGGGTGACGAGCTTCCTGACGTTGCTGGCAGTCATGGGGCCTCCGCGCTCGGAGACGAACAGATAGGGGCTGTCGGGGTAGTCGCGGCGCAGCTGGCGGAGCTTGCGTAACTCAGGTCCCCGGAGGGGATGGGTCGAAGCCACCCCGTTCTTGAGCCGATTGACGTGCAGCAGGCCCGCCTTGAGGTCCACCTGGTCCCAGCGCAGGGAGACGGCCTCCGTCACCCGCAGGCCGTGCCGGTACATGAGGGTCAGCAGGGTCTGGTCCCGCCCAGGGTGCCTTCCCATAGCCCCCACCGCCTTAACCAGCCGCTCGACCTCGGTCGGGGTCAGGTACTCGCGGGAGCGGACCTCGCGGTTGGCCCGACGCTTTGGAGGAACTTTCCCATTTACGGCGATTGGGGCCCGCTTGCGGCGACGTGGCAGATCAATGACTTGTCCCATGGCACACCTCTATTCTTTCCCGTTAAGGGATATTATAGGGAAAGTATTCGTCTGGGTCACTTGCGGTTTCGCGCAGTTTGGTGCAGAAGACAGCCCTACAGAGTCGGAAACGCCGATGGACGCGCTACTCAGGTCGACTTTTCAGGTGCTGACCCGTGGTCAGAAGACGAATTCCTACAAGTTTGCCTTGCTGAGAGCCATTGCGGATCGGGCGCGGTCCACGGGAACGGATGCCCAAGAGATCAGCCGTGCCGAGCTGGCCGATCGCTTTGTTCATTACTACTGGCCCCTGACGCTCAAGTACCGCGTTCGGCAAGGGACGGACCCGTCCAAAGACCCGGTGGTGATGAGGTACCTGCGTAAGCTAGTGGCGGAAGGGGTGATCACGGGTAGCGATGTGCCAACGGACCTGCAGCATCGGGATCGAGCGTGCTACGAGGACTTGTTGGACACGGTGGCGAAATTTGCTTTCCGCGATGTCATCCCACGGTTTCACACCGTTCGGCGGAACCGTGTTTCACCCGTATTGTTTCGTGAAAGCGCCAGCGGGATAAGCCTCTCCCCTGAGGCTGTGGCATTCGTTGCTGCACACCGCGACTTGCTTCGGTATCTGGCCGTTGCCGGCTGGGTGAGGTTTACTCAGGCGTTCAGTTCGGCACCCCGCCTGTTTGAGAAGATCTCGGACGAACAGCCACGGCGGAAGACGGCGGCTTACAGGGGCCCTGTGGAACAGGCATCCAACGCATCCTGTTTCTACTGCGGGAACTCCCAGGGCCCGTGGGCCATCGACCACGTTATTCCATGGGCCTATGTTCTTGAGGATCGGGCATGGAATCTGGTTCTGAGCTGTCGGGCATGCAACGGTCGAAAGTCCGACTCGCTCCCAACTGCCGGTTTCATGCAGACCTTGATAGACAGGAATTTCAGGTGGGCCGGAGTCGCAGACAAGCTGCCGCCGAGAATTCGATCTGATCTTGCAGAATGGCCGACGCCGGAGGCCTGCGCAAACCACCTTCGCACCATGTACGAGCAGGCGACGAACGAAGGTTTCTCGACATGGGAACCTATCGATGAATCGGTTCGCCGTTGATGCGCCGTTCCTAAGATAGCGGAAGGAAGGCTCGGGTCAGGTTGAATTGCAGACTCGACTAGCCAGTCGGTGGGGGTTGGGCACCCAAGACTACTTCCTATCCGATACAGACTTGGGCTTCGATATCTGTTCCCTACCCTTAAGCGACATCCTGCTGCGCCGCAGCAGTCCGGCAGCTAACGACCCATTGCAGTCATATGTCAGACGGCCAGGTTGGACTGAATCCACGTTC
Source organism: Prosthecobacter sp. (assembly GCA_030827515.1). GTDB lineage: Bacteria > Verrucomicrobiota > Verrucomicrobiia > Verrucomicrobiales > Verrucomicrobiaceae > Prosthecobacter. The sequence goes on along the minus strand of JAUREI010000049.1, from coordinate 12,773 downwards.
CGCTATCGACCTTAACCGGCGCTGATCTAGAAGTGACTGGCAATAGCCAGCGACTGGCTCCGTACCCCGGTCAACACAGTTCCACTATTCCTTATGGCGGAAATGAGGGCCGGGCCTAGCATGGCGCTCATGGGGTCGACGCCCCGCTCATCCTGGCGGGACCAGCCTCATGAATTAGGGGCAATTCTATGCGACAGAAATACTTGGCGCTGGCCACAATCAGCGCGTTCCTGTCTGTGTCGATTTCGCTCGCTGCAGGGCTCGAGGCGAGGGTTGACTTGCTTCCAATACGTGATCAGCAAGTCACGGCAGCTGCTGATGGCGCTGTCTGCACTTACAGTCCTAACGAGAATAGCTGGCACTGCCGATCCTTTGCTATTACCCAGTACCGATCGCCCTCAGGAAAGTACGTCGAAACACGTGCGTGGGCCGAAGAAGACATCAGTGATCCTGGTAGCTATAGCTATCGTCGTGTCGAATGTATGGTCGGCCGCGGCGCAATACATGTGACGCCTAACCAGGCCTGGGTGCAGGTGCTTCTGGAGCCGGCATCAGATTTCTGTGTCAATTCAGGCGGGATCGAGATATACGGATCTACGGACATCCAGCCTTGGTCTTTCGAGGCGTCATTCACTCTCGAGGCTGAACTTTTGGAGCCGGGCTTGCAGGATCAGATGCTCATTCAGCACTCGTGGAAGGACAACGAGACGGGTGAGTCATCGCATCAACAGTGCCAGAGTCGGGCCGGGTACAACATACTTGGTGGCGGCATGCTGATCGCAGGCCTCTACTTTCCATACGGTCCCGATGACGCATCTGGGCATTTCTACTACGAGAAATGTGGCGCTACGTCGAAGTAGGATCGACGCGCCCCCCCCCTGGACGCACAGAACATCACCCAACTGAAATCTTCGGGTGCGACGTGCTTCTTAATAGAGGCCGTGCTGATCGCAGGGCCCTTTTTTTGATTTACAAGGCGTCTGCATCTGGCCGTTAGCAGACGTCTTTCGATCTGGATGTTGTTGCCGACCCAGGCTCTCACGGCGAACCACTTCCCTGGTCGCCTGAGATCTGGCTTCCAGGCCTGTTGGATACCGCTACCATCCACGACTTCAGTCATAAGATCGTTGCCGCTTGCCTCCCCACGATCGGCAAGAACTGACTCCTGGGAGCCATCCCGACGTGCTCGAAACCCGCGGTCCCATTCAAGCCCCCGCATCCGTCGTCTGGCGCTTGCTGACAGATACCAACGAGTGGCCACACTGGGGCCCAAGCGTGCGGACCGTCGATTACCCAGCGCGCCTCATCGGACCCGATACCCGAGGAAGAGTCCAGACGGCCGTCGGCCTGTGGCTGCCTTTTCAGATCACTGACTGGGAGCCCGAGCAGTTCTGGGGCTGGACGGTCGCCCGCGTAACGGCCACCGGTCATCGCGTCATCCCGGTCGATGCCAGTACCTGCGAGATCATCTTCACGGTGCCCGCTTGGGCGCCCTTCTATCTTCCCGTATGCAAGACCGCGATTCGCCGTCTCAACCGACTCGCTACCAACCAGCCAGAAACACATGGCTGACCACCAGCAGGAATGAGGGCAACGCTACTGGATGCCACGACACGGGCCATCCGTCGGGGTATCTCAGCCTACCCCTGACCCCAGCATGGCTAAGCCTACTTCCCCACTAGATAGGCGTAACGCGTAATCCGTAGGCACCCCAGGGGCAGGGTCTTGGGCTGGCTTGAGCCGACGACACTCGGCGCCGGGCTTCGGGTCCCCAATCTGGCAACAAATGGCCAACGTTCCTGGTCAAATACTAAGCTAGAGAAAACCTTTGTATCCATTCATAACATGTTGTTTATATTACCTATAGCTAAAACTTTCCTCTCAAAAACGCGTTAATCAGACCCTGCAAACTGCGTTCTCCAGAGGGATCTCCCAGTACCTTTCCCCAGTAGGAGTTCCTGGCCTGCTGTCTCCTGCGTTCTGCATGTTGCCGGTAGTACGCCCGGTGATACGCCCGCCACTGCTCAGGGGTCCGGCTGGGGTGGTACTTCGGAGACTCGGGCTTATCGCCCGAAGTTGAGTTTTCCGTCATTTCGGAGTCCTCTCGATTTCTCGCCAAACCTCTTTGACGAAGTTCTCGAATCCGGCAAAGCGCCAATTCTCTGGCACCCGTAGTGCCGTGTTTGCGCAATCGTAAGTTCTACGTGTGTCGGGCCGATTTACCCAATCGCGGATGAGGCGTTTCTTTTCCTCAACTCCGAGAGCGCTTTTTGCGCTTCCAGAGTTATTAAGGAGATTAGAAGGAGATAAGAAGGAGATATGTCCGGCCTGGCGGGACAGTTCATCTGCTGAGACCGGACAGTTCTGCCTCTCATCACGGACAGCTGGGCCCCTGGAACCGGACAGCTGTTTTTCGTCCGACTGTCCACCTTTGCCGGACACTTGTGCGTGTGGAGGTATTGCCGGAAGCCATTCCGCTTTGGGTGCGTGCATGTTGGGTGGGGGGATCACCCAGCCACCATCAGCCGCCAAGATTCGATGTTCGGCGGTGGTGCTCTTATCGAGGCCGGTCAACTTGGCTAGGCCGCGAGCGCCGATGAAACATCCGCTACCGTCTGGCTTCATCCGCATCGCCATCGCCGCCAGAACTAATCGCGTCAGCGGTCTGGGTCCCGCCGGCGAAAGGAAGGCCCGCTTCCATGCCATCACGAAAGACGGAGCCTTGGTCATACCCTGCTATTCCCCTGCGGGTGTTCATCCGATGGATGGGGCGAGACGGCCAATCCAGCAGGTAACTTGAGCCATTCCTGGGGCACAACCTCGGGATCACGGCAAGGGTTGGCGAACAGCCCTGAAATTGGTGCCGGACGGACGGGCCAGAGTGGACAGTTGACGGAACTACACTGTGCAACCTGTTCGCGCCAGGTGCCGCCGCCCGACAGAGGATCGTAGGTGCAGTCTTTGCACTTGGCGTTGATTGCCGCCCGCAGACTGGGCTTGCTCTTCGACTGAGCGGGACAGATTTCGGGAGTCATGGGAGCCGCCCGCTGCCAGGATTCGATGGTGGTAACGAGACTAGGGCGGCGTACCGCTCTAACTCTGACATAGCAATCAGTGTGCGCCGACCATCGCGAATCGCTGAGATCTCGCCACGTTGGATGCGGCGGAATATAGTCGGGCGTGAGATGCCTAGTAGGCGGGCTCCCTCCTCAACAGGAACTCGTAGGGGCTTGAATGACATGACCGGACTCCTCTAGTGGTTTCAGTGTCCGGTCGTACTATAGATATCAAATTGGCAAACCTTTCAACAGGCGAATGAAATACAGCCCGTTGCGCGTGCGTTAGATGGAAATAATGGGGTAAAGAATTTCGGTGGTACTCTCACCCGTACCGCTTTTTCATCTCTGGATCGTAGATACGAATGTAGAATCCCTGAGTTCCTTCAAGGTAACGTCGCCGCTGAGAGATGCCTTTCTCAAGTGCGCTGAAAAATTCTTCTACCGTCATCTCAACGCCAGTCTTTGCGAGTCCCTCGAGGAAATTCGCAAAGTAGTGCATCATCTGCTGGCAGTCCTTATGAAACTGCCGACGGCAGCGTCTTACGGTTTCCGGCGTGACCTTGTGGGGTTTCCACGCCGAGGCGACCGCTAACTCGAATTTGCCCGAGTAGCCCCACCGCCGTGGTTCCGGCATCTTCCAGACCCGGGTCCAATAGTCCAAAGCAATCAACGCATCTCTGGACTTCGTATTCGGGCGTCGTCGAGATCGTTCGAACATGAAGAATGGCAAGACGATCTTCGGTTTCTTGTCTGTAGTCATTTGGGACAAGCCTTTAGAAGGCGGTCGAGTTCATCGGCCCATCGCTGCATCGCTCCGATCCGCTCCTTCTCATATTCGGCGCGGTTGTAAACCGCCATCACGCCTTGCAGGGAATGATTCAGGATCTTCTCGACGATGTGCGGACCGATGCCAAGATCATTCATGCGTGTCGCCATTGTTCTCCGCAGGTCGTGAGGAGTCCATGCGTCCGGCGCGTCTTTCTGCCAGCGGCGGACCCATGCCTGGACTGCCGTGTTACTGACGGTGCCGAATACCAGGTTCGATTTCTTTGGTAGCGACTCAAGCAGGGCGATTGCTTTCGGTGACAGTGCAACCCAGTGCGCCTTCTTGTTCTTGCTGTGTTCCCTCGGGATCACCCAGCGGTCGAAGTTAACGTGGCCCCAGGTCATACGCTGGGCTTCGCCGATTCGCTGGCCGGTAAGCAGCAGGAACCTAAGTAACGGCGTATGTGAGCTGTCTGTAATCCAGATCGCCCTGATCTCGTTGTCGCTTAACACTCGGTCACGGGGCCTCTCGACATAGCCAATGTCCCTCGCGGTCATCTGTGAGAGCGGAGAGTCGGGGAGGTATCCGGCAGCGGCTGCGTACTGGAACATCTGTTTATAAATTGCCAAAAACCGCGCCGCTGCTACGGGTCCACGAGTCTGAGCGTAGTTGACCAGTTCACGGTGAATCTCGCGGCGGTCAACATCGTGAATGAGTTTTGCCCCTATCGTTGCGGGAATGTGGTCAAGGTAGTGGAGCACCTGACGAGGGCGACGATATTTGCCCCGGATTCTCATTGTGAACCACTCGTCTGCGACGGCCTTTAGGCTCTTTGGATCGGCGGTTCCCTCGAGGATGTCGCGTGCTTTCTTCCGGGCCTTGTTGAGCGTGAGTGCCGGGTACCGTCCAAGGGTGACGTTGGTCAGCTTGCCGTCGCGCATGCGACGTAGGACCCAGACCTTCTTGCCCGTAGCCCTTACTCGGAGGTACAAAGAGTGTGGGTTTTCGCCCTTGGCGTTGGTATCGGCTCGCCAGTAGTCTCCAGCCTTGGGGCGGAGGCTCTTGACGGTAACGTCGGATAGCGACATATGGCCTCTGGATACAAGGACTGGATACAACACCCTGCGCTTTGAGGATTTTAGGGGATATCAGGAGATACCGTCGGAGATAGGGATTTCAGAGACTTAGGTGTGTAATGTCTTCATCTAAAATACTTTTTGTGTGCATGGGCAACATCTGCCGGTCACCCACGGCCGAGGCGGTGTTCCGTCGGGTGCTGGAGGAGGAGGGCAGGGGCCTGCAGGTGCACGTCGATTCAGCGGGCACCCATGGCTATCACATCGGTGACCCACCGGATCGGCGCACGATCGAGGCGGCTCGCCGGCGAGGCGTGGAAATGGGACACCTCAGGGCGCGCCAGGTGAGCGTCGAGGACTTTCATGCCTTCGACCTGCTGGTGGCCATGGACGAAGCCAACCTCACGCACCTGGAGAACATGGCACCCACCGTTCACACGGCGCGCGTCCGCCTGTTCATGGACTACGCTCCCCAGTCGGGGCATCGGGAGGTGCCAGATCCCTATTACGGCGGTGCTGCGGGGTTCGAGCAGGTCCTCGATCTGGTCGAGGCTGCCTCACGGGGTCTTCTGGCCGAGCTCAAGCGGTGAGGCGCCGGGCCCTTCACAGGCCCGGCCCTCAAGCCAATCAGTCTCCGGGTCCGAAGCTCTGCGGACCTGAACTGGGGCCCGACGACCAGACCGTGTAAGGTTGGCTGGCTGCGGAACGCGGCTTCTCCTCCGCGGGTCCCTCAGGCGTCTGGCTGGCCGGCGCCTCTGGCGCGGGCCCGGCGACCGAGGGCGCGCTCGACGACTCCGCCTCGGTGTCGAGTTGCAGGATCGGCAGCGGCTGGGTGATGCTCAGTCGGTCCTCCTCTACGGTGGGAAAGGACATTTGGTCAGGCGCCGACGTTGCTTGCCCGACTTGCATCGGCCCGGCCTGTGGGCCGAGTTCGCGGCCCTCACGGCTGCCTCCCCGACCACGGCCGCGGCCACGCCGCCTGCGCTTCTTGCGTTCGAATTCCTGGCTTCCTCCCATGGTCCCGGCAGCGCCGGCCTCAACCGGTTGCTCCGGCGCGGCGGGAGCCTGCTGGCTCTCCTGCACCGGCGGGCGCTCCCTCTGCTGTTCCTGTCGAGGCTGCCGGTTACGGTCACGCTCGCCACGGCCGTCCTGCCGCTGACGCCTGCCGTCCCCCTGACCAGGCGGACGTTCAGCACGCTGCCGTTCGCGGTCGCCCTCACGTCCGCGGTCACGACCCCGGTCACGGTCCTTCTCGCCACGTTCGTGACGCGGCTCGCTGCGGCCGTCTCCGCGGCCCTCGCCACGCCGCCGGCGCGAGCCATCGCGACCATCGCGACCGCCACGACCGTCGCCTCGCTGACCGCCTTCCCGACTCGAACGCCCCGGTGAACGTGGCTCCCGACGCGATTCGCTGCTGCTGCCGATGCCCAGCCAGGCCTTGATCAAACCCCAGAGCCCGCCATTGGCAATGAAAGCCGACGGTGCGGGCGGTGGTGCCACTGGCGTCGGTGCCGCCGTAGAGGGCAGGATGGTTTGCACGGCCGGTGCAGGAGCCGCCGCGGTTTTTTCCGCGCTCTTTTGGAAGTCTATTTCCACCGGCGCCTGCTCAGCGAGCCGGAAGCTGATTCCAGAGTTTTCCGCCAGGCCGACCTCATCGTCCCGCACTCGCTTGATCAGGTAGTTGGGGGTCTGGATGTTGGGATTGGGCACCAGGATGATCTCGACGCCGCTACGGGCCTCGACCTGGCGCAGTGCCTCGCGTTTCTCGTTGATCAGGAAAGTGGCGACGTCCACTGGCAATTGGGCGATGACGCGAGCCGTGCGCTCCTTGCGGGCCTCCTCTCCGATCAGGCGCAGGACGGCCAGCGCCAGCGAATCGACGCTGCGGATGCTACCCATGCCGCTACAGCGCGGGCAGGCCGCATGGGTCGCCTCGCCCAGCGAGGGGCGCAGCCGCTGACGCGACATCTCCATCAATCCAAAGCGTGAGATCCGGCCGATCTGGATGCGAGCCTTGTCGGCGCGCACGGCATCGCGCAGGCGGTCCTCGACGGCCTGCTGGTTCTTCTTGGACTCCATGTCGATGAAGTCGATGACGATCAAGCCACCGAGGTCGCGCAGGCGCAGCTGTCGGCCGATCTCGTCGGCGGCTTCAAGGTTGGTGTTGCAGGCTGTGGTTTCGATGTCCCCACCGCGGGTTGCCCGCGCAGAGTTGATGTCGATGGAGACCAGCGCCTCGGTGTAATCGATCACCACGCTGCCGCCCGAGGGCAGATTGACGGTGTGAGAGTAGGCCGACTCGATCTGGCTCTCGATCTGGTAGCGAGTGAACAGCGGCACGTCGTCCGTGTAGAGCTTAATCGAGCGCACCACGTCCGGCGTCATGAAACGCTGCACGTACTCCGCCGCGCGCTGATGCGCGCCGGGCTCGTCGATCAACACCTCGCCGATGTCATCCGAGTAGTAGTCGCGCAGGGCGCGAGTGACGGCGTCGCCCTCCTGATAGATCAGGAAGGGGGCAGGACGGTGCCCGGCCGCGTCGATGATGGCGTCCCAGTTGGTGCGCAAGTTGTCGAGGTCCCACTGCAGCTCCTCGGCAGCGCGACCGACCCCGGCGGTGCGCACGATGGCACCCATGCCATCCGGAATGACCAGATGGCTAAGCGCGTCGCGGGTGGCGTCGCGATCCTCGCCTTCGATGCGACGCGAGACGCCGCCGGCCTTCGGGTTGTTGGGCATCAGCACCAGAAACCGGCCGGCCATGCTGATGAAGGTGGTGAGCGCGGCCCCCTTGGTGCCCCTTTCCTCCTTTTCGACCTGGACGATCAGCTCCTGGCCTTCCTGCAGCACATCCTTGATGTTGAAGCGTGCGCCGGGAGCCGGCTGGTAGCGGAAATACTCACGAGCGACTTCCTTGAGCGGCAGGAAGCCCTGGCGCCCCGAGCCATAATCGACGAAAGCAGCCTCGAGGCTGGGCTCGACGCGGCTGATGCGGGCCTTGTAGATATTGGCCTTCTTCTGCTCGCGTGACGGGATTTCTATCGAAAGATCGTAGAGCCGCTGGCCGTCAACCAGCGCTACGCGCAACTCCTCCTGCTGGGTTGCGTTGACAAGCATTCTCTTCATGGTCCCCATCCGTTGACGTGGGGGCCTGCGAGTCTGGACCTCTATCCTGCCGGCTTGCGCCGGTGGCTATGTACGGGGGAAGTTGCATGCCTTGGGAGCTCTGTACTCTTCCACGGACCTCGCCTCTCGGGGCGCGGGTCCAGACTTTCGGCCGGGCGATGGCCTGGTTCACCAGGACCAACTAACATGCGGCGCCTGCCCGGAGTGGTCTCACGGGGGGCCGCGCTATCGACTGGGGCCGGGCGGTTAGACCTTGCGGTCATCGCTTGCCCTGCGACCGCTGTGGATCATAACGGAATACGTTACAGAAAATCAATATGTTAGGGAACCGAATTGGAGGGGTGCGGCAGGTCGAGGTTGACGCCTCCGACGCTGGTCAGCGACTCGACAACCTGCTGCTGCGCGAGTTGAAGGGGGTGCCCCGCAGTCATGTCTATCGCCTGCTGAGGCGTGGCGAAGTGCGCGTGAACGGCAAGCGGGCCAAGCCGGAGCTTCGCCTCGCCGCTGGCGATCGGGTTCGGATACCGCCGGTCAGGCAGGAGGAATCCGCCTCTGGCCAGTCCGAGCCGGGCGAACGCATGGCGGCTGGCGTTGAAGCGCGGGTCGTTTACGAGGACGATCGTCTGATCGTCGTCGACAAGCCCAGCGGGCTGGCGGTGCACGGTGGTTCGGGCCTCGCCTTCGGGGTGATCGAAGCCTTGCGGGCGAGCCGCCCGGATGTGCGCCTGGAACTGGCTCACCGGCTCGATCGGGACACCAGCGGCCTGCTCCTGGTCGCCAAGGGTGGTGTAGCCCTGCGTCACCTGCACGCACTGCTGCGCGAGGGCGCCGTGGCCAAACGTTATCTTGCGCTGGTCAAGGGGCGCTGGCGACTCGGGCGCAAACGTCTGGACCTGCCGCTGGCCACCAGTCACCGTCAGGGTGGCGAACGCGTGGTCAGGGTCCATGTCGATGGCAAGCCGTCGGTCAGTGTGTTCGAGCCTCTGGAGCGTTTCGGTGACCTGGCCACCCTCATGCAGGTGGATCTCGAGACCGGCCGGACCCACCAGATCCGCGTGCATGCGGCCTATTCCGGGCATCCGGTGGCCGGTGACGACAAGTACGGTGAGCGTGAATTCAACCAGCGCCTGCGGGAAGCCGGGTTGCGGCGACTGTTCCTGCATGCCACCCGGCTTGAGTTCCAGTGGCCCGATACCGGCCGGCGCTGCGAGTTGACCTCTCCACTGCCGGCGGACCTCGAGGGCGTGCTTTCCCGCTTGCGCTAGGGAGTGGCGAGCGGGTCGAAACCGGCCTCGCGCAGCGCGCCAGCCAGCCAGATCATCGGCAGGCCGATAAGGGCCGTCGGATCCTGGCTGCGGATGGACTCGAACAGCACGATACCGAGGCCCTCGCACTTGAACCCGCCGGCGCAATCGAGGGGTCGCTCGAGCGCAACGTAGCGCTCCACCTCGGCTCGCCCCAGACGGCGAAAGTGCACCTGGGTGGCATCGATGTGCAGAGCCGCCGCGCCGGTTGCTGGCGAGACCAGCACCACGGCGGTCAGGAATTCAACCACCCGTTCGCTGCAGGACAGCAACTGCTCGACGCAGCGCGCCTCGCTGCCCGGCTTGCCCAGGATGCGCTTGCCGCAGACGGCCAGTTGGTCAGAGCCGATGATGCAGGCCTCCGGGCGTTGCATCGCTACCGCAGAGGCCTTGTCCTGCGCCAGGCGCCGAACCAGCTCGGCAGGCGCTTCTCCCGGGCGCCCCGACTCATCGATCCCTGCCACGACCACCTCGAAGGGCAGGCCAAGGCGGGCCAGCAGGGCTTGCCGATAAGCGGAACCGGAGGCCAGGATAAGGGGGTGGGTCACGTTTCAACGACCTTCAAAAACAAGGATTTGAGGCCTGTTTCTCTTTGACAGAGGGGCCCCGCAACCCTATTATACGCGGCCCATGTATGGGTCCGGGCACGAGCGGTTGGACGTGAACGCGTTGGCTGCCGAGGGTCAGGTCATCCGGCGCCATTATCCCGCGTCGGAGCTGCCGAGGCTCGCCGAGGCCGGGCTGGACGGGACCGGATGGGTCGATGCCGTGCTCAGTTTCAGCGCGGCGGGTGATGGGCGGTTTGGGTGCGACCTGGAAATTACCGGCTCGTTGACCCTGCAGTGCCAGCGTTGCCTGCGGCCCTACGAACAGGTCCTGGCCGGGTCCAGTCGACTGGTGTTCGTGGAGGAGGGGAGTGAGGAGTCCGGCGCTGAGCCGGGCGAGGCAGAAGCCTATCCAGTCCAGGCCGGATGGCTTGAGGTCGTGGAATTGATCGAGGAAGAGTCCCTGCTGGCAGTGCCTCTGGTTGCGCGGCACGAGCAGGGCGCCGACGGTTGTGGTGGCGGCCGCGAGGTAGCGACGGACGTTCCCGCGGAGGAAGAGCCTCGCCAGCGGCCGTTTGCAGGGTTGAAGGATTTGCTCAAGTCTTAGGTTCATTCAGCGGAGTAACGAAGATGCCCGTCCAGAAAAGTCGTCGCACCCCCTCTACCCGGGGCATGCGTCGCGCACACGACAAGCTGGCCAAGCCGGCGCTGTCCAAGGATCCCACCACCGGCGAGACGCACCTGCGTCACCGTATCAGCCGCGATGGCTACTACCGTGGCAAGCGGGTGATCGAGGTGCCGGTCGAGGGCGAAGAGAGCTAGCGGCGCGGGGTCGATTGCATGACCCATTCCAGGATAGCCGGCACCGGTAGCTACCTTCCGTCGAGGCTGGTGACCAACGCCGACCTGGAGAAGATGGTCGAGACGAGTGACGAGTGGATTCGCACTCGTACCGGGATCGAGCGCCGCCATCTGGCGGCTCCCGAAGAGACCAGTTCGGTGCTGGCTGAGCACGCCGCCCGTCGCGCCCTGCGCTCGGCGGGGCTGACCGTCGAGGACGTCGACTTCATCGTGGTCGGCACCACTACCCCGGACCTGGTGTTTCCCAACACCGGCACGCTCCTGCAGCAGCGACTCGGCATACACAACTGCCCTGCCTTCGCGCTGGAGACCGCCTGCAGTGGTTTCATCTATGCCCTGTCGGTGGCCGACAAGTTCGTGCGCGCCGGCGAGGTGAAATGCGCGCTGGTGGTCGGCACCGAATGCCTGAGCCGGATAGTCGACTGGAACGATCGCGGCACCTGCGTCCTGTTTGGTGACGGGGCCGGGGCCGTGGTGCTCACGCCCTCCACCGAGCCGGGCATCATCGCGACGCACCTGCACTCGGATGGCAAGTATCAGGATCTCCTGAAGTTTCCCTTTGGGCCGTCGTCGGGCTTCGACCAGCTCCGTGCGGGCGTCCCGGCCGGGATCACCATGCAGGGCAATGAGGTCTTCAAGGTCGCGGTACGCACCCTCTCACGCCTGGTCGACGAGACCCTCGCCAAGAACGGCATCAACAAAGACCAGATCGACTGGCTGGTGCCGCATCAGGCCAATCTGCGCATCATCCAGTCGGCCGCAGACAAGCTGGACATGCCGATGGAGAAGGTGATCGTCACCGTTCAGGACCATGGCAACACTTCGGCTGCCTCCATTCCCCTGGCGCTCGACACGGCGGTCCGTGATGGACGGATCCGGCGCGGCCAGCTGCTGCTGATGGAAACCTTCGGCGGCGGCTTTACCTGGGGCTCCGCGCTGGTCAGGTACTGAGATGTTCGACCGCATCCGCCGGCCACGGCTGCTGCTCTGCTTCCTGCTAGCCTCGCCCGCAGCGCTGGCCGACCGCTACCTGCTGGATCCTGCTGCCGGCGACCTGATCGGCGAGCCGCGCCAGGCCAGTGCCCGTCACGAAGACACCCTGATCGACCTGGCGCGCCGCTACAAGCTCGGCTACGACGAAATCGTCAACGCCAATCCTGGCGTGGACCCATGGTTGCCCGGTGCCGGCGTGCGGATCGAGTTGGCGAAGCTGCGAATCCTGCCTGCGGCCGAGCGTCGCGGTATCGTCATCAACCTGCCTGAGCATCGGCTGTATTTCTTCACGCCTGAGGGCAACGAGGTCTACAGCTATCCGGTGAGCATCGGCAAGATGGACTGGAACACGCCGCTCGGCTCGACCCGGATCGTTTCCAAGGTGAAGGATCCTCCGTGGTATCCGCCGGAGTCGGTGCGTCGCGAGCACGCTGCCAAGGGCGACATCCTGCCGGCGGTGGTGCCCGCGGGCCCGGATAATCCTCTCGGACGCTATGCGATGCGACTTGCGATACCGGGAGGCGCCTACCTCATTCATGGGACCAATCGTCCGGCCGGCGTCGGCATGCAGGTCACCCATGGCTGCATGCGCCTGTACCCGGAGGACATCGAGGCGCTGTTCGGCATGGCGCCGGTCAATACGCCGGTCACCATTGTCAACCAGCCTTTCAAAGTGGGTTGGCGTGATGGCCGACTCTGGGTGGAGGTGCATCCTGCACTGAAGGAAGACGTGGTCGAACCGCCGACCATGACCGATCTGGCCAAGTTGGTCGTGGAAGCTGCCCGCCAGTCGCTGGTGCCGGTGGACTGGTCCGCAGTTCAGCAGGCCTACCTCGATGCGCGTGGCATGCCGGTTCCCGTCACCGTGTCCGGCGCGCTCACTGCCCGCGAGGCTGACGCCCAAAAGAAAGGCCCCGCGGCGTAAACACCGCGAGGCCCTTCGTCGAAGGTTCCGGGTCGATTACTTGGACATCGACTTCTGGAACATGCGATCGATCTTCTCGTTGGTCGCATCGCAGCACTGCTGGCTGGCCTGAGCGGCC
>JAUREI010000125.1 GCA_030827515.1 Prosthecobacter sp. | reverse complement strand
TCGCGGTTGATGACGTTGGGACCCCGACCCTCACGGATGTTGGTCACCAGATTCAGCGGGATGCGCCGGCCGTCGCCGGTTTCGATGAGCAGCGAGCCGAGTCGCTCCGGCGAGTCACGCCAGCGTTCGGGCAGTCGCATGACGAGGTCGATCGTGCGTTCGCCCTCGCGCAGTTCGGCCAGGGTTTCGCCGCCCAGCAGGCTGGAGACCTGGGCGTTGATGTCGCCCGGTTGCAGGCCGTAGGCGAAGGCGCGCTCGCGGTTCACCTCGATCTTGATCTGCGGGATCGGCACCTGGGCCTCGAGGTTCACGTCGGTCAGGCCTGGAATGGATTTGCCGAGGTCGCGAACCTGCGCGCCCTTTTCCCGCAGCACGTCGAGGTCCGGACCGAAGATCTTCACGGCGATCTTGGCGGACACGCCGCTGAGCATGTGCGAGAGACGGTGGCCGATCGGTTGCCCGACATTGACGAAGGTGCCGGGGATCGTGGACAGTTTTTCGCGAATCTCCGCGAAGACGACCTCGCGGGCGCGGCCGTTGGTGTGGAACTCGACGTCGAACTCGTTGACGCTGACCGGCATGACGTGGTCGTCCCGTTCCGCGCGTCCGGCGCGGCGGCCGACGCTGCGGACTTCGGGTATGCCTTGAAGCAGGCGCACCCCGGCTTCGCCGATCTCGTTGGCGTGCGCGAGCGAGGTGCCGGGTGCGGCGGCGAGCGAGAGCGTGGCGCTTCCCTCGTTGAAGGCGGGCAGGAATTCCTTGCCCATGCCCGGGTAGAGCAGGAGCGAGGCGATGAGGAGCACGCCCGCGAGCAGCAGGACCAGCAGGGGCGCTCCAAGCGCGAGGCGCAGGAAGCTGCGTTGGACGAACCACTTCATGGCGCGGATGACCCAGCCTTCGCGGTGAGCCTTGCCGCCCGAGCTCAGGAGCAGGGAACACAGCACCGGGATCACCGTCAGCGACACGACAAACGAGGCGGCCATGCTGGTGATGGTGGCGACCGCGATTGGCGTGAACAGCCGGCCCTCAATGCCTTGCAGGCTGAGCAGAGGCAGGAAGACCAGAATGATGATCAGGGTGGCATAGAGGATGGAGTTCCGCACCTCGCCGGAGGCGGCGGCGATCACCTCGAGCTTGGGGCGGTCTCGATTCTCGCGAAGGCGTCGGAAGACATTTTCGACATCGACGATGGCGTCGTCGACAACCATGCCGATGGCCACGGCGAGGCCGCCGAGGGTCATTGAGTTGACGCTGACGCCGAAACCCTTGAAGACAAGCAGGGTCACCGCAAAGGAGAGCGGCATGGCCATCAGGGTGATGGCCGTGGTGCGCAGGCTGAACAGGAACAGGAAGAGGATGATCGTCACCATGACGGCGCCGTCTCGGATGGCTTCCTTGAGGTTGCCGATGGCATGGCTGATGAAGTCGCCCTGTCGGAACAGGATCTCGGCGGTGACGCCCTCGGGCAGGGTCGGGCGCAGTTCCTCCAGCGCGGCCTCGATTCGATCGGTGAGCTTGAGCGTGTCAAAACCGGGTGCCTTGTCGATGCTGAGAATGACACCGGGTGCACCGTTGACGCTGGCGTCGCCGCGCATGGTTTGCACTTCGTGACGCAACTCGGCGACATCGCCAATGAGCACCGGGCGGTTGCCGACGGTCTTGACCACCGTGCGCGCGAGATCGTCGAGGTTGGTGGTCATGCCGAGGTTGCGAACCATGATTTCCTGGGGGCCGGCCTGCAGGTAGCCGCTCGTGGCGTTGCCGGCCGCGCGCGCCGCGGCTTCCACCAGTTCCTCTAGGAGGATGCCAAAGGCGGCCAACCGGTTCGGGTCGGGCTGCACCTGGATTTGCTGGACGCCGCCGCCAATGGTGAGCACCTCGGCGATGCCGGCGATGCTCTGCAGGCGCCGACGCAGTGTCCAGTCGGCCAGGGTGCGCAGTTCCATCGGCGCGAGGTATCCGGGTTCACCGGGCTTCTTTTCGCAGCGCAGGCCGATGAGCAGGATTTCGCCCATCAGCGAGGACACCGGGGTCATGCCGGGCTTGGATCCCTTGGGCAGGGTGGCGAGAACGCCCTGCAGGCGTTCCTGAACGAGTTGGCGCGCACGGTGGATGTCCGTGCCCCAGGCAAACTCGGCGAAGAGCAGCGAGAGACCCACATCCGAATTTGAGCGCAGACGGTCGAGCCCGGCGACGCCCTGCACGGCGGCCTCGAGACGTTGGGTGACGAGGGTTTCAACCTCCTCGGGAGCCAGGCCGGGCGCCTCGGTCAGCAGGGTGACCGTGGGCTTGGTCAGGTCCGGCAGCACCTCGACCGGCAGTTCGGTGAGGGTTTGACCGCCAAACAGCAGGATCAACATCGCCGCCATCAGCACGAGCGGACGGTTGCGCAGGGAAAAGCGGATGAGGGCGTTCAGCATGGACGCGGTTCCCTCCCTTTCACAGCGGCGATGATCAGCAGGACCAGCAGCAGTCCGCAGGTGCCGGCAAAGAAGGTGGTGAGCGTGTTCCAGCGGCCTCCTTCAGCGCTGTCGTGATCCCCGTGCTCGTGATCGCCGTGGTTCGCGGCGAGTTGTTCCTTCGTCATCTCCGTGCCGTCCTCGTTGTGCGGGTGGCCGTGCGCGGCGTCCATGGCCTCCTTGAGGCTGACGCTGCCCTTGCCGGCAAAGGCGAGGGCATAACCGCCGCGCGTCACCACTTCGTCGCCAGGCAGCAGGCCGTTGAGGACCTCGACAAAGCGGTCGTTTTGCGCGCCGAGCACGACCGGAGCCTTCACGAAGGCGTTCTTCAGGTCGTAGTCCTTCACGTAGACAAAGCGCTGCGCGGGATCGCCCTGCACGGCGCTGCGCGGGATGGACAGGACGTTTTCGCGCCGGTTGACGACGATGTTGAATTCGGCCTTCATGCCGGGGCGCAGCAGGTGGTCCGGGTTGGCGACATGAAAGGCCGCCTCCAGGGTGCCGGCGGCGGCATCCGCCTCAATGGCAAGGTGGGCGAGGGTGGCATCGAAGACCCGGTCCGGCAGTGCCTGCACTCGGATGTGCGCCTTGAGGCCCGACTGCAGCCGGGCGGCGAAATGCTGGGGCACGTTGGCCACGGCCTCAACGGTGTCGAGATCGACGATTTCAATGAGCTCATCCTCCGGCGACACCGGCTGTCCCTGGGCGAGATTCACCTTCGAGATGAACCCGGCGATGGGAGCTTCCAACTTCACCACGGGTGGAGGATCGCCGGGCTGGCGGCTTTCAATCCAGGCCACCTCGTCGCCGGTCTCGACCTCCTGATGCGGGATGACGAGCACGGAGAAGGCGCGGCCCGGAATGCGGCTGCTGACCACGGCCCGCTTGCCGGGCAGCACTTCGATGGCGCCAAGCGAGAAGACGGTTTCCTCAAACACGGTTTCCTCGGCTTCGGCGAACTCCAGGTTCAGGTTCGAGACGGCGGCATCGTCGAGGATGAGGTCGGGCGTGTCGGCGCCGAACAGGGCCGTTGCACACAGGCAGAGAAGAAGCAGGGAAGGGCGTTTCATGGAATCGCGTGAGAAAGGTTAGTCGGACGCGCCGGTGGCGGCTTCGTAGCGGATGCGGGCAAGGTGAAAGTCACGCACAGCGTCGAGTGCGGCGGCTTCCAACTGCAGACGCTGATCGCGGGCGCGCAGGACGGTGAGCAGGTCGGCCTGGCCGGACTCGTAGGCCTTTTCGAGTTTCTCGGTCTGGGCGATGACCAGCGGCAGCAGGCGGTCGCGCGTTTCCCGGGCGAGATCGGTCTGCGCCAGCATCTCGCTTCGCGCGGTGTCGGCCTCGCCGGCAATGTGCCGGCCGAGGGCATCGGACTCGAGCCGGGCACGCTCGGCAGCCGCGTTTTTTTCGACAATCTCCCCCTGGTTGCGATTCCAAAACGGCAGCGGGATGGAAAGGCGGAAACCGATGTAGCCCGTGTTCTGGCCACCGGCACCCGGGACGTATTGCTGCTCGGGACCGCCGACGATTCCGGCGCTGATGTCCTGCAGGCGACGAGCCTTGGCGAGTTCACTCTCGGTCTGTGCCGCCTGCGCCTGGGTTTGCGACAAACGGTAGTCGGCCCGCTGCTGCCAGTCACGGGTTCCTGGCAGGGTGGGTTGCGGCAGGGTTCCCTTCAGGAGAAGGGGTTCTTCCGGAGGCAGGCCGAGCATGGGTTTCAACTGGCCAATCAGGCTTGCCCGCTGGCTGTCGAGTTTTTTGCCCTCCAGCACCAGGCGTTGGGCGTCCAACTGGGCCTGGGCGGCGTCGAGCGGCGAGAACTCACCCTGTTCGGCGCGACCCTGGGCGAAGTCGGCAAGTTTCTTCGCCAGGGCGCCCTGCTGGTCCCGCAGGGAACGCTGCTGGTCCAGCGCCAGCAGTTCGACCGCCAGGCCTTGGGCTTCACGGATCAGGCGCCGCTCCACATCGAGCACCTCCAACTCCGCGGCGGTGACGCCCTGGGCGGTGAGTTGTTTTTCCAGCCGCAGACGGCGGGTGAGAGGGAAGCTCTGTTCGAAGGAGAACTCGCCGGTGACCGGACTGAGGCGGCTTTCCGATCTCCAGTCGAACCCGAGGGTTGGATTGGAGAGCCGGCCGGCGCCCAGTTGTCGGCCGCGCGCTTCCGCAACGACGAGTCGTGCGGCCTGCAGGGCGGGATGACGGGCGCGCACCTGCGTGGAGATATCTGTCAGGGAAAGGGACAGTGCCTGTGAGGAGGCGGTGCCGAGGCTAAGGCAGAGAAGGATCAACGGTTTCATGGTCGGTGGCGTGAAGAGAGCCGGGCACGGAATCACCGTGCCGGTGAAAGGGAGGGAGGCACAGCCGGTGGACCATCCGTCGTGGGATGGCGGCTGTGCAGGCTCTCAAACGCGCAGAACGATCCGGTGCGCCAGGACGGCGGACCAGGTCGTACATCGGGGCGGGGCGGCTGTGGCGGCCGGAGGTCGGCCCGGAGGCGGGATGGCGACCAGAACCGGCGTTCCCAGCCAGGCAGGAAGGACCGTCACGAGGCCGAGCACCGGCGGAACCAGCGGACCTTGGGCATCGGCCGACTGGGCCAGCAGCGTTTCGATCCATTGCTCGTGCTCATGGGTGTCACCCTCCTCGTCACCGTGATGGTCGTCCGAGTCATGGCAGGGAGTCTCCTGCTCATGGCAGTGCGCGGAATGCGGGCCGTGGCAGTGATCCATTCCGGTGACCCGGGCGAACCCGCCGCAGTCACAGAGGAAGCCGCGCTGCAGGCCGAACAACTGTGCCGCCACCAGCGTCAGCAGGACGCAGGCGGTCAACAGTGAGCTGCGGAAACGCGGCATGATTGATATCCTCTGTTGCTGGCCGACCCCTGTCAACAGGAACCGGATGGCCGGTCTGGCCGGAACTTCAAGGCTCTTTGGCCTTGGCTGGTGACGGGGCGGCTTCGGGGGCAAAGCAGTACAGGACGCCGTCGTCGGCGCCGAACAGCACCCGTTCACCGGCCACCGCGGGCGAGGTCTTTACGGCCGCGCCGATCTCATACTGCCAGAGTTCCTTCCCGTCCCTGGGATCAAGGGCGTACACGTAACCGTCGTCGCTGCCGAAGATGACCGCCTTGCCGGCGCAGACGACGGCGCTGCTGTCGATGCGGCCGCGGCTGCGGTATTCCCAGAGGCAAGCGCCGGTGACCCGGTCGATGGCGTGGAAGCGGCGGTCGCGGCCACCGACGAAGACCGACTTCTCCCAGATCGAGGGGGCGGCATAGAACTCGAATTCGCGCTCGCCGTATTCCCAGACCTTCATGCCGTCGTCGAGGCTGTAGGCGCCGACCCGGTTGCCGTAGTGCGAGACATAGACGACGCCATCGGCAATGGCGACATTGTTGCCGATGTAGGAGCCGACGTCGATCTGGCGCTTCTCCTCGCCGGTGACGACGTCATGCACGTGCAGGACACTGTCGCAGCCGCCAAAGACGACCACGCCATCCCCGGTGGCGGCACCACCGTTGATGTAGTAGCCCGTTTCCGCCGCCCATTCCTTGGTGCCTGTCTTGGCGTCGAGGCAGTAGACGCTGTAGTCGTAGCTGCCGATGAGGATTTTCAGTTCGCCGGTCTTGGGGTGAATCCAGGTGTTCGCGGCGGCGTGGATCTCGGCCTGGGTTTCAAACTTCCAGACCTCCTTGCCGGTGTCGGCATGCCAGGCATAGACAAAACCATCCTGACAGCCGGCGACCACCAGATCACCGGCGAAGGAGGCGGCGCCGTCGAAGGCGCCCTTGCCCTCGGCTTCCCAGAGCTTGTTGCCGGTGGCCAGATCCAGGCAGTAGAACCAGCCCTCCTTGCAGCCGGTATAGACCTTGCCGGCACGCACGACGGCACTGGCGACAAGCATCTCGCCGCGCGCCTTTTCCACCGGCACGGCGCGAAACTGCCAGACCGGCTTCATGGGCAGGCGCAGTTCCACGGGTGACAGTCCGCGCATGGCCTCGTCGCCACGCGCATGAATCCAGTCGCCCGCCGGTTCGGCGGCAGGGGCGAGGGAGACCAGGCAGAGCAGCGGCAGAAAACGATGGAGTGGCATGGCGGGAAGGTACGTTGGCTGGCTGCAACATGATGCAGGTTCACTTCCGTGCCAAGCGGTGTGCGCGCGTGTGTGAAGCCCGGCTGCCGGCACGTTCCCTACGGGACATGAAACCGCTGTCGCTGCTCTGCCTCCTTCTAGCCGTTCCAAGTGTCCGCCTGGCCGCCGCCCCCTTGAAGGCCGGCTTTGCCGAACGCGACATCACACCCGGCATCGGCATGGAGCAGCCGGGTGGCTACGGCAAATCCTACCACCGCACCTTTCACGACCCCTGCAAGGTGCGCGTGGCCGTTTTTGACGACGGCAGCAGGCGTGTGGCCCTGGTCGGACTCGACACCCTGGTCGTGCCGCGCTCGGTGGTGCTCGACGCCCGTGCCCGCCTGGAAAAGGAATTGAAGTTTCCCGGCGACGCTGTGCTCATCGGCGCTTCGCACTCGCATTCGTCTGGGCCGGTCGGCATGGTGTTGCCGGGTGAGTTTGATGGGGCTTCCGATCTGGTGAAGCGGCTTGCCTACGAGGAGTCCTCCTGCGCCGATGCCGGTTTCCTGCTGCGGGTGACTCATGAGATTGTCGAAGGCGTGCGTGCCGCCCTTGCCGGTGCGGTACCGGCGCAGTTTGGCTGCGGTTTCGGCCACGAGGACAAGATCGCCTTCAATCGTCGCCTGCGCATGAAGAACGGCCAGAGCTGGAGTCATCCGGGGCAGGGCAATCCCGACATGATCGAGTATGCCGGCCCCATCGACCCGCAGGTCGGTGTGGTCGGGGTCTGGGACCTTGAGGGCCGACTGCTTGGCACCGTGGTCAACTACGCATGCCATGCCACGACCAATCCAGGCGGCATCTCGGCAAACTGGATCTACTATCTGGAACGGACGATTCAGGGCGCGCTCGACACCCGCGCGCCGGTGGTGTTCCTGCAGGGAGCCTGCGGGGATGTGACCCAGGTCGACAACCTCAGCCCCAACCGCAGGCCCGGCGCCGAGGAGTGGGCGCGACTGGTTGGCGGCCGGGTGGGAGCCGAGGCGGTGAAGGTGCTGCTGTCGATGCCGCGCGCCACCGAGGCGGTGCTCGACAACCGCCAAAAGGTGCTGACGATCCCGCGGCGCAAGCCCTCGCCGGCTCGCGTCCAGCGCAGCCTGGAAATCATCCAGGCCGGGCGACCCATAGGTGACACCACGGACTACCTGTTTGCCAAGGAGATCCTCATGCTCGACCACCTCTGCCAGGTGGCGCCGGAGGTCGACTGTGAGGTGCAGGTGGTTCAGGTCGGCCCCGTCGCCTTTGTCACCAATCCGGCCGAGTATTTTGTTCAGTTCGGTCTCGACATCAAGAAGGGCAGCCCCTTCGCCTTCACCTTTCCGGTCGAACTGGCGAATGGCATCGTCGGCTACGTGCCGACTGAGGAAGCCTTCGGGCCGAACGGCGGCGGCTATGAGACGCGCCTGACCGCCTACAGCAACCTTGTCATCACGGCCGGGCGCCAGATGGCCGACACCGGCATTGCCCTGACTCGCGAAATGAAGCCCGGCCCTATGCCCGAGGCTCCCAAGGCGCCGGCCTTCGCCCGTCCCTGGACCTATGGCAACGTCGCGCCGGAACTGGAGTGACCTTGTAAGACGCGCGGTGCGCAGCCGTGCGGGTTCGAGCCGAGCGTGAAACTGCTTGGCTCCACGCCGGGTTCGCGGCAGATTGGTGCATGCGATCTTTCCTGTTCGCCGGTGGTCTCGCTCTGGTGGCCTCGATTCAGGCGGCAAAGCCCGAATCCGCCGTCCGGGCGGTCAATGCCCTAGGTCTTGACCTGCAGCGCCAGTTGCGTGAGATGCCCGGCAATCTCTGCCTGTCGCCCTACTCGATCCAGAGCGCGCTGGCGATGACGCATGCGGGAGCATCGGGTACAACGCGCGAGGAAATGACGCGGGTGCTGCATTACGCGGAGGCCGACATGGGGCCGGCATTTGCCGCGCTGGCTGCGGCGCTCGAGGCGACTCGACAGGCCTCGGAAAAAATCGTCGAACAGAGCCAGGGACACGGGGGACCTTCCGAACCCCTGCAGTGGTCGGTCGCCAACCGTCTCTACGGTCAGGAAGACTATGACTTCCGGTCGGCCTTCCTTGACCAGGTGCAACGTGATTTCGGTGCGCCGCTGGAGACCGTGGACTTCATCCGCCATGCTCCGAAGGCGGTGCGACAGATCAATGCATGGGTCGGGGAACGAACCCGCGGGCGCATCCGTGATTTGATCCCTGACAACGGATTGACGAGTGACACCCGTCTCGTGCTGGTCAATGCCCTGCATTTCAAGGCGGCCTGGGCGGACGAGTTTGCGACGTCGGCGACGTCTGACCAGCCTTTTTACCTGCCGCGGGGCGAAACGGTCGCCGTGCCTACGATGCAGTGTCAGGAGCGGCTTGGATATGTCAGCGGCAAGGAGTATGAGGCAGTCACCGTCCCCTTTGTGGGCAAGGGAATCCATTTGCTGCTCATTGTGCCCAGGAGGCGCGACGGACTGGCGGCGGTGGAAGCGGAGCTCACTCCGGAGAAACTGGCCGACCTTGCCCGTGCCGAGAACCGGGAGGTGGTCCTGTTCCTGCCCAAATTCCGACTCGAGCCACCGACCCTCGATCTCGCGGATGTCCTCAAGAGTCTGGGGCTGAAGCAGGCTTTCGATGAACCGCGAGGCAGCGCCAACTTTGACGCCATGGCGCCGCGCAAGCCGGAGGATTATCTCTGCATCTCCAAGGTCTTCCACAAGACCTTCCTTGCAGTCGATGAACGCGGGGCCGAGGCCGCTGCGGCCACGGCCGTGGCGATGATGAGGGCCACGGCCTTCATGCCCGAGCCGGTCAAGCCGGTCGAGGTGCGGGCCGATCACCCCTTCCTCTTTGCCCTGCAGCATGCCGGGACCGGCGCCTGCCTGTTTCTGGGCCGGCTCAACGACCCGCGCTGAATCTGCGAGATGCAGCGGGAGGTTGGCGTAGGTTTGCCAGCCCCATGTTTCGCGATTCGCTCTGTTCCCGTCGTCACTTCCTGCATGCCAACGGCTTCGGCCTGGGCGGTCTGGCGCTCGCCACGCTGCTCCAGCGCGACGGCTTGCTGGCCGCACCGGTAAAGCCGCTGATGCCGGGCAGCGAACGCTACGATCTGACGCCGAAGAAGCCGCATTTTGATGGCAAGGCCAAGGCCATGATCTCGCTGTTCATGATGGGTGGCCCCGCCCAGATGGATCTTTTCGACCCCAAGCCGATGCTGACGAAGTATCACGGCCAGAAGTTCCCGGGCGAGATCAAGTATGACAACCTCGCCCAGGCCTCGGCCAAGGTGTTCGGTTCGCCCTGGAAATTCCAGAAGCACGGCGATTGCGGCATGGAACTGAGCGAGTTGCTGCCGAACCTCGCCAAAGTGGTCGACGAGATCACGCTCATCCGCTCGATGAGTTCCGGCGTGAACAACCATGCCCAGGGTCTGTATGCGATGAATGCCGGTCGCATCACCGCCGGACGACCCGCGCTTGGCTCCTGGCTCACCTATGGTCTGGGCAGCGAAACGGATGAGTTGCCCGCCTACATGGTGCTGTCGCATCCGAACGGCCTGCCGACCTTTCAGGGCGAGCACTACACCAACGGCTGGCTGCCGGCATTGTTCCAGGGCACGCTGGTGCGCGCCACCGAGCCGCGCATTCTCAATCTGGATCCGCCGCCGTCGCTGGCCGGCGGCGCGCAGGCCCGCCAGCTTGGCCTGCTCCGCGCCTTCAACGAGGAGCACCTCGCCGAGCACCCGGGTGAACTCGACCTGCAGGCGCGCATTTCCAGCTACGAACTCGCGGCCAAGATGCAGGGGGCGGCCAAGGAGGCCCTCGACATTTCGAACGAGCCGGAGTCGATCAAGAAGTTGTACGGGGTCGACAATCCCATCACGCGCGACTACGCCACCCGCTGCATCATTGCCCGCCGCCTTGTCGAACGCGGGGTGCGTTACGTGCAGGTGCTCAATTCCGGCCAGTCCTGGGACCAGCATGGCGCCCTGATTTCCACCCTGCCGAAGAATTGCGCGGCGACCGACCAGCCGAGTGCGGCCTTGATCCTCGACCTCAAGCAGCGCGGCCTGCTCGACAGCACCGTCGTCCATTGGGGCGGTGAGATGGGCCGTCTGCCCGTGCTGCAGAACGACGCCGGCCAGGAGAAGTGGGGCCGCGATCACAACACCTACGGCTTCAGCATGTGGGTGGCTGGCGGTGGCTTCAAACGCGGTTACGTCCATGGCGAGACCGATGAATGGAGCCACAAGGCCGTCATCGACGAGGTGCGTCATTTTGACTGGCACGCGACCCTGCTGAAGACCTTCGGGCTTGATCACACGCACCTGACCTACAAGCGCAATGGCCTTGCGGCCTCGCTCACCGACAATCAGGGCGCGCGCGTCATTGATCCGTTGCTGGCCTGAACCTGGGGCGGGTCGCCCCGTCGGGTTCACTCCCGCGTGATGGTTTCATCGAGGTTGAGCAGCACCCGCGCCGCCTCGAAGGACGTCAGGGCTGCCAGGGAAGTCATTTCCTCGGCGGAGGGCCGGCGTCCGGTGCAGCGGCGAAAGGCCGTTTCCAGGCC
>JAUREI010000158.1 GCA_030827515.1 Prosthecobacter sp. | reverse complement strand
GAGTGGGGCCAGCTGCAGCTGGAGCAAAGCACGCAATCCAACCATGGCCGGGTCGAGCGGGTCGCCAGCGAGAAGCTGCGCATGGAGCTGCCCCAGCCGGATGACGTCGAACTGGTGACTCCGTGAAGAAACGCAGCGAGACGGGCGAACTCGACGCCAGCCGTTTCCGCGGTCGCAGCCGCCTGGTCGCCCTCGCGGTGGTGACGGCCGCGTTGCTGCTCGGCGGTCGCGCCGTGCAGTTGCAGGTGGTCGATCGCGAATTCCTGGCCCAGGAAGGTGGTAAGCGTTACCTGCGCGATGCCCGCGTACCGGCCCATCGAGGCGCCATTCTCGACCGCTTCGGCGAACCCCTGGCGGTCAGCGCGCCGGTCGATACCGTGATCGCCAATCCCCAGGTGCTGGCCACCAGTCCGGAGGACATCGTGCGCCTGGCGCAGGCGCTGGGTCAGGACCGCGAGTGGCTGGCGCAGCGCATCGCCGCTAACCACGATCGCCAGTACTACCGCGTCGAGCGGCATATGGAACCGGGCGCCGCCGCCAGGATCCGCGAGCTGGGCATCCCTGGTGTGTATCTCGAGCGGGAGTACAAGCGCTACTACCCGAACGGTGAAATCACCGGTCACCTGCTCGGCTTCACCAATCTCGACGAGGATGGTCAGGAAGGCCTTGAACTCGCCTTCGACGGGACGCTGTCAGGGATGGACGGCCTCAAGCGCGTGATCAAGGATGCTCGCGGTCGCACCATCGAGAACGTCGAGAACCTGCGCGCGCCGCGCCCGGGCGCGGACCTGCTCACCAGCCTCGACTTGCGCATCCAGTACCTGGCCTACCGTGAACTCAAGGCTGCGGTGCAGAGGAACCGCGCGCGGGCCGGGTCGATGATCGTGCTGGATGTGTACACGGGCGAGGTGCTGGCGATGGTCAACCAGCCGGCCTTCAACCCCAACGACCGCTCGCGGCTGGAAGTGGCGCGCTATCGCAACCGCGCCGTGACCGACATCATTGAGCCGGGTTCCAGCATCAAGCCCTTCATTGTGGCGGCCGCCCTCGACAGCGGCAGCTACCGGCGTGACTCGGTGATCGACACCGCGCCGGGCCTGCTCAAGGTCGGCAACATGACAGTCAGGGACAAGCACGACCTGGGCCGCGCCGGACTCGACGTCATCCTCTCCCGCTCCAGTAACGTGGGCATGGCCAAGCTGGCTCTCAAGCTCGAGCCAGAGCGCATTCACCGCACCCTGGCTGCCTTCGGTTTCGGCCAGGTCACCGCCAGCGGCTTTCCCGCCGAGTCGCCAGGGCTGTTGAGTGACGCAGCGCGCTGGCGACCGATCAACGTCGCCACCCTGTCCTATGGCTACGGCATGTCGGCCACACCGCTGCAGATCGTCCAGGCCTATGCAACGCTGGGCTCGTTGGGCATGCGTCGACCGGTCACCTTCCAGCGGGTCGACAAGCCGGTGACCGGCACGCGGGTGGTGAATGCAGGTGTGGCCCGCGACCTGGTTGGATTGCTCACCGGCGTGGTCACCACCGAGGGTACCGGGCTGCAGGCCCGGGTCCCGGGCTATCGGGTCTCCGGCAAGACGGGTACCGCCTGGAAGGCGGTAGCCGGCGGCTACGACACCCACCGCTACACGGCGATCTTCGCCGGTCTGGCGCCCGCCTCCAACCCAAGGCTGGCCGCGGTGGTGCTGCTCGATGAGCCGAGTGCCGGCAAGTACTACGGCGGGGAGGTGGCAGCCCCGGTATTCGCCGCCGTGATGTCCGGTTCTCTGCGCCTGCTCGGGGTGCCGCCCGACGACCTGACTGACGTGACCCCGTCCACCACGGCGCAGGTGAGGCCATGAATCGCAGGCTCGGATTCCTGGTCGAGGCCTGCGGGGGGCGGTTGGTGGGGGCCGACGTGCCGTTCGGCGCAGTCTCGATCGACTCCCGTACCCTGGCCCCCGGCGACCTGTTCGTGGCGCTGCCGGGTGAGCGGACCGATGGTCATCGCTTCGCCGCTTCGGCCCGCGAGGCGGGTGCGGCGGGGTTGCTGGTCGCGCGGGAGCTCGACATCGACCTGCCTCAGGTAGTGGTGGCCGACACGCTGATTGCGCTGGCCGGCGGCGCCGCTGCCTGGCGTCGTCAGTTCACCCTGCCGCTGGCCGGCGTGGCTGGCAGTAACGGCAAGACGACCACCAAGGAGATGTTGGCCTCCATCCTCAACCGGATGGGCCCGACCCTCGCCACTCAGGGCAACCTCAACAATCACATCGGCGTGCCCTTGACCCTGTTCCGGCTGGACGCCAGTCACCGCGCGGCGGTGATCGAGATGGGTGCCAACCGCCCGGGTGAGGTGGCCTTCCTGGCCGGCCTGGCCCTGCCCACGGTGGGGCTGGTCACCAACGCCGGCGCCGAGCATCTCGAGGGTTTCGGTAGTCTCGAGGGTGCAGCCCGCGCCGAGGGTGAACTGTTTGCGGGACTCGACCTGCACGCCACGGCCATCATCAATGCCGACGACCAGTTCGCGCCGCTCTGGCGCGAGATGTCGCAGGCGGGCAGCGTGGTCAGCTTCGGTCTTTCAGCGCAGGCCGACTTCCGCGCCCTCGATCCGGTTTCGGCCATCGAGGACGGCGAGTGGGTGACGCGTTTCACGCTCTCGACCCCGGCCGGAGCCACGCCCATCCGCCTGCGCCTCACCGGTCGCCACAACGTGGTCAATGCAGCCGGTGCCGCCGCCGCCGCCTGGGCCTGCGGCGCAGACCTGCTGGAGATCGGGCTCGGCCTCGCCGCGGTCGCGCCGGTGCGTGGCCGCCTGCAACTGCGGAGTTCGCGGGTGGGCGCCTGGATCATCGACGATTCCTACAACGCGAACCCGAGCTCCGCCGTGGCGGGACTCGACGTGCTCGCGGCCGCCGAGGGCGAGCGCTGGCTGGTGTTGGGCGAGATGGCGGAACTGGGTGAACAGTCCGTAGCGAGCCATGTGGAGGTCGGCCGGGCCGCCCGCAAGCGTGGCGTCACCCGCCTGTTCGCCACCGGCCCCACCACATTGCACGCGGTGGAGGCCTTCGGTGCGGGTGGGCGCTGGTTTCCCGACCTCGACGCGCTGGCGGCCGAGGTCGATGCAGCGCTGCATGCGGGTGTGACGCTGCTGATCAAGGGTTCAAGGGTGAACAGGCTCGAGCGTCTGGTCGAGGCGCTGTGCCAGCCGGCGCTGCGCGTCGGCAACGGAACGGGAGGCTAGTCGTGCTGCTGGAACTGTTCGACTGGCTGACCGGGCTCTATGGAGGTTTCCGCGTCTTCGGTTACCTCACCCTGCGCGCGATCCTCGCCGCCCTGACCGCCCTCGCCATCGCGCTGCTGGTGGGGCCGGTAATGATTCGCCGTCTCACCGAGCGGCAGATTGGCCAGGTGGTGCGCGACGAGGGACCGCAGTCGCACTACGGCAAGCGCGGTACGCCCACCATGGGCGGAGGGCTGATCCTGGTGGCCATGGTCGCCAGCACCCTGCTGTGGTGCGACCTGGATAACCGCTTCGTGTGGGTGGCGCTGCTGGTCACCCTGGTCTTTGGCCTAATCGGTTTCTACGACGATTACCTGAAGTTGGTGATCAAGGATACGCGCGGCCTGCCCGCGCGCTGGAAGTACTTCTGGCAGTCGCTGGCGGGGCTGGCGGCGGCCCTGACGCTCTGGTTCACTGCAGCCACGCCCGCCGAGACGGCGCTCCACGTGCCCTTCTTCAAGGACATCGCTCTGGAGATCGGCGCAATCGGCTTTGTCATCCTCGCCTACCTGGTGATCGTCGGCTCGAGCAATGCCGTCAACCTTACCGACGGCCTCGATGGGTTGGCGATCATGCCCTGCGTCATGGTGGCGGGCGCGCTTGGCGTCTTCGCCTACGCCACCGGCAACATCAACTTTGCCAGTTACCTGCAGATTCCCTACGTGCCCGGTGCAGGCGAGTTGCTCATCTTCCTGGCTACCCTGGTGGGTGCCGGGTTGGGCTTCCTCTGGTTCAACACCTACCCCGCCCAGGTTTTTATGGGCGACATCGGCGCGCTCGCCCTGGGTGCGGCGCTCGGCGTATCGGCGGTCATGGTCCGCCAGGAAATCGTGCTGGCGGTGATGGGTGGCATCTTCGTGCTCGAGACCGTCTCGGTCATGGTGCAGGTGCTGTCCTTCAAGCTGCGTGGCAAGCGAGTGTTCCGCATGGCGCCGATTCATCACCACTTCGAGCTGAAGGGATGGGCCGAGCCCAAGGTCATCGTGCGCTTCTGGATCATTTCCTTCGTTCTCGTGCTGGCCGGACTGGCCACCCTGAAGGTGCGGTGATGGCCAGCACCCTGCACCCCTCCATTGCCTACTCCCGCTCCGCAGGACGCCAGGGTGGTCCGCTGCTGGACGGCATCCTGTTGTCCGCGGCACTTGGCATCCTGCTGCTGGGTCTGGTCATGGTGGCCTCGGCCTCGGTGGGTCTCGCTGAGCGACAGGGCCTCGACTCGCTGGCTTACTTCTATCGCCAGGCTTTTTCCGCGGGTGCGGGGTTAGTCGTCGGTGCAGCCATGCTGCTGGTTCCCACGGTCACCTGGCAGCGTCTCTCTACCCCCTTGCTCGCAATCGGACTGGTGCTGCTGGTACTGGTAGCCCTGCCGTGGGTGGGTCACGAGGTCAACGGCAGCCGCCGCTGGATCCGCCTCGGGGGCTTCAATTTCCAGCCTTCCGAGCCGGCTCGTGTGGCGCTCCTGATCTACCTGTGTGCCTACGTGGTGCGCTGCCAGGCAGAGCTGGCGAGCTCCACCGGTGGCATGCTGCGCCCGCTGGTGGTGTTGGGCCTGGCGGCGCTGCTGCTGCTGGCGGAGCCCGATCTCGGCGGAGCCATCGTGCTGATCACCACTGGACTGGTGGTGCTGTTTCTGGCCGGCGCGCGTTGGCGCGATTCCCTGGTGGTGGCCGGCCTCGGCGTGGTCGGCGTCATCGGCCTGGTGGTCAGCGCGGATTATCGTCTCCGGCGGTGGTTCTCCTTCGTCGACCCGTGGAGCGACGCGCAGGACAGCGGTTACCAGCTGACCCAGTCGCTGATCGCCATTGGCCGCGGCGGCGGGTTCGGCGTCGGTCTCGGCTCGAGCGTGCAAAAGCTGTCCTACCTGCCAGAGGCCCATACCGACTTCGTGTTCGCAGTGCTGGCCGAGGAGTTCGGCCTGGTCGGCGTGCTCATCCTGGTCGTGCTGTTTGCGGTGGTGGTGCTGCGCAGCCTGCGCCTGGCCCGGCTCGGGGCCGAGGCCGGCATGCCCTTCCACGCCTGCATGGCGGCGGCCTTCGGCGTTTGGCTGGCGGTGCAAGCCTTCGTGAACATCGGCGTCAACATGGGCCTGCTGCCCACCAAGGGCCTGACCCTGCCGTTGATGTCCTATGGGCGTTCCAGTTTGCTGGTTACGCTGGGCTGGCTTGGCATCGTCATGCGTATCCACCACGAGGTGATGGCCTCGGGTCGGGTGCCGACCGGCAGGGGCGATTCATGAACGCCACCGTGCTGATCATGGCGGGGGGGACCGGCGGGCACGTGTTCCCGGCGCTGGCCGTGGCCCGCGTGCTGCGCGGCCTCGGGCACCGGGTGGTGTGGCTGGGCACGCGTCGCGGCATCGAGTCCCGCCTGGTGCCGGCCGAGGGCATTCCGGTGGAGTGGATCGAGGTGGCCGGTCTGCGCGGCAAGGGCCTGCTCGGCTGGCTATGGGCGCCGTTTTCCGTCGCGCTCGCCGTGACCCAGGCGCTGGCTGCCCTGCGTCGGGTCCGACCGGACGTGGTGCTGGGTTGCGGCGGCTTTGCCTCCGGGCCGGGTGGCGTAGCGGCCCGCCTGACGGGCACGCCGCTGGTGATCCACGAGCAGAACGCGGTGGCGGGACTCACCAACCGGCTGCTGGCCCGTCTCGCCACCCGGGTAGCGGCAGCTTTCCCCGGCAGCTTTCCCGGTGCGGTGGCCGTCAGCGTGATTGGCAACCCGGTCCGTGCAGACATCGCTGCCCTCCCGGCGCCTGATGCGCGCTTCGCCGGTCGGGAGGGACCCTTGCGCCTGCTGGTGTTCGGGGGCAGCCAGGGGGCGGCGGCCTTGAACCGGGTGCTGCCCATGGCGATTGCCGAACTTCCGCCGCAGGCCCGTCCGCAGGTTCTGCACCAGACTGGCACCAGCGGTCATGCCGCGACCGAAGCGCGCTATCGCGAACTCGGCGTGGAGGCGATGGTGCAGCCCTTCATCGACGACATGGCCCAGGCCTACCGGGACGCCGACTTCGCCGTTACGCGTTCGGGCGCGCTGACGGTTTCCGAGCTCGCGGCGGCGGGTCTCGGCGCGCTGCTGGTGCCCTTTCCCGCCGCGGTGGATGACCACCAGGCCCGTAACGCGCAGTATCTGGCCGAGGCCGGGGCTGCCCGCATGATCCGCGAGGAGGACCTGACGCCCTCGAGCCTGGCCGCGGCGCTGGAGGAGTGCTTGAGTGCTGGCCGCGAGCGTTGCCTGCAGATGGCGACGGCGGCGCGCGGCAAGGCCGTGCCGAGGGCGGCTGAGCAGCTCGCCGGGCTCTGCCTGCAGTCCGCGGGGGTGGCGGCATGACGGTGCCGACCATTCCGCTCGGCTTCGAGGAGCGCGTGCGGCGCGAGGAGCCCATGTCGCGGCACACCTCCTGGCACGTAGGGGGACCCGCAGACCTGTGGTTCGAGCCGCGTGACCTTGCGGACCTGCAGCAGTTCCTACGGGCCCTGGATCCGACGCTACCCGTTACCTTCGTGGGGCTCGGCAGCAACTTGCTGGTCCGTGATGCGGGCATTCGCGGCGCGGTGATCTGTGTCCATCGCGCGCTCGATGAACTCGAGCGGGTCGAGGCGACCCGCGTGCGCGTCGGGGCGGGCGTGCCCTGCGCGAAACTGGCCCGGCAGGCCGCTCGGTGGGGCCTGGTCCCGGCGGCCTTCTTGGCCGGCAGTCCCGGCACCGTGGGCGGTGCGCTGGCGATGAACGCCGGCGCCTGGGGGGGCGAGACCTGGTCGCGGGTGCTGGAAGTCGAGACCATCGATCGCAGCGGGGTCCTGCATCGCCGCAACGCCTCGGAGTATCGCGCGGGCTATCGCTCGGTGCAGGCGCCGGCGAGCGGCGAATGGTTCGTGGCGGCGACGCTCAACTTCGAGAGCGCCGAGGCACGCGGCGCCGAATCGATCCGCGACCTGCTGGTCCGGCGGGTGGCCAGCCAGCCGATCGGTGCCTGGAGTTGCGGTTCAGTTTTCACCAACCCGCCGGGTGACTACGCCGCTCGGCTGATCGAGGCCGCCGGGCTGAAAGGTTTCCGGATCGGCGGGGCCGAGGTCTCGGTCAAGCACGCCAATTTCATCATCAACCGGGGCACGGCCACTGCGGCCGATCTCGAGGCGCTGATCGCGCACGTCCGCCGGGTCGTACGGGAGGTGCACGGCGTGTCGCTCGAGACCGAGGTGCGGACCCTCGGGGAAGCAGCATGAGTCGGCTCGTCCACACCGGGCTTGAATTCCGGCGGGTCCAGGATCCCGCCGCCTTTGGCAAGGTGGCCGTGCTGTTCGGAGGCCACTCCAGCGAGCGTGAGGTGTCGCTCATGAGCGGGCGGGCCGTGCTCGAGGCCCTGCAGTCGCGCGGCGTGAACGCAGAGGGCTTCGATCCGGCGCAGTCGGCCGTCGGCGAGCTCCCTGGTGCCGGCTTCGACCGCG
This sequence comes from Prosthecobacter sp., assembly GCA_030827515.1. Taxonomy (GTDB): domain Bacteria; phylum Verrucomicrobiota; class Verrucomicrobiia; order Verrucomicrobiales; family Verrucomicrobiaceae; genus Prosthecobacter. The sequence goes on along the minus strand of JAUREI010000158.1, from coordinate 684 downwards.
CCTGGATCGCGCTGCACGGTCCCGGTGGCGAGGACGGCGCGCTGCAGGGTGCTCTCGAGTGGCTGGGCCTGCCCTACACTGGCAGCGGCGTGCTCGGCTCCGCCGTCGGCATGGACAAGCTGCGGACCAAGCAACTCGCGATTGCCGGTGGGGTGGCCACGCCCGAGTATCGGACCGTGACGTCGCTGGCCGATTGCGAGGCAGCCGCCCGCGAACTCGGCCTGCCACTCGCCATCAAGCCAGCCAGCCAGGGTTCCAGCGTGGGCATGTCGCGGGTCGAGGATGCCGCGCAACTGGCTGGCGCCTGGGTGTCGGCCTCCACGCATGACCCGGTGGTGATTGCCGAGCCGTGGATCCGCGGCGAGGAACTGACCGTGCCGATCCTGCAGGGTGAGGCCCTGCCGGCGATCCGCATCGAGACGCCGCGGGCTTTCTACGACTACGAAGCCAAATATTTTGCCGACGACACCCAGTACCACATCCCCTGCGGACTCGGTGCGCAGGTGGAGGCGAGGGTTGCGGCGGCGGCGCTCGCCGCCTTCCGGGCCATCGGCGCGCAGGGCTGGGGCCGGGTCGACTTCATGCTCGGGGCGGGCGCCGTGCCGCTGCTGCTCGAGGTCAATACGGTGCCCGGCATGACCAGCCATAGCCTGGTGCCCATGGCGGCGAGGGCGCGGGGCATCG
>JAUREI010000205.1 GCA_030827515.1 Prosthecobacter sp. | reverse complement strand
TGGAAGGCAACGCGCCGATTGCCGAGATCGCCCTGAACTGTGGTTTCGCCGATCACAGCGCCTTCACCCGGGCCTTTCGGGCCGTCACCGGCTGTTCCCCGAGCGAATACCGCCGGTTGCATCAGCTGGGTTGAACCCTCCGGTTCAGGGTTGCGCGAAGGTGTCGCTGAGCACCAGTTCTTCGAGCAGGCTGCGCAGGCCGTCGCCCCGGGTTTTCATGGCGGCGAGCAGCGAGTCGATGGCGGGACGGTCGGCATCCTCCATGCGCCGGCCGCACGCGTGGGCGAGCAGGCGGCTGACGAGCAGGCGCTGGAACAGTTCGCGCCGTTCCAGCAGGTGATCCTTGAAGCCGGTGATGTCCTGAAAGGCGCGGCCGCCGGGCAGTTCACCCGAGGCATCGACACGGGGTCCCTGCTTGCGCCCGGCCGTGTAGTGGCTGCGCCAGGCGCCGATGGGATCAAAATTTTCGAGGGCGAAACCCGGCGGATCGATCTTCTGGTGGCATTCGAAGCAGCCGGCATTGTCGCGGTGCTTGGTGAGAATCTCACGCATGGTTTTGGCTCCGCGGATGTCGGGATCGATCGGCGGCACGTTGTCGGGCGGAGGCGAGGGGGGTGTGCCCAGCAGGTTTTCCAGCAGCCAGACCCCGCGGGTGACGGGCGAGGTCTCAATGCCGTTGGCGCTGACGGTGAGAACGCTGCCCTGGCCGAGCAGGCCACCGCGCCGGCGGTCGGTCAGTTCAACGCGGCGGAACTCGTGCGCCTGTTCCGGCGGGGCGATCCGACCCAGGCCGTAGAGGTCGGCGAGCGGCTGGTTGAGGAAGGTGTAGGAGGCGTCGAGGAAGTGCGTCACGCTTTCATCGGCATCGAGCAGGTGGCGCATGAAGAGGCGGGTCTCGCGTTTCATGGCGTTCTGCAGGTCCTGCGCGTAGTAGCGACCAAAGGCCTCGCGGTCGGGCGGCATGTCGCCAAGGCTGCGCAGGTTCAGCCAGCCGTCGAGGAAGGCTTCAATGAAGGCATCGGCGCGCGGGCCGGTGAGCAGACGCCGGGTTTGTGCCAGCTTGACCTCGTCGGTCAGCAACGCACCGCGGTCGGCGAGTTGGCGCAACTCGGCGTCTGGCGGGGCCGAGCCGAGGAAGTAGGCCAGGCGGGTGGCGAAAGCATGGGCGGTCAGGCGGCCCTGGTCGGTGGTCGAGGCATCGTGATACAGGAAGGCGGGCGAGCAGAGCGCCGCCTTGAGGCCGTCCTTGAACGCGGTGAAGGGATCGTGCCCGGCCTGCTTCTGCACTTCGACCACCTGTTCCAGGCGATCCACCTCGGACACAGTTGCGGGGCGACGGTAAGCCCGGTCGGCGAAGGCCTGCAGCAGCTCGCGCGTGCGCTCCGGCGCAAAGGGCGCGTCGCCGAGAACGGCGCGCTGCGGTGCCGGTGGCCAGTCGTTGACCATGGGGCCGCGGATTTCGATCTCGTGAATGCGGATGTGCGGCATCCGGCCGTATTGCAGCACGACCCGGCGCGCCTGGAAGATGCCGAGATCCTTGCGCTCGTGCTCCGGCCACTGGTCCTGATACTTGCGCGCCAGGGTGCCGAAGGCGCGGCGACTGTTGGCCATGCCATTGGGGAAGATGAAGCGCGGGGTTTGCCCGGCCAGCAGCGGGACGGTCATGCGGTGCCACTCGGGTTCGCCGTCGGTCAACGTGACTTCGGCCAGCCGCGGCTCGATCGGCTGCGGGTGGTGCAGCGGTCCGGCGGTCGCATCGCCCGGCACGATGCCGAGCCGGAAAGGCTGTTCGGTGTCGCGCTGGAAGATTGACGGATCATAGGGGTGCTCGCGGTGCATCGCCTGCGCCCTGATGCGCACCTCATACATCCCGTCCGCCGGCACGCCCTGCCTGAAGTCGTGGATGTAGCCGTAGCCGCCCTCGTGGTTTTCGGTGTCCGGCACTTCGTAGAGGCAGAGGTAGCGGTTCTGGTAGACGGCCCCATGCGGAAAGGTGTGCTCCTGCTGGGGGCGGAAGTTGCCGGTGAAACGCCAGGTCTGTTCCTTCGGGGGTTCGTCACGGCTGAAGGCGCGCTCGACCACCTGGTCGGCGGCGTCAAAATACTGGGCGAGCAGGTATCCCGACGTTTGCAGGACGTCCCCGAGGTTGTCCATGTGCTCGGCCGTCTGGTCGCGCGGGAACTTCGTCGTCGGATCAAACAGCCGCATGTCGAGCGCGAAGAGGTCGCCAACGCTGTGCACATACTCGCGGCGATTCAGTCGGCGCAGCACGGTTTGACCGCCCGTGCTGCGCAGGGCGGCCCGGGTCTCCGCCACCGATTCAGTCAGCGCGGCCACGACCGCCAGGCGCTCGGCCTCCGAAGGCTGTTTGGATTTCTTCGGCGGCATGTCGCCGAGGTTGAGCTGGTCGAGAATGTCCTGCAGCTCAATGACCTGTTCGTGACTGGTTGCCGGCAGTTTCAGGCTGTCGAAGCGGCGCTCGGCCTTCTGCTTTTCCGGGCCGTGGCAGGCGATGCAGTATTCCTTGAGGAAGGCATGCGGATCGGCGGCCTGGACGGAGGCGACGCAGGCCGAGAGCGCCGCCAGAAATGACAACCGCAGCATCCGATGCCGCTGGCGTTGTTGTCGGTCTGCGGTCACGGGGGCCTGGCCCCGGCCGGTCAGGTCTGACACGGGGTGCGTGATGGAGGCGCCTGCCGGCATGCCCGAACAAAAAGCGTTTCTCATGCGAATCCCGTCAGCGTGCCGGTGCCGATGCCGAAGCGGTCGACCTCGAGGCCGAAGCGCTGGAGCATCGTCACGTAGAGATTGCACAGCGGCTGCTTGTCCAGGCCGGTGGTGGGGTAGGCCTTGTGTTCGCCATGCTGGAAGCCGCCGCCTGCGAGCAGGATCGGCAGGTTGACGTTCGTGTGGGCGTTGGCATTTGCCATGCCGCTGCCGAACAGGACCATGCTGTGGTCGAGCAGGGTGCCGTCGCCATCCTCAATGGATTTCAGCTTGCCCAGGAAGCGCGCGAACTGCTCGGTCTGATAGCGCTCCAGCTTCAGAAGGCCGTCGATGTTTTCCTGCACCTGGCCGTGATGGGAGAGCGCGTGGTAATCCTTGCGCAGACCAAAGGCCGAGGCCTCGAAGCCACCGGCGATCTCCAGGGTGGCGATGCGGGTGGAATCGGTCTGCAGGGCCAGGGCGATCAGGTCGTAGAGCACCGGCAGGTCGGAGACAAAGCCGGTGTTTTCCGGTTCCGCCATGCCCGGTGCCGGTTTTGGCACCGCGGCCCATTGCCGACTGAGTTCCAGCTGCTTTTCCACGTCGCGCACGGAAGCGAAGTATTCGTCGAGCTTTTCCTGGTCGCGCCGGCCGAGTTGCTTTTTCAGGTCGCGGGCATCGCCATTCACCGCATCGAGGATGCTGCCCTGCATGGCCAGTCGGTCCTGCGTGCGCGCGAGGTCGGCGGCGTTGTCCGAGACGAAGAGTTTGCGGAACAGTTCGCGCGGACCGGGGATTGGCGGGACGCGCGTGCCGCTGCGTGTCCAGGACATCAGACAGCCGCCGTGGATGCCGTCCTCGGAACCGATGGCCAGCGAGGGAAAGCGCGTGGCGCCGCCGACGCTTTCCGCGGCGCGCTGGTCGATCGTGATGTTGCCGTCGGGCATGCCCTTGGCATCCATCGTGCGGACGCCGCTCAGATAGGAATGGATGGCGAAGTGGCCGCCCTTGTGGCCGTGGTCGAGTCCCTGGAACAGGGTGAAGTCGCCCTGGTGGGGTGCCAGCGGTTGCAGCAGGTCGGGCAGGGTGTAGTCGCGGCCGGTCTGGCTGGGCCAGAACTCCGGCTGGTAGAAACCGAGGGCGTTGCCGACGCAGACCAGGCGGCGCGGCCGCCCTCCGCCGATGGCATCCCCGGCCCGCGAGCCCAGGGCGCCGGCGGCGCTCAACCGACGCGGGCTCAGCGACTCGAGCAGGGGCAGAGCCAGGGAAATGCCGGCCGATTTCAGAAAAAAACGGCGGCTGGGACGATCAGGGGCGGGCATGATGCTCATGCTAACGCCGGCCGCCGGCGCTGCTTTCGCGCTTTCCGTTGCGCCGGGGTCGGGCTGCAGAGTGACGTGGCTGCCCGGGTAGCGGAAGTCGTCGGACTTCCCGGGATGGGAAGAAGTCACCCTGTCATGAACCGCTGATGAGACGCTGATGTGACGCTGATCCAGAGAGGCAGGGGGACGAGCTTGGACGAATCTGAAATCTGAAATTTGAGATCCCTCTCGGTCCAGCCTTGGTCTTGACGGTCATCGCCGTTTCGGTGAGCCTCGTCGCATGCCAGCCTTGCCGGAACCCCGTTTGCCTGCCCGGGCGGCTTGGGGGCGTGAACAGCCTCTCTTGGGGGAACTTGTTCTGGCAACGGGAGGGTGAATTGTACTGTTAGGCAGAAATTCGATCCACACGCCTGCCAAGACGGTTTCTTGTCACGGATCATGCTTGCGCATGCTCCGCGCCAAGCAACCGTCTGGCACACCTTGAGCGTTAAACCGGGCCCGCCAAGCCGCAGCCCGCGATCCCCCGGTCCCTCTCTGCGTCCGAACCGATCTCTGCGGTGCCTCTCTGACTTTGCAGGCGAGGTTCGCCGTTTTCCCAAACCCGCGTTCTAGCCAACACGCCTACAGGGGCGAGCGCGCTGGCCCCATGAGAAATCAAGAATCCCCCAATGCCTCAGGCGGCCTTCTTCTTCTTCTTTTTCTTTGGCGGCGCATCACCCTCGCCCTTGGCGCCTCGGGGCATGCGCTCGAGGGCTTTCATCTCGGTGGCCTGGCCCTCGTCGCCCTGCTGCTGCATCCAGGCGTCGAGTTTTGCCCGCAGGGCGTCGCGCACGCCGGCAAGGGCGGGATCGTCGATGAGGTTGCGACGGTTCCACGGGTCTTCCTGGCAGTCGTAGAGTTCCTCGGCGGGCCGGTGCTGGTAGTCGCGCACCAGGGCGGCCGCGCCCGTGTCGCCGGCATCGGCGAGGCGTTTCCAACTCTCGAAGACGGCATCGGCGGTGGCGGCATTCTGGAAGACGGCGTCGGGCGTGAGGTTGCGGATGTAGCGATGGCGGGCGTCGCGCACGCTGCGGATGCCGTAGTGATCGGAACCGTTGATGATGCCGCGCGTCGTTTGCAGGCCAAACACGTGGCTCTTGTGCGTCGTCGCCGCGCCGGTCAGCACGGGCAGGAAGCTGCGACCGTCGAGGATGTCCGGGCGCGCCAGGCCGGCGGCTTCGAGAAAGGTGGGCACGACATCGACATACTCGACCAGCGCCTCGCTGACGCCCCCGGGTTTCACCTGGCCGGGCCAGCGCGCCAGGCACGCGCTCTGCAGGCCGGCGTCGTAGCAGGTCCACTTGGCAAAGGGGAAGCTGTTGCCCTGTTCACCGAGCACGAGCACGAAGGTGTTTTTCCCGAGGCCGCTGCGGTCGAGTCGGCCGACGAGATCGCCGACCTGGCCGTCGAAGTAGGTGATCTCGGCGAGGTATTTGGAAAAGTCCGCGCGCGTTTCCGGAGTGTCGGCCAGCACGGGCGGCAAATTCAGGGAG
>JAUREI010000188.1 GCA_030827515.1 Prosthecobacter sp. | reverse complement strand
GCTACACGCCCTCCGCCGTGCGCGCCTTCTGCAAAACCATCGGCCTCACCAAGTTCAACTCGCTCACCGAACTGAACCTGCTTGAGCACTGCGTGCGCGAGGACCTCAATAAAACGGCGCGCCGCGCGTATGGCGTGTTGCGCCCCATCAAGGTCGTGCTGGAAAACTATCCCGAGGGCCAGGTCGAGGAGGTGGAACTCGTCAACAATCCCGAGAACCCCGACGAGGGCACGCGCCGTGTGCCGCTGAGCCGCGAACTGTTCATCGACGCCGATGACTTCATGGAAACACCGGTCCAGGGTTTCCACCGCCTCGTGCCGGGCGGCGAGGTGCGTCTCAAGTATGCCTTCTGCATCATCTGCAACGAGGTCATCAAGGACGCCGACGGCCGCATCACCGAACTGCGCTGCACCTACGATGAGGCCACCCGGCACGGCGCCAAGCCGGTCGGCCGACCCAAGCCGAAGGGCACGATTCACTGGGTCAGTGCCGCCCATGCCGCCGATGTCGAGGTGCGCCTCTACGAGAAACTTTTCACGGTCGAGCAGCCCGATGAAGAGGCCGGCGAGGAGGGCGATTTCACCCAGTTCCTCAATCCGCAGTCGGTCGAGACGGTCACCGCCAAGGTTGAGCCCGCCCTGGGCACGGCCGTGCCCGGGGCGCACTATCAGTTCGAGCGCGTCGGCTACTTCTTTGTTGATCCCGTGGACAGCCAGCCTGGCCGACCGGTCTTCAACCGCACTGTCGCCCTCAAGGACGGCTTCACCAAGGGCAAGGCCTGACGGGAAATCCGGGATTGATTTCCGGCCCGAATGGCCCAACACTGGGGCTGACTCAGCACTTGTTGAAAGTCAGCCTTTTCAAAAGAATGATGAGAATCGCCTCCACCCTGTTGCTGTGCGTCGCTGCCGCGGCCCTGTGCTCCTGCGCCTCTTCGCAAGGCGGTCGCATTGTGACCAAGAACGGCACCCGCATCACCTCGGTGCGCACGACGGCCTACACGCACACGGAGTCGGACCACATTCAGTATGGCGCGCGCACCGCGGTTGGCACCGGCCTGCGCCATGGGACGGTGCGCAGCGCCGCGGCGGACTGGTCGGTCTATCCGCTGGGCACCATCTTCCAGATCGAAGGCAGCCCCTACATCTACCAGGTCGATGATTATGGTTCGGCCCTGGTTGGCACGAACACGATCGACATCTACCAGCCGACCAAGGCGCACATGAAGGCCTGGGGCGTTCGCAACGTCAACATCCGGGTGCTGAAGTGGGGATCCTTCTCCAAGAGCCTGGCGATCATGAAGCCGCGCGCCCACCATCCGCACGTGAAGCGCATGGTCAGTCGCATCGAGCGCAGCTAAACCCGGACTGCCGTGACCAAGGCGGAACGTGCCCGGTGGATTCAGCGCAGGCTCAACGAGCTCTACCCGAGCACGCCGATTCCGCTTGATCACGAGGACGCCTTCACCCTGCTGGTGGCGGTGCTGTTGTCGGCCCAATGCACCGACGCGCGGGTCAATCAGGTGACGCCCCGGCTGTTTGCTCTCGGTCGCTCACCGCAGGCCCTGTCCCGGGTGCCGGTCGAGGCAATTGAAGCCGTGGTCCGCCCCTGCGGCCTCGGTCCACAGAAGGCGCGCGCCATTCGCCGGCTCTCGGAAATTCTCGTCGAGGAGCACGGTGGCCAGGTGCCAGCCAACCTGGAGGCCCTGGAACAACTGCCGGGCGTCGGCCACAAAACGGCACAGGTCGTCATGGCCCAGGCCTTTGGCGTGCCGGCGTTTCCGGTCGACACCCACATCCATCGGCTCGCCCAGCGCTGGGAACTCACGACGGGCCGGAGTGTCGTGCAGACCGAGCGGGACCTGAAGCGTCTGTTCCCGGAATCGGCCTGGAACAAACTGCACCTGCAAATCATCTACTACGGCCGCGAGCATTGCAGCGCGCGCGGCTGTGATGGCACCGTTTGCCCGCTTTGCCGCGAGCTGTTTTCGAACCGTCGCCGGGCGAAGACGACCCGCAAGGCCTGAAAAAAAGGCGCCCCGTTTCCGGAGCGCCTTCTTGTGGTCTTGAGGGTGGGAGAGTTTACCAGCGCAGACGGCCACCCGCGCGAAGAAGGCGGGTTTCATCGCCGAAGTCCATGCCGAGATTGACGTCGAGCTGCGGCAGCACGCGGAAGTAGCCGCCAAGGTCGAGGACCTTGCTGTCGTAGTCATCCATGCTGGTGACGGTGACACCGGCCTGCAGTTCCAGCCAGTCGACCATCTGGTAGCGCAGGCTCGGGCGAACGTAAACGCCGGCCTCGGTGTAGCTGCGCTTGGACGTGTCGGCATCGAAATTCGCGTAGAGGAAGCCGGCTTCGCCGACAAAATGAAGGTTCGGCTTGATGGCCATGTAGACACCGCCGCCGACCGAGATCGTCGACAGGTCATAGTCGGCGTTGCGCACGCCGGCCACGGAGCGGTCACCCGAGCCGCTGGTCCAGTCCATCGAGGCCTTGATGAAGAAGGTCGCCGGCAACTGCATCACCAGGCTGCCGCCAAAGCCGTGGCTGCCATCGTAGGAGCCCCCCTTGGGATCGCGGTAGCGGTAACCGATTTCCAGGTATTGATAGTTGAGCATGCTGCCCTGCATGCCCTGCTGGACGGTCTGCACACTGCCCCAGCTGTTGGTCGGCGCCGGCTGGTCAAAGCCATAGCCCTGGGTCTGGGGATTCATCAGCGTCGGCCCCGCGTAGGGCGAGTCGACCGAGGGGGCAGGCAACTGCGGCTCGATCGTGGCGACGTCGGTGGGATAGGGGGGGTATCCGGAATCGATACCGAAAACCGGCAGGAAAAGCCCGCCGAACACGAGCAGGACAAGGGTTTCGCGCATCTTCATAATTATCCTAAATATCAGGTTTCCTTAAACGTTCCAACACAAACGTCCCTGCGGCAAGCGATTTTTGGCTCAGTTCCCCTCACTGGGGCGCACGGCGTCGAGCGTCAGTTGCCACTGCTCCTGACCGCGCCAAAAGTTGCGCTGGAGGCGCATGGCAACATCCCAGGGGGGCGGTGGCAGGTTGCCGACCGGGGCGTTGAACCAGCGTGCCTCCATGGAGGCACCATCCTGGGTGAGCATGACGCGCAGGTGTTTTTCCTTCATCCAGCGCCCGGGCAAGCGCGGCTGGACTCCCCGGCAATAGAAGACCGGCTCCGGATTGCGCTGGCCAAAGGGTTCCATCAGACGGTAGCCCTGCAGGAAGTCGAGATTGAGATCGCGCAGGCGCACTTCCAGGTCGAGTTCCAGCACCGGCACCGGCGCCTGCGGTCCAAGCGCCAGCCGGGCCGCCTCACAGAAGCGCTCCCGGAAGACCTCCAGCTTGGCCTCGGTGACCGAGACACCGGCAGCCATGGCATGACCGCCGCCGCGTTCGATGTGCTCGCGGCAGTAGTCGATGGCCTCGACGAGGGAGAATCCCGGAATGCTGCGACCGCTGCCCTTGCCCATGCCGTTTTCGTCGAATGAAAACAGGATTGCCGGCCGGTGGGTCAGGCGGGAGATGCGCGAGGCGACAATGCCGACGACACCGGGATGCCATTTGCGCGAGCCCAGCACGATGGCGGGCACCTGATCCAGATCACCCAGCTCCGCAAGCAGCCTCTCGGCCTCGTTGTAAACCTCCAACTCGACGGCCTGGCGATCGCGATTGTGGTTTTCCAGGAGGGCGGCGTATTCGGCGGCCACGACAGGATCCTCGGCCAGCAGGAGTTGCAGGGCGGTCGATGCCGTGTCGAGGCGACCGGCGGCGTTCAGGCGTGGGCCGAGGCGAAATCCCACGTGATGGGTCTGGATGAAGCCATCCACTCCCGCCGATTCCTTGAGGGCGCGCAATCCAATGCGCTCGGTTTCAGCAAGGGCTTCGAGGCCGCGCCGGACCAACAAACGGTTTTCGTCAATCAAGGGCACCAGATCGGCCACGGTCCCCAGGGCCACCAGATCAAGGGCTTCCTTGAGATCGAAGCCGTCGACGAATCGGGTCTTGAGCAGGGCGTGCGCCACCTTGAACACCAGACCGGCGGTGCAGAAGTAGTGGTAGTCCTCGCCAAGCTTGGGATTGACCAGGGCGACGCAGGGCGGACGGCCGGTCGGCCCCAGTTCATGGTGATCGATGATGACGCAGTCGACCCCCTGTTCCTGGAGCCAGTTCAGCTCGCGCACCGAGGTGGTGCCGCAGTCGAGGGCGAGCAGCAGGTCGGGCTTGCCGAACTCCTCGAAAAGGCGTGCAAAACCATCAAGACTGAGGCCATAGCCCTCCTCCATGCGCGAAGGCAGAAACAGGTGCGGCATGACACCATAAGCCTTGAGCGTCAAGAACATGAGCGCCATCGACGTGACGCCGTCGACGTCATAATCACCATAGAGCGCGACCTTCTGCCCCTCGTCGACCGCCCGCAGGATGCGCGCCACGGCGGGCTGCATCTCCGGCAACCGGCCAGGGTCACCCAATCTGGCGAGGCGCGGCACCAGGAACTCGCGCGCCGCCTCGGCACTGGTGATGCCGCGCTGGAGCAGCAGGGTGGCCAGCAGGGGGGGCAGGCCGGTGTCCACCGCCAACTCGGCGGCACCGGCGGGCACCGGCTTGAGCTGCCACCGGGGGGGTGGCGGGCTGGGCCGGGAACTGTCGGATGCGGACACCATGTGCAACTTCCTTGTATGCAGCAGGCTCGTAGGCTAGTCAAAGCTTCGATCCCCTTTCATGACAAACTCCGCCGCTTCACCTCTCGCCGGCCGACTCTGGCTTGCCAGCATGGGGCTGTTCCTCGCCGCCGCCGGCCTGCTCTTCACCTGGGTGTTGTGGACCGCCTGGCAACGCGCCGAGGAAACCCGGCGCTGGACGACGGTGCCATGCCGCATCGTTTCCGCCCGTGTCGTCAGCGAACGGCCGACCCCGAACTCCAATCCCGCCCACCGGGCGGAGATTCGCTACGAATACCGTTTTGGCGACCAATCCCACACGGGCACCCGCATCAAACGGGTCGACAGCGCCAGCCAGCATGAGGAGAACGCGCGACGCAAAATGGAAGCCTGGCCGGTCGGCAGTGAATCGGTCTGCCATGTCAACCCGGCCGATCCGACAATGGCCGTGCTGCGCCACGACACCCGGGCGGCACTCTACTCGATCTGGTTCCCGCTGCTCTTCGTCGTTGGCGGTCTGGTCATGGCCTGGCGGGCGCTGATTCGTCCGTCCACGCGTATTCGACCGTGACCCGACGGTCGACCACCGGCAGGCGCAGCTCATTGCCCAGCACCTGTGCCCCGGGGGCGCGAATCCACAGACGGTTTTCGAACTGTCGCTCCGGAACCTGCGCCTTGCCGGCCTCGACCAGGAAAAGGCCGTCGCCTCCGGCTTCGATGCGCCCGACCGCCAGGCGCAGATGGGTTCCGGCGGCGGGTTCGGCGTCGAGTTCGAGCACCCTGCGCAGCTTCCCGCCAGGCTGGGTCCCCTGCCCTTCCGTTTCGTAGTGTTCACGGACCTGCAGGCCGTTCCAGTGGTAGGCAAAGACCGGCTGCCGGCGGGCGTCGAGCCGGTAGCCTTTCCAGACGTAGTCTGTGGTCGACTCCGGCCAGGCCGACCCGGGTGCGTCAAGCTGCGCCAGTGGTACACCCGGCGCTGGCTGCACCACATCGTAACCCATGGGCGACTGATGGCCGCCGCCGCGACTGTTCCAATGGCGGGAGGCGTCGAGAAAGGCCCCGCGCCACAGCACGGCAAGGTTCATGTGCTCGGCATCCCAGGCCAGGTTGAAGCCGCCGGGATAACCGACCCCGATGCCGCGGTTGCCGGCGCCGGTGATGAAGTTGCGATGGAGCACCGGTTCGTCTCTCGCCACCAGCGGAATCGGCTCAAAATCCGTCTTCTTTTTCGCCGGTGCACCCTTCTCCCAGTCAGCCGGACGCCAGAGGGAAAGCGGCGTGACGTCGAAGTTCGCACCCTTCCAGGCGGCAAACACGCCGGTCTGTCCCTGGGCCTGGAAGTATTCCAGGCGGAAGCGATGCGGTCCCGCCTCCAGCTTGACTGCGGCTTCACGAATCTCCGCCGGATGAATGCCATCGTGTTCAAGCACCGTCCGGCCGTCGAGGAGCAGACGCACCCCGTCGTCGCCGGCCAGATAGAAGCGGTAGCTGCCCGTGCGCGGCGCCTGCAGCCTGCCCGTGTAAACCACGCCAAACTCATTCTTGTAGTCGTCCAGTTTCAACTGCACGAGGTTGTCCTCGAGCCGCCCCTCGCGGTGCGGCTGCAGCTTGGCAAAATCGGGCAACTTGCGCCAGGCCCCGAGGTAAAGGGCGTAGTGGAGGTCTTCAAGTCCGCCTCCAAGCGGCATCACCTTCAACACGCCGCGCATCGTCAGCGCGTGGCCGGGAAAGGTGCAGACATAGGGATAGTCGCCAGGCTTGCCGGGCGCGGTGAAGCTCAGTTCCTCGCGTTGGTG
>JAUREI010000064.1 GCA_030827515.1 Prosthecobacter sp. | reverse complement strand
GCACGCGCCGCCAGGCGGTCAAGGTTCGGGGTGGTGTCGGCCAGTTTGCAGCCCCAGGCACCGACCGAGTCGCAGCTCATGTCGTCGGTGGTGAGGAAGAGCAGGTTCAGCTTGTCGGCCGCCGCAGCGGGCAGGACGGCGACGAAGAGGGTGAGGAAAAGGGCGCGCATGGCGCGAAAACGCCGGCCGGGGCCCGGCATTGCCAAAAAAGTCGCGGCGCCCGCCTGCCCCGGCCGCGTATGCACCTCCATGCCCGACGTCATCCTGCACTGGTTCCGCCGCGATCTTCGCCTCACTGACAACCCCGCCCTGCTTGCGGCGGCGCAGCCGGGGGTGCAGGTGGTGCCGGTGTATGTGCTGAGCGACTGGCATGGCGCCCACGACTGGACGGGCTCGATCCGCCAGCAGTTTCTTTGCGGCTGCCTGGACTCGCTGGCGAAGAATCTGGAGTCGCTTGGCAGTCGCCTGATCCTGCGTCGCGGCCGTGCCGACGTTGAATTGGAAAAGTTGATCGTCGAAACCGGCGCCAGCGCGGTGCACTTCAATCGCGACTACGATCCCTATGGTCGAGCCATGGAGGCGAAACTGCGCGCCGTCTGCGCGCGGCTGGGTGTGGCCTGTCGCGATTTCAAAGACCGTGTGCTGCATGAACCGGAGGAAGTGCTCACCGGAGGTGGCACGCCTTACCGGGTTTACACCCCGTATTCCAAGAACTGGCTGGCCCTGGACAAAACGCCGCCGCGGGGGCGTCCCGCGACCTTGGGACCTGCACCCACCGTCCCCAGCCTGCCGCTGCCGAGTCTGGCCGACTGGAAGCTGTCGGCCTGCACGGCGGCGATCCCCGAGCCGGGCGAGCGTGCCGCAAGGGCGCGCCTGAAGCATTTCATTGAGGGCGGGGCCCTGCATCGCTACAAGCAGGAGCGCGACATCCCGGCGGGCGAAACCACCTCACGCCTCGGCCAGGATTTGCGCTTCGGGTTGCTGTCGATCCGCGAGATCCATCACCGCTGCCTCGGCAGCCTGGCGCCCGATGCGCCGGCGACGGCGCGGGTGTCGGTCGAGACCTACATCAAGGAACTGGCCTGGCGGGAGTTTTATCTGGCGATCCTCTGGCATTACCCGGAGGTCTTTGACGAGGAGTTCAATCCCGAATTTCGCGGCATGCCCTGGCCGGGCACGGATGAGCATTTCGAGGCCTGGAGTCAGGGTCGAACCGGCTTCCCGATCGTCGATGCCGGCATGCGCCAGTTGTTGGCGACCGGTTTCATGCACAACCGCCTGCGCATGATCACGGCGATGTTCCTGACCAAGGACCTGCACGGTCACTGGAAGCGCGGGGAAAGCTTCTTCATGCAGCATCTCGTCGATGGCGAGAACGCCAGCAACAACGGCGGCTGGCAGTGGAGTGCCGGCACCGGGGCCGACGCCGCGCCCTACTTTCGCATCCAGAATCCGTGGACGCAGACGAAGCGGCATGATCCGCTCGGAGTGTACATCAAGACCTGGGTGCCGGAACTGCGCGACGCATCACCCGAACGCTTTCACGAGCCGCCGACCGATGGCCGGCCGATCGCTCCGGGTTACCCGCTGCCGATCGTCGATCACGCCACTGAACGCGATCGCTGTCTGGCCTATTTTGCCGTGCAGCGGGGGAGGTAGGCGGCTGCGACGCGGGAGTGGAGAGTGGAGCAGGGAGGCAGGGCTGCGTGCAGGCACTTGAAACTTTAAACGTTCGCATTTAAACCTTCAACTTCTCTTCCGGGTCAGCCGAGTGTCGCCAGGCCGCCGGACTTGATCCAGTCGTTGAGCGGGGTGAAGGCGGAGGTGTCGAGGTCGAGGCCGCAGCCGAAGGGAGCGGAGTTGACGGTTCGCAGGTCGAGATGGCCGTGGCGGACCGCCAGGGTGGCAAAACCCCGCGGATGGCGTTCGTAGAGGCCGGCGTGGCGGGTGAGCAGTCTGTCCTGCAGTTCGGGGGCATGCATGGAAAGCCCGCGGAAATAATGGTGGCCGTTGCGTTCGACATGCGGGATGCCGAGGGCGGCGACGACGGCGAGATCCTGGAGCAGGGCGACCGGGCCAACATTGACGAGGTCTTCGGCGCTCTGGATGGGCGGACGCGACATCTGCGGGGCGCGCACGCGCAGCAGGGCGGCGTTGGCCAGGCTCTTGATCACGCCCTTGCAGTTCTTGTGGCTGGTGCCGTGGTAACCGAGTTCGAGGGCGCGCGGCAGGTCGTCGAGGGAGCCGTCGGACTCGTCGATGATGAGGGGAGGGGCATCGCGCCAGTCGCGCAGGCCGGCGCCGGCGGCATCGCCGAGGGCATGATCGCGGTGCAGGGGTTGCTCGATGAAGAGCAGGCTGCGGAACAGCGGTTCCAGCTTCGGGTCGGCGGCCAGGCGATCGTAAAAGTCGCGAAAGGCGTCGAAGTCGGAGAACTGTTCATTGCCGTCGAGAGTGGCCTGGAAGCCGGCCGGGCAAGTGGTCTCCAGCAAGGCGGTCAACTCGCGCAGGCGCGGCAGGTCAAGGTCGGGTTGGCCGCAAACCTTGATCTTGAAGTGGGTCAGGCCGTAGACGCGAATGCAGTCCTCGAGGGCCTGCGGCAGGCCGTCGTCGAGCCGTTCTTCAGCCGGGATGTCGACCGCGCGCAGGGGATCACTCAGGCCCACGGTGTGACGGGCGGCGACCGAGGCGAGCGGGGCGGGCGGCAGGAGTTGATCGAGGCGCAGGCCGGCGACTTCGGGCCGCAGGGTCCCGAGTTGCAGGTCGAAGGCGTTGGCGACCAGCAGGGCATGCAGGGGCTGGGCGTGGGCGCGGCAGAGAGCGTCGAGCACCGCGCGTTCCATCAGGCTGACCCCGAGGTTGGCGAGCAGGGGCGGCAGGCCGCGCAGGCTGGCCCAGCGTTTCTGTTCATCGTGCAGATCGCGCCACCACGGGAAAAACGCGGTGGGGTGGGCGGCTGCGTTGCTGGCGATGCGGGCGGCGTTTTGAATGACCGCCAGCATCTCGGCGAGGTCGTTCTCAAAGGGGGTGTCCGGTGTTTTCGTGAACCACTTCGGCGGCAGGCCCTCGGCCGCCACACCCGCGACTTCGCGACCCTCGTTCTCCAGCCGGACACTGACAAACAGGTGGGGGACGGCGGTCATGCTGGCGATCCCGTAGCGAAACGGGAAACGCGTGCGCATGGGGAGCACATGAAAGCGGAGGTCGAGGAGACGGAACATGTCGCAAAAAAAAACGGGCGCGGCGTCCGGCGATGCCGGTGCCGCGCCCGTGAGAGAGGGGTGGATCAGGATTTGGCCTCTGCTTTCTGGGCCTTGCGGAACTTGGCCCAGCGGGCCTTCTGGGCGTTGGCGATGCGCGCGCGTGCCTCGGGGGTCATGTTGCGGGCGCGCTTCTTGCGAGTCTTCTTCGCGGGCTTGGCGTCGACACCGACCGCCTTGATCGCCCTGCGTCCGCGGGCCTTGGCGCCTCCAAGCAGGGATTGCAGTTCCGCTTCCAGTTTGGCGATTTCATCGGCAATGCCGGCCGCGCGTTTGAGTTGCTCCAAGGTTGGGATGTGAGTGCTCATGTACCTCCAAACTAAGTGGGATGATAGCGACGTCAAACCTTATTGAAAGGTGACGCCTTGCGGAATGGCGGGAAGAAACTAAGTTGGTCTTACATGACCCTTCACGATCTGGGCTGGAACGAGGCCTTTGAACAAGCGTTTGCCGACTGCCAGCGGCAGGGCTGGAAACCCGCGCGCCTGAGTCGGGATCATAAGATTGCCTATGGTGCTCTGATGATTGAGGATGGGGAAGTTGTTGAGCTGGAGGCCGTGCTTTGCGGGCGTCTGTATCATGAGGCCGAGAACGACGCCGAACTGCCGGCGGTGGGCGACTGGGTGGCGCTCGACGCCGGGCGAGACGAAAACGTCATCCGCGCGCGCCTGCCGCGGCAGACCTGTTTCTCGCGCAAGGCGGCCGGCGAGGCCGCGGAGGAGCAGGTCATTGCGGCGAATGTCAGCACGGTTGCGGTGGTCACCGAACCGGGGCCCGACTTCAACCTGCGCCGAATGGAGCGCTACTTTGCCCTCATTGGCCGCAGCGGTGCCCGTGCCCTCGTCATCCTCAACAAGTCGGACCTGCATGAGGCGGACGCATGCGAGGCGGCGGCGGCGGCGGTGCGCGAACTCAACCCCGAGGCCACGGTCTGCGTCACCAGCGTGGAAAAGCGGAAGGGGTTCAAGGGAGTGCGCGCCTTCCTGAAGAAGGGCGAAACCGTCGCCTTCATCGGTTCCAGCGGCGTTGGCAAGTCGGCGATGATCAATCATCTGCTTGGCGAGGAATGGTTGTGGACAGGCGAAGTCAACGAGGTCACAGGCAAGGGCCGTCACACGACGACGGCGCGCGAACTGTTGCTGCTGCCGAGGGGAGGCATTGTCATGGACAACCCGGGCATTCGTGAGGTGCAGATGTGGACTGACGAGACGACCCTGCGCGAGCGCTTCACCGATGTTGACGCCATTGCCGCCGGCTGTCGCCATCACAATTGTCGGCACGGCCGCGACGCCGGCTGCGCGATTCGCGCGGCGGTGGAGCAGGGGAGTTTGTCGGCCGATCGCTACGAGGCCTATCTCAAGCTCGACGAGGAGATTGCCGAATTGCGGCGGCGTCGGCGCAAGCGTCAAGTCACCCTGGAGCGGCGCGCCAAGCGCGATCACAAGATTCAGGCACGCAACCGAGAGGATCGCCGTGAACTGGAGCGGCAGCGACGTCCGCGAGCGCGCGAGTTGGAGTGACCGCTCGGGTCAGTCCTGATCGGCCGGCTTGCGCCGTGGCGCGTCCGGCCGCGTGCTGCGGGCGATCTGGTCGAGGATGCCGTTGACGAAACCGCCCGACTCCCCGGCACCCAGGCTCTTGGCGATCTCAATGGCCTCGTTGAGAATGACCGGTGCCGGCACTTCCGGCAGGTGCAGGAGTTCGTGGACGGCGAGGCGCAGGATGTTGCGGTCGACGTGGGCGAGTCGCTCCAGGCGGAAGTTTTTCAGCACCGGCGCGATCAGGGCGTCGATCTCCTCGCGATGGGCCAGCACCCCGCGCGCCAGGGTCTCGGCATGCTCGCGCACCGACGGTTTGGCGCTGTGAATCTCCCAGAACGCCTCCTGTTCCTCCGGGGTGTGCTCGCCATGCAGATCATGGGCGAACAAAAACTGGACGGCGGCTTCCCGCCCTTCGCGTCGCTTGCCCATGATCAAAAGTCCTCCGCCCCGGTTTCACCCGCAAAGCTGTCGCTCATCTTGCGGAACAGGCTGATCATCTGCACGGCCACGCGCGCCGCCTCGGTGCCGCGGTTGAGGGTGGTGCCGAGGCAGCGCTCGGTGGCCTGCTGCTCGCTGCTGACCAGCAGGACCTCATGAACGACCGGCGTGCAATGGCGCACGGCGAGCTTCTGCAGGGCATCGGTCACCGAGGCGCCGACGAGGTCGCCGTGCTCGGTGGCGCCGCGGATGATGACGCCGAAGGCGACGACTGCATCGGGACGGCTGTGGCGCAGGACGTTCTCAATGCAGACTGGAATTTCAAAGGCACCCGGCACCCGGTAGACGGTGATGGCGGCGTTCGGGGCGATTTCGTTGATTTCCTCGCAGGCCGAGTCGAGCAGGCCCTGAACGTGGGTGTTGTTGTAGAGGCTGGCAACGATGGCGATCGAGACCGGCTCGTGAAGGGTGCGCGGGCGGCTGGGGCCGTTCTGGGACATGGGAAGAGGGTGGGTTCGCGGTTCTCGGTTCCTGGTTCTCGGTTCAGAGTTTGTGGCCGAGCTTGCGCTTCTTGGTTTCGAGATACTTGCGATTGTGGGGGTTCGGCGCGGAGACGACGGGCACCTGCTCGACGAGTTCGAGCTTGTGGCCCTCGAGGCCCACGACCTTGCGGGGGTTGTTGGTCATGAGCCGGATCTTCCGGACGCCGAGGTCCGAGATGATCTGGGCGCCAATGCCGTAGTCGCGCAGGTCCATGGGGAAGCCGAGCTTGAGGTTGGCCTCGACGGTGTCGAGACCCTGTTCCTGCAGCTTGTAGGCGAGGATTTTTCCGTGCAGGCCGATGCCGCGGCCCTCATGACCGCGCATGTAAATGATGACACCACTGCCGGCCTCCGCGACGCCGCGCATGGCGGCATGAAGCTGGCTGCCGCAGTCGCAGCGGCGCGAGGCAAAGACGTCGCCGGTCAGGCACTCGCTGTGGACACGGACCAGGGTCGGCGTTTCCGGGTCGATCTTGCCCATGACCAGGGCAACGTGGTGGACGCCATCGAGGAGGCTCTTGTAGAGGTGCAGGCGAAAGGTGCCGAAATCGGTCGGCATGTCGACGTCCTCGATTTTTTCGACCAGCTTCTCGCTGCGCCGGCGGTGGGCGATGAGGTCGGCGATGCTGCCAATTTTGAGGCCGTGCTTGCGGGCAAACTTCCGCAGGTCCGGCAGGCGCGCCATGGTGCCGTCCGGATTCATGATCTCGATCAGGACCCCGGCCTCGCGCAGGCCGGCGAGGCGGCAGAGGTCGGTGGCGGCCTCGGTATGGCCGGCGCGGCGCAGGATTCCCCCGGGTTTGGCGACCAGCGGGTTGATGTGGCCGGGTTGAACAAAGTCGCCCGCGCCGCTTTTGGGGTCGGCCAGCAGGCGGATCGTGCGCGCGCGGTCGGCGGCGCTGATGCCGGTGGTGATGCCCTTGGCGGCGTCGACGGTGACGGTGAAATCGGTGCGGAAGGCCTCGCGGTTCTCGGGCACCATGCTTTCCAGGCCGAGCTGGTGGGCGATGTCGAGCGACACCGGCACACAGAGCATGCCACCGCCTTCGCGGACCATGAAGGTCACCATCTCCGGGGTGATCTTCTCGGCCGCACAGATGAGGTCGCCTTCGTTTTCGCGGTCCTCGTCGTCGGTAACGATGACCATGCGGCCGGCGCGGATGTCCGCAATGACGGATTCGACGGGGTCGCAGACGGGTTTGGAGGTGCGGGGCATGCGGGGTTGGAAAAGAGCCGAAAGCCGCGTCGAAACGCGGCTGCAAGGAATTATTTAAGCCGGCGAGCGGGCAATTCCAGCGCGAAATGCGATTTTGGGGCTTCCCAGGTAGGTGTCGTCCTCAGGGGCGGAAAGGATCTCGGATTTCCGCAAATCCGAGATCTGCCATCCCCGGGGCAACGAGCCCGCCCGGTTGGGCCGCTTCAGCTCTGGTTGACCATGAAGAGCATGGTGTCGCCCTTGCGGTAGACTCGCAGCAGCACGGTCTTGGCGTTGCTCTTGGCCAGTTCCACGGCTTCACCCACGCTGGCGACCGGCTTGCGGTTGACCTGCTGGACGACGTCGCCCTCCTCGAGGCCCATGGCGGCAGCGCGGCTGTCGGGATCGAGTTGGGTGACGATGACACCGGTGATGTCGGCCGGCACGTCGTAGCGCTGGCGGGTGGCCGGATTGAGGTTCTGCACCGTGACGCCGGCGACCAGTTCGGAGACTTCGGGGGCTTGGCGACCGCCGCCACGTGGCAGGCTGTCACCGCGCCCGCTCTGGGCAAAGACTTCCTGGGGCAGTTCTTCAAGCACCGCCTTCAGCGCCAGCTGCTTGCCGTCGCGCAGGACATCGAGGCCGACCGTGCTGCCGGGTTTCTGGCCGCTGACGATCAGGCGCAGCTTGGCGCTGGTGTCGATGCGCTGACCGTTGACGCCGATGACGACGTCGCCGACTTCGAGGCCGGCTTTTTCGGCGGGCGACTCGGCGCCGACCTTGGTGATGAGGGCGCCGCCCTGTTCCTTGAGGCCGAGCAGTCCGGCCTTTTCCTCGTCCAGGTCACCGATCAGCACACCCAGGTAGCCGCGCTGGACGGCGCCGCCCTCGATGAGGTCGCCGACGACCTTGAGGGCCATGTTCATCGGAATGGCGAAGCCGATGCCAATGTTGCCGCCGGTGCGCGAAAGGATGGCGGTGTTGATACCGACGACGCGGCCGAGCGAGTCGACCAGCGGGCCGCCGGAGTTGCCCGGGTTGATGGAGGCGTCGGTCTGAATGAAATCCTCATAGCCGGCCATGCGGGCGTTGCCGACGATGCCGAGGCCGGTGCGGCCAAGGGCGCTGACGATGCCCTGGGTGACCGAGCGGTTCAGTTCCATCGGTGCTCCGGCGGCCAGAACGATGTCACCCACGCGCAGCTTGTCGCTGTCGGCGATGACGGCGGTTGGCAGGCCGGTGGCCTCGATCTTGATCAGGGCGACGTCGGTGAGCGGGTCGGTGCCGATGACGGTGGCGGGGTAGTTTTTCGCCGTGCCGTTGATTTCGACCGCGACGTCGATTTCATCGGCGTCGGCGACGACGTGGTTGTTGGTGATGATGTAGCCGTCGGCGGTGACAATGAAGCCGGAGCCGACCCCGCGCTGCTGGGGAGCCTCGCGCGGCGGGGCCTGGCGGGGGGCGCCGCGGCGGCCGCGTGGTGCCTCGTCCTCCTCACCGGGAGGCACGCCAAAGAAGTGGTAAAAGAACGGGCGCAGCTGCGGCGGGATGTCCTCGACGTCTGGCACCTCGGACTGGCCGCTGCCTTTGGAGAAGATCGTGACCACGCTCGGCAGGATTTTGTCGACCACGCCGGCGTAGCTCATCTTGAGTTGCCCGCCTTCTGGCAGGGGGGCTTCATCGCGGGTGAGGCGGCCCTGGAAGTCGGCCGCGGAGATCTTGGCCGGTTTGGGTTGGTCCTGGGCGGCGGCGGGGCCGGCCACCAGCGCGGCGGCGGCGAGCAGGGAAGACAGAAGATGGGTGGGTTTCATGGTGGGTTCTTGGTTTAAACAACGTCGCAGGCAGTGGCTACAGACGCCGCTCCCGTGCATCTGTTGAAAACTATTGTGCACACAAAAACGTGCACCGGTGGCGTTATCGCGCCCTCAGTCGGCGCCGGCCTTGGCCATGACTTCCTTGAGGGTGACCTCGGCGCCGCCACGGCGCTTGCTCTCGTCGGCCGCCTCCATGAAGGCGTAGATTTCAAGGGTTTCCTCGGGGCTGACCGGTGCGACGCCGGTGCGGAAAAAATGCACGGCGGAGAAGAGCAGGGGGTCATAGCCGTCGTAGCTGCCGACGGAAGCCTCGCCGTTGTCCCCGATGGCCTTGCCGCCGTAGCCCTTGCCCTCGGTGAAGACCCCCTTGCGGCCGCCCTCCCAGGTGCCGGTGACGCGGATCTTGCCGTCCTCGGTGCTGTCGCGCTTCACCGACACGCAGCCGGTGCCCATGACGGTGAAAAGACTTTCGACGCCGTGGATGCCATACCAGAAGAGGTCGGGATGGTTGGGTTCCAGCGAGGCGGGGCTCTGGGTTTGGGCTTCGAGGACGCGGCCGATGGAGCCGGCGCGCACGGCCTGGCTGCCCTTGCCAAATCGCAGCGAGGAGGAGGAAAACACCGGCACGCCGGCGGCCTTGGCCTCCTTGTAAATGGCGATGGCGTCCTTCAGGCTGCCGGCAACGGGTTTGTCGATGAAGACCGGCTTGCCGGCCGCCAGGCAGGGGCGCAGTTGTTCGAGGTGAGGACGGCCGTCGTTGGTCTCCAGGAAGACCACGTCGACGAGGTCGAGAAGCTCGTCGATGCTGCCGACGATCTGCACGCCCAGTTCCTTGACCTTTTCGGTGTATTCGGGCACGCGCTTCAGGCTGGATTCAATGTCTTTGGAGCCCTGCGGGTAGGCGGCGACCATGCGCACGCCCATCACTTCCGGTTTCTGGGGCTGGGTGTTGAGCGTTTTGGTGAAGGCAAGCACGTGCGAGGTGTCGAGGCCGATGATGCCGGCGCGGATGTTCTGGGCGCGGGCGGCGGGGAGAGCGGCCAGCAGGAGAGCCGCGAGGACGGTGCAGAAGCGAATCATGGTGGCAGGCAACTACGGTCCGGCCGGGCCCGACTTTCCGCGATTCGAGCCCAAACTTGCGCGTCCCCCGATCTGGGGCATCGTCGCGGCTCCCCTTTCGCCGCCGGGCCTCCGGCATCCGACCATGCTTTCCGAACTCGACTCCCTGAAGACCGAAGCCCTCGCGGCGCTCGGCGCCCTGCATGATGAAGCCTCGCTGGAGGCCTTCCGCATCGACTACCTCGGCAAAAAGGGTAGACTGACCGCGCTGAGTGCACGCATGCGCGAGGTGCCGCCCGAGCAGAAAAAGGACGTCGGCGCTAAACTCAACGAGGTGCGCGAGGCGATCACCTCCGGCCTCGAGGTGCATCTCGGCGCGCTGCAGGCCGCCAAGGACGCGGCCTCCGTGGCCGGTGTCGACCTGACCCTGCCGGGCCGCCCGGCCGACCGCGGCAGCCTGCATCCGCTCACCCAGATTCGCGACCTGGCGGTGCGCACGCTGCGCCGCATGGGATTCACCCTGGCCGACGGTCCGGAGATCGAGACCGAGTGGCACTGCTTTGACGCCCTCAACACCCCGGCCGACCATCCGGCGCGCAACGAGAGCGACACGTTCTACCTGCCCGACGGCCGGCTCTTGCGCACCCACACTTCCAGTGTGCAGATCCGCACCCTGGAGACGGTGAAGGAACTGCCGGTGCGCATCATCGCCCCCGGCGCCGCCTACCGGCGCGACGAGATCGACGCCACCCACCTGAGCGTCTTCAACCAGATTGAGGCCCTTTATGTCGACCACGACGTCAGTCTCGCCGACCTCAAGGGCACGCTTGAGTTCTTCTTCCGCGAAGTCTTCGGACCGAAGACCGCGGTGCGCTTCCGTCCGCATTTCTTTCCCTTCACCGAGCCGAGCTTCGAGATCGATGTGAAGCTTGAAGCCAAGGGGCGCGAGGATCGCTGGATCGAGATCGCCGGCTGCGGCATGGTGGATCCCGCCGTCTTCGCCTCGGTCAGCAAGACCCGCGGCGACCTGCTGTTCGACCCGGAGACCGTGACCGGCTTTGCCTTCGGCATGGGTCTCGACCGTCTGGCCATGATCCTGCATGGCATCACCGACATCCGTCACCTCATCGACAACGACTCCCGCTTCCTGCGCCAGTTCGCCTGAAGCTCCGACCCTCTCTGGTTTCCTGATTTTCGCCGGTTCTTCTCATGCAAGTCTCCCTCTCCTGGCTCAGCACCCATCTTGACCTGGGTTCCCACTCGACCGCCCAGCTCTCCGACCTTCTCACTTTTGCCGGCATCGAAGTCGAGGGCATTGAGGAGCGCGGCCTGGCCACCGACAAGGTCGTGGTCGCCCGCATCGACTCCTTCGAACCGCATCCGAATGCCGACAAGCTCAGTGTCTGTCAGGTGGACGACGGCAGCGGAGCCCTGCGCCAGATCGTCTGCGGCGCGAAGAACTTCAAGGCCGGCGACAAGGTGCCTCTGGCGCTGCCGGGCGCCCTGTTGCCGGGCGGCTTTGAGATCAAGGAAGGCAAGCTGCGCGGCGTCGTTTCCGGCGGCATGATGTGTTCGCCCAAGGAACTTGGCCTCGGCGAGGACACCGGCGGCCTGTGGATCCTTGATGCCGGCCTGGAAATCGGCCGGTCGCTTGCCGAGATCGTCGGCAGCGACACGGTTTTCGATCTCGAGATCACGCCCAACCGTTCCGATCTGCTCAGCCATCTGGGACTGGCCCGCGAACTGGCGGCGCTCACCGGCCTGCCCCTCAAGGGCGCGCGTGACCACGCCGCCTCGGCGACCGCGATTCGGGAGGCGACGGCCGACGAAGTCCGCCTGGAAGCACCCGAGGACTGCCCCTTTTACACCGCCCGCCGCATTCGCGGTGTCAAGGTCGGGCCGAGCCCCGACTGGCTGAAGGCGCGTCTGGAAAGCGTCGGCCTGCGCCCGATCAACAACATCGTCGACATCACCAACTTCGTGCTGCTCGAGATGGGGCAGCCGCTGCATGCCTTCGACCTCGCCAAACTCGACGGCGGCATCGTCGTTCGCCGGGCCGCCGAAGGCGAAACCCTGCGCACGCTCGACGAGGCCGAGCGGACGCTCGTCGCCGAGGACCTGGTCATTGCCGACGCGAAGCGGCCGGTCGCCGTTGCCGGCGTCATGGGCGGGCTCGAAACGGGGGTCACGGAGTCGACCACCGATCTGCTGCTTGAAGCGGCCTATTTCACACCGCAGGTGGTCCGTCGCGGCGCACGCCGCCTGGGCCTGAGTTCGGATTCGAGCTACCGCTTTGAGCGTGGGGTGGATCCGCTGCAGGTTCGTGGCGCCTCGGACCTCGCGGTTCAGCTCATCCTCACCCTTGCCGGTGGCAAGGCGGATGAGGAACTGCGGGTGGCCGGCGCGGCCCCTGCGCTCACCGGCGAGGTTGAACTCGAGGAGGCCCGCGCCCTGCGCCTGCTCGGCATGCCGGCGCTCACCATCGACGAGGCGCACGCCATCCTCGAAAAACTGGGCCTGGAGAAAACGGCGGCCGGTCACGGCAAGAGCTGCTGGCGTGTGCCCGGCTACCGGCTGGATTTGCAGCGTGGCGTCGATCTGGTGGAGGAAGTTGCCCGCGTGGTCGGCCTGGATCGCGTGCCGGCGAAGTTTGCCGCCGTCATGGCTCAGGGCGACGCCACCGACCGCCAGTATGATCACGGCATGCAGTTGCGCCAGGCCCTGGCCGCGCGCGGCCTGCAGGAGGCGCAGACCCTGAGGCTGATCGCAGCCAACCAGCTTGATGCCGGCCTCGGCGCGGGTGACCCGGTGGCCACCGCCGCCGCCCTGAAGAATCCTCTCAGCGAGGATCACACCCATCTGCGCCCCAGCCTGGTTCCGGGGCTGCTGGCCACGGCGGCTCTCAACATTCGTCAGGGAGCCCAGCGACTGCGTTTCTTCGAGGCCGGCCGGGTGTTCCTGAAGATGCCCAACGGTCAGGTGCGCGAGGAGGAGAGGCTGGCCCTGCTGCTGTCCGGCCCGGCCACGGGAGAGTCCTGGCATGAAAAACAGCAGCGCGCGGTGGATGCGTTTGACCTGCGCGGCCTGGTGGAGGCGCTGCCCGGTGTCGCCGCCCTTGAACTGCGCCGCCAGAATGACAGCGACGCCTTCCTGCTGCGCCATGAACTGCGTGCCGGCAATCGCGTGCTGGGCTGGATTGCCCAAGTGCATCCGGCGCGTTCCCGCACCCTTGATGCCCGACATCCGGTCTATGTCGCCGAGTTGCTGCTCAGTGCCCTGCGCCAGGGCGCCGGTGGCCCGGCCAAGTTTGAGGACCTGCCGCGCTTCCCCTCGGTGACCCGCGATGTCGCCTTCGAGTTGCCGCTGGACCTGCCGAACGCCAGGGTGGAGGCCTTCTTCGCCGGTCTGAAGGAGCCGTTGCTGGCCGGCGCCGCGCTTTTCGACGTCTTCGTCGATGCCACCGGTGCCAAGATTGCCGCCGACCGCAAATCGACCGCCTGGACGCTGACCTACCGCGCTGCCGACCGGACCCTGGAAACCTCCGAAGTGGATGCCGTGCATGCCCGCATCGTCGCCGCCCTCGAGAAGAGCCTGCCAGCCAGCCTGCGCCGCTGATCCCTGCCGCCGTCCTTGACAGCCGTGCCAGCGCCCTGAAACATGGGTGCATGCACTCCTGGTTTGTCCGCGCCGCGCTCCCGCTCCTCGTTTTTTCGTTCGCGCCTGCCGCCGACTGGCCGCAGTTCCGCGGGCCGAATGGTTCCGCCGTTTCCGCCGATCCGGCACCTGGTCCCAAAATCGCCGTGGCCTGGGAGCTTGAATTGCCGGGTCGAGGCCTGAGCAGCCCAATCGTTCTGGGCGGCAAGGTCTTCCTCACCTGCTCGAGCGGCCCCGATCAGTCGAATCTCCATGTCTTCTGCTTTGATGCCGGCGACGGCAAGGTGCTCTGGGAGCGCGTCTTTAAGGCAACGGGACGCACGATGGCCCACAACAAGACGAGTGTGGCTGCGCCGACGATGTGCGGCGATTCGAAGCGGGTGTTCGCCCTGTTTTCCAGCAACGACCTTTTTGCCCTGGACCACGACGGCAACCTGCTCTGGCTGCGCGGCCTGACCTTCGATTACGCCAATGCCAGCAACAGCCTCGGCATGGCCTCCTCGCCCGTGCTGGCCGGGGACACACTGGTCGTGCAGAGTGAGAACGACAGCGAATCGATCGCCGTCGGCCTCGACGTCACCAACGGCCTCAACCGCTGGAAACAGGAGCGCCCGAAGGCCGCCAACTGGACCAGTGCCGTGGTCTGGCAGGGCGCGGTGGCCCTGCAGTCGAGCAAGGGCCTGACCGGCATCGACCCGCAGACCGGCGAGGTCCTTTGGGACTACACCGACGGTGCCGCCACGATTCCAAGTTCAGCCGTGGCGGGGGATGCCATTTACGTGCCGTCCAACGGCCTGACCGCCCTTCGCCCCGAGAAGGGTGCCGCGTCGCAGCTCTGGCGGGCCGAGGGCCTCAAGCCGGGCACCGGCAGCCCGCTCGTGCTGGATGACGCGCTCTTCGTTCTCAACGGTGCCGGCATCCTCATCAAGGCCTCGCCCGCCAATGGCGATGAAGCCTGGAAACTGCGCCTCAAGGGCCCGTTCAGCGGCTCGCCGGTCGGCGCCGGTCACTACGTTTACATTGCCAGCGAGCGCGGCGACCTGCAGGTTGTCGACACGCGTGCCAAGGAGGGCGAGATCGTCCAGACGGTCGCCCTCAAGGACACCATTCTGAGCACGCCGGCGCTGAGTGGCGGGGCCGTTTATGTGCGAAGCGACAAGCGGCTTTGGAAGCTGAACTGAGGTGCGTTGCTAGTTTATCAGGTGTCTTGTTGATCGACTTAGACTGTTCAATCCACCTTAAAAGAATCAAGGTCCGCCGCCGAGCGGATGCGTCAAGAGGGCACTTCGCAACAGGATCGTAGGCATGGATTGCGATACTATGAGACATATTTGTTATTTGAAAATATGGATTGAATGGCTGCTGCCTTCGTATAAACGATGCGTGACCATCTTCCAAAACATCAAGCATTGAGTTCGTCCGACAGTTTGCCTTCAGATGGCGCCGAAGTTGCACGCTTGAAAGCGTTGCTCAGATATGATGTTTTGGATACACCGGCCGATGAGCTCTTGGACGAGTTAACCCAGCTGGCGGCGCGTTTGTTTGATGTTCCCATCGCGCTGATCTCTCTAATAGATGAGCACCGTCAGTGGTTTAAAAGCCGGATCGGCCTCGAGGCTACGGAAACAACTCGAGAAGTTTCGTTTTGTACGCACACCATCCAGAGTGATGAGGTCATGGTGGTTGAAGACGCAAGCCTCGATCCACGATTTTGCGACAATCCCCTCGTTACAGGACAACCTAAAATTCGATTTTACGCAGGTGCGCCGCTGACGACGCCGCAAGGGCAGCGTCTTGGAACGCTTTGTGTAATTGACCACGAGCCCAGACGGCTTAAACCGCAGCAGATTGAGGTCTTGACCTGCCTGGCCAAACAAGTCATTTCACTGTTCGATCTCCGTGTTGCAAATCGTCGCCTGGCACAGGAAGCCGTTTTTCAGAGGGCCATCCTGCACAATGCTTCGTCCGCCTTCATCACTGTCGGTTTGGACGGTATTATCACTCATTTCAACCCAGAGGCCGAACATATGCTCGGTTACCGAGCCGATGAGGTGGTGGGCCAAATTTCACCAGTCATCTTTCACGATCCCGACGAGGTCGCAGTGCGAGCCGCGCAACTCGAGGAGGAAATGGGAAGACCGGTCGAGCCGGGCCTTGAGGTTTTCACCTCGGTGCCCCGTGAAAGCTCCAGCGAGACTCGTGAGTGGACCTACATTCGAAAGGACGCCAGTCGACTGCCAGTACTGCTGTCGGTCAGTGTCATGCACGGCGCCGATGGCATCATCAACGGTTATGTTGGTGTTGCACGTGACCTCACCGAACGCAAGCAGTTTGAGGAGCGCCAGCGGCAAACCATCGTGCGCCAGCGCAATATGCTGGCTGAACTGCGTGAGGTGCAGGACGAGTTCATCTCTCATCCCGATACAAGCAAGGCCTTCGAGGACATCCTGGCCGTGCTCTTGAAATACGCCGAGAGTGAATACGGGTTCATCGGCGAAGTGCTCTATGATGCGGAGGGTCAGCCCTACCTGAAATCGCATGCCCTCACCAATATCGCCTGGAACGAGGAGACGCGGCATCTCTACGATAAATACAACCATCCCGACCGCGGCCTGGAATTCCGCAATCTCAAAACTTTGTTCGGCAAGGTGATGACGACCGGCGAGCCGGTCATCTCCAATGCCCCTGCCATTGATCCGCGGCGCGGCGGGTTGCCACCCGGGCATCCCCCTCTGGACGCCTTTATGGGAGCGCCGATTAAGGTTGGCGGCCAACTGGTTGGCATGATCGGAATTGCCAATCGCAAGGGCGGCTACAGCAATAAGTTGATCGAGGAGATTGAACCTCTGCTGTTGACTTACGGCAACCTGATCCTTGCCCGCCGCAACCGCATTGCCCGTCAGAAGGTGGAGGCGGCCCTCAAGGAAAGCGAGAAGCGCCATCGCCTGCTCTATGAGGGTAGCCGTGATGCGATGATGATTTTTCATCCGCCGGAGTGGCATTTCACCTCGATCAACCCGGCCATGGTGGAGCTGTTCCAGATCGCCAAGGGAGAAGCATGGCGACATATTGGGCTGCTCGATCTCTCGCCCCACTGGCAACCCGACGGTTCGGAGTCGACCGTCCGCTTGGGCGCGCTCGTCGGCGAAGCTCTCGACGAGGGGTCACGCTTTTTGGAGTGGGAGTTCCAGCGCCGAGACGGATCGACCTTTCCCGCAACCCTGCTGCTTGATCGCCTCGAGCTTGACGGACAGCCCTTCATCATTGCCACCGTGCGCGATATCACGGTCCAGAAGCAGGCCGAGCTCGCCTTGCGCGACCACAACATTCGACTGGAACGGTTGGTGCTCGAGCGCACGGCGCAGCTCGTCGAGAACGAGCGCTTTCTGCGCGCCTCGATTGATGCCTTGTCCTCGCACATTGCCGTGATTGGGGGCGATGGCCGGCTGGTTGCCTCAAACGTGGCTTGGCGGCAGTTCGCCCAGAAGATCGGCCTGCCGCAGGAATCTCTCGAGACCGGCTCCGATTACCTGCGCTGCTATGACGAGGCGGCCAGCCAGGGCGTCGAGTCCGCCGCGCAACTGGCCTCCACCTTGAGGGAGGTCATCCAAGGCAAACACGAGTCGCAGGTTTTTGAATTACACTGTCGCTATTCGGAGGGGGAGCAGTGGTTCCTTACCCGCGTCACTCGATTCCCTGGCGAAGGCCCGGTGCGGGTGGTGGTCGCCCATGAAAACATCACTTCCATCAAAGAATCCCAGCGCCAAGTCGAGCAGAGTCAGCTGGAGTTCCAGAACCTTTTTGAATTTGCGCCAGATGCCACTCTGATGGTCGATGCCGAAGGTGGCATCCTGAGGGTCAACCGCCAACTTGAGCAGGTCTTCGGTTACGCTCGCTCGGATCTGGTCGGCCAGTCGTTGCAGAAGATCGTGCCTGGCGGCGCGGTTTGCCAAAATCTGCTCGAGGCCTGCCGTGAGGGGCAGCCGGTGACTGTGCCCGGGGGCGGCATCCTGGCGCGGCGCAAGGACGGCAGCACGCTGCCCGTGGAGATCAGCGTCAGTCTGCTCAGTCACGAGGACGGACGCCGCTTGATCGCCTTGCGCGACCTCAGCGAGCGGCTCGCCCGAGAAAATCGCGAGCGCCACGCCCAGCGTCTGGAAAGCCTGGGAACTCTCGCCGGCGGTGTCGCCCACGACCTCAACAACACGCTGAGTCCGCTGCTCATGTGCGTGGACCTGCTCCGAATCGACTGTCCGGGGCATGGGAGCCGGCATGTCGACGTCATCGAGCAGTCCGCCAAACGCGGGGCTGATCTAGTTCGACAGCTGCTCACTTTCGCCAAGGGCGCCGAGGGTGAGCGCGTGCTCATCGAGGTGCGACAGCAGCTCGAAAGCATCGTCAAGTTCATTCGTGGCAGCTTTGACAAGTCGATCAAGGTCGAAACCAAGTTTGATGACGAGCTGCCGACGGTGCTCGGGGATGTCACCCACCTCCATCAAGTGCTGCTCAACCTCTGCGTCAATGCTCGCGATGCCATGGCCGGCGGCGGCAGGCTGGTGATTGAGGCGCACACGTCCGAGGTTGACGCCGCGTTCGTCGCCTTCGTCCCTGAGGCGCAGCCCGGGCGCTACCTGCAGCTTGTCGTTCGTGATACTGGCAGTGGCATTCCGGCCGACATCATCGACCGCATCTTCGATCCCTTTTTCACCACCAAGGCCCCGGAAAAGGGTACGGGTCTGGGTCTTTCCACCGTGATGGGCATTGTCAAATCCTACGGTGGTTTCATTCGTGTCCACAGTGAGGACGGACGTGGCAGTTCGCTTGAAGTTTATCTGCCTGCCGCAAGTGAGGTGCCTTCCGAACCCGAGACTCCAGCCGGCACCGGTCTGCTTGGCAGTGGCGAGTTTTTGCTCATCGTTGATGACGAGGCTATCATCCGCGAAACGCTATCCACCCTGCTGACCCGTCTGGGGTTTGAGTCGATTGCCGCCGCCGATGGTGCGGAGGCCCTCATTCAGCTCGGCCAGTACAGCGAGGAGATCAAACTGGTCATCACGGACATCAACATGCCCGTCATGGACGGTGTCGCCCTGTCCCGCATCCTGCGGCGAATGACACCCGATTTGCCGATCGTCGCGATGTCAGGACTTCAAGATGAGGAGCGATTGGCAAAGTTGCGTGAGATTGGCGGCGTCCACCTGCTGGCCAAGCCGTTCAGCATGGCCAGCCTGGCGGAAGTGCTGCACCATGCCATGGCCCGGAAGCGGGACCTTGATGACTGAAGCGGTTGGCTGCACGCGTCTCGTGTCCCGACTGCAGGCGGTGTCCATCTGAACCAGGGCTGGCTTCTGGGGGCATCTGGCGCAGCGGGACTTCAGGCAGGGGCTTCAGGAACCCAGTAGACGGAGCCAAACAAGGCGGAGTCCGGCGCGGGGTCGTAAGGCAGAGAAGTGGCGCCATCAGCATGAAGTGAGGCTGCGCAGAAGGAGTGCCTTCTGAACTGGCTGCGGACCCTGTGCATCACGAGTTCGATGCCTTGGCCTCGGTGGATGCCGACGTGCTCATCAATCAACCTGATTGGTTCGATCAAACGGCCAAAGCCCTCGATGCTCATCCTGTGGTCCGACCTTATGCCACAGCCTGATCTTCTTGATCGCCTCCAAGTAGTTCAGGGCCTCCACCTCGCATGAGTCAGCCTTTTCGCGAGCCCCCTGTTCGGCACGCTCAATGATTTCCCGAGTCCTGACAATCGCCACCGCCATGAAGTAAGTTCCAAGAGCAATTCGTTTCAGGGGAGCCCCAGGGATTGGCGTGAACCGAACCCACCAAAATTTGCCGCGCAAGAAAAGACCCTTCATAGACCCTGAAGCCTGAGTCAAAATGAGGGGATGTGCGTCTGATTGGCAGGTGCCGTGGGGTGCGAGGATTCCTGATTAGGCGATTTCGGACACGGTTGCAGAGTCCGGTCAAATGAATAGGCAAGGTGACCCGTGGCAGGTGGGGGCCGCAAGAGTGAAAGTAATTGCATTGCCAACCGTTGATGGCCGGCACATGACAACTCCCCATTTTGGGATCGAATGAAACTCTTATTCATCCTCAGCCTACTTGCACTTGCCTCGTTCAGTCATGCCATCGAGGCACCGCCGGAAGTGGATTCGACGGAGAAGAAGCGCGGGCCATTTTACTCGGGCTGCATTCGTTGGCGCAGCGAGGAGGATGTCATTGCCCACAAGGGTGTCGTCATTAGGCTCGGCAAGGGTGGTGGCTATCTTTGCTATGACACGGAGCTGGTGCGCATGTCGCTGGGTTGGGTGACGGATGGGCAGCGATTCGGGCTGAAGGTGCCGCGATTCAATGCACCGCTGCCGCGTGTGGTGGGCGCGCCGGTCTTCAGCACGGCGGCTCTGCCCGGCTGGGCGCATGAGGGGCGGTTCATTGACCCGCGCGAGGGCAAACGCGGGCCTTTGCCGCGGCAGTGGGCGCATCACAAGGGCATCTATGTTCACGGCAGGCAGGTGGTGCTGAACTACTCCGTGGGCGCGGTGGATGTGCTGGAGCTGCCGGGCTTTGAGCGAGTGGAGCAGTGGCCAGTTTTCACCCGCACGTTTCAGATGGATCAAAAGGCCGCAGGACTCGCGCTAGCCGTGCTGCATGTGCCGGGTGCCGAACTGGAGCCGATGGAGTCCGGCGTGATCGTACGCCTGCCGAAGACGGGCGAGCTTTTCCTCGCCGCGTGCGAGGGCGGCGAAGGAGCGAGCTGGGAAGTGCGGGCGGGCTCGCTGATTCTGACACTCGCCTCTGTCGCTGCGAACCAGCCTTTCCGGCTCGACATCGCGGCG
>JAUREI010000071.1 GCA_030827515.1 Prosthecobacter sp. | reverse complement strand
TGAGGTCTGCGTGGAACAACTTATTTGGATGACTTTCCAACAGTGTTCACGGCGATGACGCGGTAGCTGTGCTTTTTGCCGGGCTCGGCGGTGGCGTCGGTGTAAGTCATTGCAACCAGCGGTGCGGCGGGTGTGTCGCTGTATTGCAGGCCCTGGAAGATGGGACGACCAAACGGGTTCTTCGGCTGCTCGGGCACGGTGGCGAGGGGCTTGCCGTCGCGCTCGATGAGGAAGTGGCCAAGGCCGCTCTCCAGGTCGGCCTCGGCCTGCCAGGTCAGCACGTTGCCCCTGACCTGCAGGTTCGTCGGTGCCGGCGGCGGAGTGGTGTCGGCCACCTGGGTGTCCTTGACATACTGCATCCATTGTTTGGCAATGGCCTCATTGGGCAGCCAGATCGCCGATCGTGGGTCGCCGTCGAGGCGGGTGAGTGGGACGGCTTCAGTGGCCAGCAGCGGTGCCATCCAGGCGTCGCCGAGCGGCATGGGTTGCAGGGCTTCGCCCGGCTTGGCCGGCAGGCGTGCGCTCAGACAGGCGTCGAGCCAGGGAATGGCGAGGTAGCGCTGGTTGCCACATTCATGGCTGGTCAGGGGATCGACCGCGACCGCGATGAGGGCGCCGCGGCCGCGCATCGCCTTGAAAAAGGTTTCGTTGGCCGGCCATACGCCGGCAAAGCGGCCTTCCTTGAGGGTGACCCCCTCCTTGGTGCCGGGGTTGCACATCACCGGCACGCCGAGCGCGGCCTCGGGAATGACGTGCGGCTTGATCGTGCTGCGCTCCGGGTTGGCTTCGAGCAGGGGAACGCCGGAACGCAACCAGGCGGCGGCGACTCGCTCAGGATGCAGCAGGGTCATGCCGCCGGCCCAGTGGCCGCCGCCGCTGTGGCCCCACAGCGCCCAGGGCACGGTGGCGAGTTCGGGATGTCCACACTGAGCGCCGAGGTCGGCCAGGGCTTTTTGGAAAGCCGCGCCGGAGCCGTTGCGCGGGTCGCACCACATCTGGCAGTCGGCCTTGTCGGGCTGCTCGTAGGAGGGGGCCAGCAGGGCGCAGCCGTGCTTCCTGGCCAGCGCCTGCCAATGCAGGTCGAAGGCGCCGGTCTGGCCGGACTTGCAGGAGCCCTCGCCACAGCCGTGCTGATGGACGATGACCCCGCGCAGCGTGGTCACGCCGGGAGGAACCCAAACGGTGTACTGCACCGGGAAAATCAGGCCGCCGGGCGCGGTCGCGGCCTCGTAGCGGACGCGGTGATAGGGCGGCTTGACCGACGGTGCCTGGTCATAGGGGGCCACCTGGGCGGAAAGAAGGCCGGAGAGGACGGGAAGCAGGATCAGGGAAAAGCGCATGAGGTTGGAACGGAGCCAACGCCACCGTGACGCTTCGACTTGCAGCCGAAACGGGATCGCCACACCGACGATGGCGTGAATCCGCGCAAGGGCGACGGTGTTTCGGCGTTCCGTTCTTTCCACCATGCGCGCCCGATTCCTCCTTTGCCTTCTTGCCCTCACTGCCGCCCCGCTCGCCGCCCAGCAGGCCGGCGTTGTGCTGAAGTCTGACAAGGCCCTGCCCGTCGATGAGAGCGGCCTGCCCGGAGAGGGCGCGCTGCGTCGGTATGAGGCCTATGTCAAACGCTGGCAGGAGGCGCGCAGCCGCTGGGCGGATGAGGTGGCAAAAGACCAGGGAGCGGTTGTCTTTCTGGGGGATTCCATCACCCAGGGCTGGGGCGCCGACTTCAAGGGCCTCTTCCCCGGCATGAAACTCGCCAACCGCGGCATCGGTGGCGACACGACGCGCGGCATGCTCATCCGCCTGGAAGAGGACGTGCTGGCGCTGAATCCGTCCGCCATCGTCCTGCTGATGGGAACAAATGACATCGAGGTCGGCATTGAGCCGGCGGCAATCGGTCGCAACTTCCAGAAAATCCTCGCCTCGATCCAGGGCCGTCTGCCAAAGGTGCCGATCGTGCTCTGCCGGATGTTCCCGAGTTCGACGACCAAGAGCCGTCCGCGCACCACCATCGAACAGGTCAATGCCCTGTATGAGGCGACGGTCAAGGGGGACTCCCGCGTCACGGTGCTCGACACATGGACCCTGTTTGCGGACGCACAGACCGGCGACATGACCCCGGCCTGGTCCAAGGACCTGCTGCACCTGAATCCCGCCGGTTATGCCCGCTGGGCGGCGGCCCTGCGCCCGATCTTTGCCACGCTCGGATTCCTCGAGACCGAGACGGACCCCTTCACGCCGGAAGAGGGTTTTGAAAGCCTGTTCAATGGTCGCGACCTCACCGGCTGGGGCGTGCGACCGACCCCGCCGCGCAAGGCACCCGCCAAACCCCGGCCCGACGCACCGGTGTTTGTCGAGGTCAAGGAGGCGGTCTCCTATGAGGGGCAGACGGTCAGCCCGGATGGTCGTTATCGTGTCGTCAGCGGTCGCCTCGTCGTCACCACGCCGGCCGAGGGACGCCGCATCCAGCAGCTTTGGACAACGCGCGAGTTCGAGGGGGATTTCGTCCTGCGCCTCGAGTTCCGCGCCACCCCGAATGCCGACAGCGGGGTCTTCCTCCGTCAACCCCAGTTGCAATGCCGCGATTTTCCGCTGGCCGGCCCCTACTACGACCTGAAAAACTACAGGCCGCAGGACTGGAACGTACTCGAGGTGACGGTCAAGGGCGGTGTTGCCCGCGCCACCTGCAACGGTGAGCTGCTGGTCGAGGATCTGGCCGTGCCCGCCACCGGACCGATCGGGCTGGAAGGTGACCGCGGGCAAATGGAGTATCGGCGGATCCGCCTGCGCCGCCTGCCCTGACCCTGTGATTTTCGGCAACAGCGGCGGTTGCGACGGCGTTGCCCCCTGATGCACCGCCTCTGCCTGTTTCTTGTCGCCGCCCTGCCGCTGCTGGCCCAGCAACCCGCCCCTGCCAAGCGCGGGGGCAAGATCGCCACGCCGCCGCCGACCCAGCCTCCGCTGCAGGCGGCCGATCCCGCCCAACTGCCGGAGGGGGTGGAACACTTCGACCTCATCCTGCTGCTCGGACAGTCGAACATGAAGGGCAGGGGCGTCATGCCCGACACCCCCAAACGCGACCCGCGCCTGCTCATGATGCATCTGCGTGACGATCACTGGTATCTCGCGAGGCACCCCCTGCACCTGACCGGTGATGCGCAGACCTTTGCCGGCCATGACAATGCCGGCGTCGGCCCGGGCCTGGCCTTCGCGGAACAGGTGGTGGGCGACGGCACGGCGGTCGGCCTCGTTCCCTGCGCGGTGGGGGGCTCCTCGATCCTGCTCTGGCAGAAGGGCGCGAAGTTGTATGAAAACGCCGTGCGCCGCGCCCGTCTGGCGATGGCGAGTGCGCCAGGCAAGGTGCGCCTGCGCGGCGTGCTCTGGCTGCAGGGCGAGGCGAATGCGAATCCCCAGGAACTGCCTCAGCACGCCGCGCGCCTGCGGGCGCTCGTCGAGAACCTGCGGGCCGACCTCGGCCAGCCAAAACTGCCGTTCATCGCCTGCACGATCGGTGAGATGAATGAGGATCCCGCCCGGTTGGCCGACCAGAAGGCGATGAATCAGATCCTGCTCGACCTGCCCTCCGCGGTGCCCGGCACGGCCTGCGTCGACGCCCGCGACCTGCGCAGCCACATCGGTGACCGAGTCCATTTCGACACGGCTGCCCAGGAGGAAATGGGCCGTCGCATGGCCGCCGCCTGGCGCCCGCTCGTGGGCAGTCCTTGAGCCGGGGAAACGCAACATCGGCACGCGGGGGTCGTTGTCTCCTGTCATGCGCCGATTTGCCCTTCTTGCCCTTGCCTCCCTGACCAGCCTTGCCACGGCCGCGGAACCCGCCCGCAAGGGTCTTGGCGCCGACGATCCCGCCGGCGAACCGCGCATCTACAAACACTCCGCCGGCCAGCCGCGGAAGCTGGAACTGTATTTCCCGCCGAACCACGACCCGACGAAGGCGAAGGTGCCGGGCTTGATCCTGTTTCATGGAGGCGGCTGGGGCGGCGGATCGCTGGGACAGTTCCGCGCGGCCTGCGCCTACTTTGCCAGCCGGGGGTTGGTCTGCGCCACGGCCGAGTATCGCATGCTCAGCAAGGCCGAGGCCGCCGCCCTGCCGGCCGGCGAGACCCGCAAACGCGTTTGCATCACCGACGCGAAGAGCGCGATCCGCTGGTTCAAGCAGCACGCTCCCGAATTCGGTGTCGATCCGGCGCGCATCATCACCGGTGGCGGTTCGGCCGGCGGCCACATCAGCGCGCTCGCCACCCTGCAGCCCGGTCTCGATGACCCGGCGGACCCTGCCGGCATCGACACTTCGGTCGTCGCCTACCTCTGGTTCAATCCCGCCTTTGCCCCCGACGACGCCAAGGACCCCGAGATCGACGTCCTGCGTTTCCTGAAAAGGGACCTGCCGCCGGCCATCGCCTTCTTTGGCAACAAGGACACTTGGAAACCCGGCTGGGATGCGGCCCACAAGAAACTGCGTGAACTCGGCAACACGACGACCGAGCTGTGGATCGCCGAGGACCAGGCGCACAGCTTTTTCAACAAGGAGCCCTGGCGTGCGGTCACCCTGCGTACGGCCGACGTTTTCCTGCAGCAGCAGGGCCTGCTGCAGGGGCCGGCAACCCTGGCCGAACCCGCCGATGCGGTGTTGAAGCGCGCGGCACCCTGAGCGTCCGGCGTGGTATGGCGGCCAACGTCAGTTGGCCGGGTTTCCGGCTTCGACATCAGCGTCTCATCAGCGGTTCCACTCTGGCTGGATCGAGGAGTTCAAACTGGTTAACATTCTTGACCAGTAAACCCGGTTCCGTCACTGCGTTGATGCCGCATGACCGAAGCCGAACTTCACCAACTCAAGCGCTGGAACACACCCACCATCTACAACGGTTGGGAGCAGATCACCCGTCGCGATCCCTGCGCCGACGCCTTCAATCTCGAGGAAACCCGGGATTTCATGCCGCAGATGGGGCCGATGGCGGGTTATGCGGTCACGGTTGTCATCGAGCCGTCGAATGCCGCGCACCGGCAGGCGAATCCACAGGCCTGGAGCGAGTACCGGCGCTACATCGCCTCGGTGCCCGGACCCAAGGTCGTGGTGGTCCAGGACCTCGACAAGCCGCGCGTCATCGGCTCGTTCTGGGGCGAGGTGAACAGCAACATTCACCGCGCGCTCGGCTGTGTTGGCACGATCGTCGACGGCGCCATCCGCGACCTCGACGAGATGACCGACGCCGGTTTCAAGGCCCTGGCCCGCCGCCTCTGTGTCGGTCATGCCGCCGTGCATCCGGTGCGCTGGGGCTGCGAGGTCGAGGTGTTTGGCCGGCGGGTTGCGCCGGGAGACCTCATTCACGCCGACAAGCACGGTTTTTTGGTCGTGCCCGCCTCGGAGGAGGCAGGATTGCTGGAGGCGGCCCGCTTCATGGATGCCAACGAGTGTGAGACGGTCATTCCCGCCGCACGCGGCACCTCCGGGCTGGATGCGGCCGCCATCCTCGACCGCATTGACGCCGCGGGAGCTGAGTTCGGCCGGCGCGCGAAGGAGCGCTTCGGCGGACGAGGGGAGTGGTAGGGAAAAGCCGGGTTGACTCGGCGGGGCTGCCGGAGAGTCTTGGCGCGCCATGCGCTTAGCCATCTGCAACGAAACCTACCCCGGCCGCCCCTTTGAACAGGTCTGTGAAGACGCCGCCGCCGCCGGCTATCACGCCCTTGAGCTCGCGCCGTTCACCCTCAAGAACGATCCGCGCGAACTGACCGAGGCCGATGCCCTGAGGCTGAGCCGGATCGCCTCGTCATTCGGTCTCGACATCCTCGGCCTGCACTGGCTGCTGACCAAGCCGTCCTGGTTCCACGTTACCACGCCCGATGACCTGTTGCGCGTGGAAACCGCCAAGTTCGGCCGCCATCTCGCCCGCTTCTGCGCCATGACCGGCGGACGCATCATGGTGTGGGGCAGCCCGAAGGCGCGGAACACCCTGCCGGAGTGGAAGTATGAGGACGCCTTCCAGCGCGCCGCCGACACGGTGCGCGCCGTCGCCGAGGAGGCGGGAAAATACGGCGTCGTCATCGCCATGGAGCCGTTGGGCCGCAAGGAGACCAACTTCCTCAACACCGCCGAGGAGACGATCCGCTTCTGCAAACTCGTCGATCATCCCTCCTGCAAGCTGCACCTCGACGTCAAGGCGATGAGCGACGAGCCGACCTCGATTCCGGACATCATCCGCGCCAGCAGGGATTGGTTTGTGCACTTCCATGCCAACGACCCGAACCTGCTGGGTCCGGGCATGGGCGAGGTGAAGTATGAGCCCATCATCGCCGCGCTGCGCGAGGTGAAGTATGAGGGCTACCTTTCGGTGGAGGTGTTTGATTACAGCCCGGGACCCGAGCACATCGCGCGCGAGAGCATTCGCTACCTGCGTGAACAACTGGCCTGAAGGCTGGAAAGGTTCAAGGCGCGCCCTTCGGGGGCGCGCCTTTTTTTTGGAGTGAATGCTGGTTAGGCCAGCAGGGCTTTTCGTCACAAAAAAAATCCCGCGACGAATCTGGCACGCACCCTGCTTAACGCATACCCGAACGGTTCCCGTAGCCGCCAAACACCAACTCAAACAGAAATCACTATGCTGACAACCAGACACCATTGGACTGCATGCCTGCTCGCCGCCGGAGTCGCGGTGGCGACTTGGGGGCTGACGCTCGAACCAACCGCCTTCGCCCAGGATGCCGCGCCTGCGGCTGCCGAAGCCGCTGCAACAGCTGCGCCTGCCGCCGAGGCGCCGCCGGCTGCGGACGGGCCCTCCGTTGAACTCTTCACGACCAACAACCTGTGGATGATGATTGCGGCTGCGCTGGTCTTCATCATGCATCTTGGCTTTGCCACGGTTGAGTCGGGTCTCACCCAGTCCAAGAACACCGTCAATATTCTGTTCAAGAACACCCTGATTCCGTGCATCGGCCTGCTGACCTACGCCCTGTGCGGGTTCAACTTGATGTATCCTGGATTTGCGGACGGGGACTCCCAGTTCTGGTACAAATTTGCCGGTTTTGGCATCACCACCGATGAGGCTGGCCTCACTTCGGCCTACAACGTCGGATACACCTACTGGACCGATTTCCTTTTCCAGGCCATGTTCGCCGCGACCGCCGCCACCATTGTTTCGGGTGCGGTTGCCGAGCGCGTCAAACTGGGTTCCTTCCTGGTCTTCTCGACGATCTTCGTCGCTGTCTGCTATCCGATCGCCGGCAGCTGGAAGTGGGGCGGTGGCTGGCTCAACCGCCTCGACACCCCGTTCTATGACTTCGCGGGTTCGACCCTCGTTCACTCGGTCGGTGGCTGGGGCGCCCTCGCCGGCGTGATGCTGCTGGGTCCCCGTCTTGGCAAATACACCGCGGACGGCAAGGTCAAGCCCATTCTTGGTCACAGCATGCCCCTCGCCACCATCGGTGTCTTCCTTCTCTGGCTCGGCTGGTTCGGCTTCAATGGCGGCTCGGTTTTGTCCGCCGATCCCGGCCTGGTGTCCCTGACCCTGGTCACCACCTCGCTTGCCGCTGCTGCCGGTGGTGTCGCCGCCGCCATGATTTCCATCATCTTCCTGAAGAAGCCCGACCTCTCCATGGCCCTGAACGGCATCCTTGCGGGCCTGGTTGGCATCACCGCCGGTGCCGACCAGATGACGGCCGGCAGTTCGATCATCATCGGTCTCATCGCCGGGGTGCTCGTGGTCATGTCGGTTCTGTTCTTCGACAAGATCAAGATCGACGATCCGGTTGGCGCGATCTCGGTTCACCTTGTCTGCGGCATCTGGGGCACACTCGCGGTTGGCATCTTCGGTGCCAAGGCCGGCACTGCCCAGCTCATGAGCCAGGTCACGGGGGTTGTCGCCTACGGTGTCTTCGCCTTCGCCTTCGCCTTCGTGCTCTTCCTGGTCCTGAAAATGACCATGGGCCTGCGTGTCAGCCGCGAGGAGGAATCCGAGGGCCTGGACATCGGCGAACACGGCAACGTCGCCTACCCGCAGTTCCAGAGCAATCACTGATCACGGCGGACGGTTTCGCAGTCCGTCGCTCCCGAGCCCCGGCACCCAGGTGCCGGGGCTTTTTTGTCATTTGGCACGGCTCCTGCTCTAGCCTGTGCTGCCCTGCTTCGATTCTTCGGACGGGTCCACCAACCATCCAACCATCCCGCAATGACCCGTACATTGTTCCGCTGGCGCACGTTCGCGTGCGGTCTTCTCGCCTCGGCCGTTCTCAGCAGCGGACCCGTTCACGCCCAGGAGGCATCCGCCGCGCCGGCTCCGGCCGCCGAGGCCGCCAAAACCCCGACGCTGGAGGAGCTGGCCGCCGATCTGGCCGACATCCAGGCCTACATCAACAACGGCGCCCGCGTCACCGAGGCCGGCAAATCCAAGATCGCCGGTCCCGGCCCGGGTCACAATGCTTGGCAGATGGTCAGCACGGCGCTGGTGCTGTTCATGACCCTGCCGGGTCTTGCCCTCTTTTACGGCGGCCTAGTTCGTCGCAAGAACATCCTGTCGGTGATCGCCCAGTGCATGGGCATAGCCGGCCTGGTCACGATCCTGTGGTGGG
Source organism: Prosthecobacter sp. (assembly GCA_030827515.1). Classification (GTDB taxonomy): domain Bacteria; phylum Verrucomicrobiota; class Verrucomicrobiia; order Verrucomicrobiales; family Verrucomicrobiaceae; genus Prosthecobacter. Next base: position 9,944 of record JAUREI010000071.1, on the reverse strand, counting down.
CCTGCGGTTACAGTCTTTCCTTCGGCGCCGGCAACGCCTTCATCGGCGACCTCACCTACAAGTTTCTCGACGGGGTTGAGCCGGGCAATGTCGGCGCCGGCTACCACTGGATCAGCGACAGCATGTGGGCGATGTTCCAGCTCACCTTCGCCATCATCACGCCGGCGCTCATCGTCGGCGCCATCGCTGAGCGCATGAAGTTCATCTCCGTGCTGCTGTTCACGGCGATCTGGATGTTCGCGGTTTATTTTCCCTTTGCCCACATGGTCTGGGCCGGCAGCGGCCTGATGTGCGGTCCCCTGAACCCCGACGCCGCCATCAAGGCGATCGACTTCGCCGGTGGCACGGTCGTTCACATGACTTCGGGCTGGAGCGCCCTGGTGCTCTGCATCCTTCTCGGCAAGCGCCGGGGTTTCGGCAAGGAACCCATGGCCCCTCACAGCATGGTGCTTTGCTCCGTCGGCACCGGCATGCTCTGGGTCGGCTGGTATGGCTTCAACGCCGGCTCTGCGCTCGGGGCCGACGCCATCGCGGCAAATGCTTTCACCACCACAACCCTGGCTGCCGCCACCGCCGGCTTTGTCTGGGCCGTGCTCGAATGGATTCTGCGTGGCAAGCCCTCGGTGCTCGGTTTCTGTTCCGGCATTGTCGCCGGCCTGGTGGTCATCACCCCGGGGGCTGGTTTCGTCACGGCCACCTCCTCGGTGATCATCGGCGTGCTGGCCGGTGCCGTGCCCTACTTCGCCGTCGCCTACCTGAAGAACTGGCTCGGCTACGACGACGCCCTCGACACCTTTGGCATTCATGGGGTCGGCGGCACCCTCGGTGCGATCCTGACCGGCGTTTTTGCCGATGAACGGGCCAACTCGGTCGTGGCCGGCCTGAAAGACGGCCTGCTGGTCGAACAGTTCAAGGCCATCGGCCTGACCATTGTCTGGAGCGTGGCCGCCACGGTCGTCATCGCGCTTGTCGTCAAGGCCCTGGTTGGTCTGCGTGCCGATCCCGAGGTGGAAAGCCAGGGCCTCGATCTCGCCGAACACGGCGAGGCGGGCTACGAGTGAGGCGTCAGCCGACCTTCTTCCAGCCGGGGGCTTCGCAGCCCCCGGTTTTTTTTGGCAGGAAACCGCGTTTCCGGGAGGGTTTTGCCCAATTCCCCGCCGCCACCTGCTGGACAGGCCGTTTCGCCGCGTGTAAACCTGCATCGCGCCATGTCCACGCTCTACATCGCCCTCGGGGCCTTCGTGCTCTACCTCATCGCCTATCACACCTACGGCCGCTGGCTGGCACGCCGGATTTTCCGCCTGGATCCGCAGGCGACCGTGCCAAGTGTCGAATTGAACGATGACTGCGACTATGTGCCGACCTCGAAGGGCATTGTCTTTGGGCATCACTTCACCAGCATCGCCGGCACGGGGCCCATCGTTGGCCCCGCTCTGGCCATCATGTGGGGCTGGGTGCCAGCCCTGCTGTGGGTGCTCTTCGGCTCGATCTTCATCGGTGCCATGCACGACTTCGGCACTCTGGTGGTCAGCCTGCGCAACCGCGGCATGACGGTCGGTGAAGTCGCCGGCCGCCTGCTCAACAAGCGCGTGCGCCTGCTCTTCCTGGTGCTGCTGCTGTTCGCGCTCTGGGTGGTGCTGGCCATCTTTGGCTGGGTCATCGCCAGTGTCTTTGTGCAGTTTCCGGAATCGATCCTGCCGGTCTTCCTGCAGATTCCCATCGCCATCTGGATCGGCGTCACGGTCCATCGCAAGGGTCGGAGTTTGCTCTGGCCGAGTGCCATCGCCCTCACCCTGATGTATGCCACCGTCTGGCTCGGTGCCGGTTGCCCCGGCATGGACTGGACGGGCGGAGGCTTGGGAGCGGCGATTCAGTCGCTCAACCAGAACCTCGCGGCCTGGCCACTCTGGCTCTGGGTGGCCGTCCTGCTCGCATACTGCTATGCCGCCAGTGTCATGCCGGTCTGGGTGCTGCTGCAGCCGCGCGACTACATCAACAGCCTGCAGCTGGTCACCAGCCTCGGCTTGATTGTCATCGGGCTGGTGGTGGCCGCCACCGCCACGCCTGCCGAGGGAGGGACTGCACTCGCCATGGCGGCCCCCGCCTTCAATGCCAGCCCCCTCAATGCGCCGCCCATTTTTCCCTTCCTCTTCGTCACCATCGCCTGCGGCGCCATCAGCGGCTTCCACTGCCTGGTCAGCTCGGGCATGAGCAGCAAGCAACTGAAGTGCGAGAGCGACGCCCAGTTCGTCGGCTACGGCTCGATGCTTCTGGAGGGTTTCCTGGCCACCCTGGTCATTCTCGCCGTCGGCGCCGGCATTGGCATGGGCTGGCAAAAGTATCCCGACCTGCAGGGCGCAGCCCTCTGGACCGAGGTGTACAAGGACTGGAAGCTGGTGACCGGGGGCGAGGCCATCGCCGCCTTCGTGGTCGGCTCCGCGAATTTCGTCCAGACTCTCGGCATTGAGCCGGTCATGGCGCGCGCGCTCATGGGCGTGCTGGTCGCAAGCTTCGCCGGCACGACCCTCGACACCGCGACCCGCCTGCAGCGCTATGTGGTGCAGGAACTGGCCGCCACCTTTGCACCGCGTGTCTCGCCCACCGCGATGGCGGCCGAGGCCTACGACACGGAGTTCAAGCGCGGCCCGGTGAAGCGGGGCTTCAGCCTCAATCCCCTCGTCTGGCTCACCAACACCCACGGGGCCACCCTTTTTGCGGTCGGCACCGCCTTCCTGCTTGCCCTGTTTCCGGCCCCCGGCGCGGAATGGTCCTGGCAGACCATTGGCAAGGGCGGCCTCATCCTCTGGCCGCTGTTCGGCGCCACCAACCAGTTGCTCGCCGGTCTGGCCATGATGGTGGTCAGCTTCTGGCTGCTGCGCCGCGGCATGCCCACCTGGTTTGCCGCCCTGCCGATGGTGTTCATGCTCGCCATGCCCGCCTGGGCGCTCTGGATCGATGTCCAACGCTGGCAGGCCGGCGGCAGCTGGCTGCTCGTGGGCGTCGGCGCCATCATGCTCGCCATCGAGACCTGGATGATCATCGAGGCCTGCCTGCTCTGGCCGAAGGTGCGCGGTGTGCTTGAACCCGCCCTGCCGCCGCTGCCACCACGCGCCGGCGCCGCCGCCAGCGGCGCCTGAAGCCATGCACGTTCCCGGCCTCATCGAACGCAAGCGCGACGGCGGGGCCCTCGCTGCGGACGAGATTCGCGAACTGGTCCGTGCCTACACGGACGGCGATCTGCCGGACTACCAGATGAGCGCCCTGGCCATGGCGGTGTTCTTCCGCGGCATGACCCTGGAGGAGACAACCGCCCTGACCGGGGCCATGCAGCACAGCGGTCGTGTGCTGGACTGGCCTGCGGACGCGCCGCCCCGGGTCGACAAGCATTCCACCGGCGGCATCGGCGACAAGACTTCGCTGGTGCTTGCTCCCTTGCTGGCCTGCGACGGCTTGTGGGTGCCGATGATTTCCGGGCGCGGTCTGGGCATCACCGGCGGCACCCTCGACAAGCTGGAGTCCATTCCCGGCTTTCGAACCCGACTTGGGCTCGAGGAAATCCATTCGGTGATCCAGGCCACGGGCTGTGTCATGGTTGGGCAGACCGAGGATCTCTGTCCGGCCGATCGCAAGCTCTACGCGCTGCGCGATGTCACCGCCACGGTGCCGAGCATCCCGCTCATCACCGCCAGCATTCTGAGCAAGAAGCTCGCCGAAGGACTCAACCGGCTGGTGCTGGACGTGAAGTTTGGCAGCGGGGCCTTCATGGCCGGCGAGACGGCGGCACGGGACCTGGCCGACAGCCTGGTGGCCGTGGGCCGTGCCCTCGGGGTCGATGCGCGGTTCCGACTCAACCCCATGAATGAGCCCACCGGCGAGTCGGCCGGCAATGCCCTCGAGGTGGCCGAGTGCGTGCGCTGTCTGCAGGGCGGAGGCCCCCCCGACCTGGAGGAATTGGTCCTGGACCTTGCCTGCGAGGTGTCGGATTCCCCCCGTGCCCTGCACGCCGCGCGTCTGCGCAACGGCGAGGCCTGGCAGCGTTTCCAGGCGATGGTGACGGCCCAGGGCGGCGACGTCGCCGCCCTGGAGCGGATCACGGCCATCCATGCCGCTCCGGTGATCCTCGACCTGCCGGCGCCCGCCAGTGGCATGTTGCGGCGTCTGGATGCCGGGATCATTGGGCGGGCCCTCGTGGCACTCGGTGCCGGGCGCGCGCGGGCGACCGACACGATTGATCCCGCCGTTGGGGTGGATCGCGTGGTCAAGACCGGCATGTCTGTGCAGGCCGGTGAACCGTTGCTGCGAATCCATGCTCGCACGGAGGGGGCTGCGCAGGAGGCGCTGGCCTCGCTGCGGACGGCGGTGACGATGGAGTGACGGCCCGCGGGTGCGGCTCAGTAAACGTCGCGACGGTAGCGCTTGGCCTCCTTGAGGGCGGCCATGTAGGCGGCGGCCTCCTCGGCGCTCCTGCCACCCTGCTGCTCGACGATCGTGTGCAGGGCCTTGTCGACGTCGACCGCCATGCGCGAGGCGTCGCCGCAGACATAGACAATGGCGCCCTGCTCAAGCCAGGCATACAGGTCGGCGGCATGCTCCAGCATCTTGTGCTGGACGTAAATCTTCTCCGCCTGGTCGCGGCTCCAGGCCGTGGTCAGGCGATCCAGGGTGCCATCGGCCAGGTAGCCTTCAAACTCGTCCTTGTAGAAGAAGCAGGATTGCTCGCTGACCTCGCCGAAGAACAGCCAGGCCTTGCCCTTGGCGGCGGTGGCCTTGCGCTCCTGCAGAAAGGCGCGGAACGGCGCGATGCCGGTGCCGGGACCGATGAAGATCACCGGCACCTCCTCGCTGGCTTCCGGCAGGCGGAAGCCCTTGCCGTGGTTGACGAAGACCGGGATCGTCGTGTCCGCGGTGATGCGCTCGGCGAGGAAGGTCGAGGCGACACCGCCGCGCTCGCGGCCATGGCTGGTGTAGCGCACCGTGGCGACGGTGAGGTGCACCTCGTCGGGGTTCGCGCGCTGGCTGCTGCTGATCGAGTAGAGACGGATGTTGAGTTTCTTGAGCAGGCCGATGAATTCCGCCGGCTCGAATTTCGCCGTCGGGTTTTCCAGCAGCAGATCGATCACAAAGCGGCCCCAGAGGTAGTTCTTCAGCTCGTCCTTGCGCTCGGGCTCGAGCAGGCCGTTGAGCGGGCTGTTGCCGCCGGTCTTTTCGAGGATGGCCTTGATGAGCTTGTTGTCGACCTCGGTGATGAGACTGCCCTCGATGAGGGCCTTGCGCACCGGCACCTGCTCGGTCGGGCGCTTCGGATGGGTGACGATCTCCCCGCCGGTGAAGCCGAGGATCTGCAGCATTTCATCGACCAGCTTCGGGTCGTTGGTCGGCTGGACCGCCAGGGAATCTCCCGGGGTGTACTCCAGGCCGCTGCCGGCGAGGTCGATCTCGTAGTGGCGGGTGTTTTTCGGGGCGCCGGGGCCCGACAGGTCATAGGCTTTCTTGACCCGCGCGATGCAGGGATTCTTGACGTTGTAGACGGGTTTGCCGGGCGCGGGAGTACTCATGGGAAAGAAAAAGGGGGAGTTTAGGCTGGCGAGATGACAGCGCTTGTCAACGCCAGGCGTCCCAGCAGGTCCCGTGCCGTCCCGGTCTCCTCAGCGCGCCGATTCGTAGGCGTCAAGGTAGCCGCGCTCAAAACTGGCCCGGTGGCGCGGGTCATAACGGCCGGCATGGGCGGCGGGATCGGCGGGGCGGCCGGCGACGCGGTCACGCAGGCCGTAATCATAGCCCTGGCTGTAGGCGGGATCGGCCGCCGGTGCCCCGGTGGCGGAGCCTCGGGTGTAACCCTCCTGATAGCCGGCCTGGTAGGCTTGGGACTGACCTGCGGGCAGGCTGTCGGCGACACGACCCGGCTGGCTGGCCGCACCGGCACGGGCATCGGCAAGGCCCTCCTCCTGGCCGCGCTGATAAGCCACCGTCTGCAACTCGCGGTCTTCCTCGCGCTGTTCGCTGCGCTGCTGTTCCCGGGACTCGGGGTAGGCGGGCAGGGGACGTCGGAACAGGGCGGGGGTGCCTGGGCCGGTGCATTGCGCCAGCCAGAGGACCGGCAAGAGCGTGAGGACGAGCCGCGGGCGCATGGTCAGTCCTCGAAGCGGATGACGTATTCGCCCTTCTTGTGCATGTTTTCGTGGTCGCGGGCGCGCACTTCCAGGTAGCTGATGTCGTTTTTGATCCAGTCGACCTGGCGCAGCAGCTTGTCCCGCTCGGCGAGCAGGGTGTCGCGCTCGCGGCGCAGGTCGTCCAGCTTCGCCCGCATGGCCTGCTGTTCGGCCATGGGGCGTTGATGGAGATGGACAACGAACGGCACGACCGTGAGAAGGGCGCAGAACTTGACGGCGCGGATGAGTCGCCTCAGCCAGCGCTCCAGGCGCTGGCCGGACGGTTCCGAGGGGACAAATTCGTCGTCAATCATGGGGATGCCGTCGCTGCCGGCCGGTTCAGACCTTCATGCGGCCGCCGAACACCGCGCTGTCACCGAGTTCCTGCTCAATGCGCAGGAGCTGGTTGTACTTCGCGATGCGGTCGCTGCGGGACAGGGAGCCGGTCTTGATCTGGCCGCAGTTGGTGGCGACGGCGAGGTCGGCAATGGTGTAGTCCTCGGTTTCGCCCGAACGATGGCTCATGACGGCGGTGTAGCCGTGGCGGTGGGCGAGGTCGACGGCGTCGAGAGTCTCGGTGAGGGAACCGATCTGGTTCACCTTGACCAGGATCGAGTTGGCGATGCCCTGATCGATGCCCTTCTGCAGGAACTTCGTGTTGGTGACGAAGAGGTCGTCGCCGACGAGCTGGGTGCTGCAACCGAGTTCCTTGGTGAGGATGGCCCAGCCGTCCCAGTCGTTTTCGGCGCAGCCGTCCTCGATCGAGACGATCGGGAACTTCTTCTTCAGCTCGGCGTAGTAGGCGACCAGTTCGGCGGCGCTGCGTTCGGACTTGTCGCTCTTCTTGAAGACATACTTGTTCTTGGCCTTGTCGTAGAACTCCGAGGAGGCCACGTCGAGGGCGATGCAGATGTCCTCGCCAATCTTGTAGCCGGCCTTCTCAATGGCCTGGGCGATGACTTCGAGGGCGTGGTCGGCGCTCTTCAGGGTCGGGGCGAAACCGCCCTCGTCGCCAACGGCCGTGTTGAGGCCGAGGTCGTGAAGGATTTTCTTCAGGGCGTGGAAGACTTCCGCGCCGTAGCGCAGGGCCTCGGAGAAGGTCGGCGCGCCCTTCGGCATGATCATGAACTCCTGGAAGTCGATCGGGGCGTCGCTGTGGGCGCCGCCGTTGATGATGTTCATCATCGGCACCGGCAGAACCGTGGCGTTCGGGCCGCCCACATACTTGTAAAGCGGCTGGCCGAGTGCGGTGGCGGCCGCCTTGGCGGCGGCGAGGGAGACGCCGAGGATGGCGTTGGCGCCGAGCTTCGACTTCGTCGGCGTGCCGTCGAGTTCCAGCATGGCGCGGTCCAGGGAGACCTGGTCGGAGGCGTCACTGCCGATGATGCAGTCGGCGATCTCGTTGTTGACGGCGTCCACCGCCTTCAGCACGCCCTTGCCAAGGTAGCGCTTCTTGTCGCCATCGCGCAGTTCCAGAGCCTCGTGTTCACCGGTGCTGGCGCCGCTGGGCACGGCGGCGCGGCCGATGGCGCCACCCTCCAGCATCACGTCCACCTCGACGGTGGGGTTGCCGCGCGAGTCGAGAACTTCGCGCCCGGTCACTGCTACAATGGTCAGATCGTCCATGAGTTGATTGGTTAAGTGTACTTAAGTTTTGGGGTTTTGGCAAGCGGGTCGGACAAAAACCCGCCCGCGCGCCTGTCCGATAGCAGGAAACCCCGCCGGCTCAACCGGAGATGTGACCGGGCAGGTAAGGGTGGAGAAGTTTGCGATGGCTGCGGGGGCATCGCAGCGTGTTTCGAGGGTTTTCCAGAGGTGTTCGAATGGTCTTGAAGGGCCGCGCGTCTGAGGTTCTCATTACTCCATGAACTCGTTACGCTTCCTCGCACTGGCCCTGCTCGTCGCACCACACCTGTCGGCCCAGATCCCCGCCGCCACGGCCACCACCGGCAAACCCAACGTCTTTGGTGAAACGAAGACCCTCATTCGCGATGGCTCAGGTCGGGTCACCGGAACTGCCACCACCAGCAAGCCCAACGTCTTTGGCGAACAAAAGACGGTGATCCGCGATGCCTCGGGGCGTGTCACCGGCACCGCCACCACCACCCAGCCGAACGTGTTCGGCGAGCAGAAAACGGTGGTCCGTGATGCCTCGGGCCGTGTCACCGGAACAGCCACGGCGGCCAAACCGAACGTGTTTGGCGAAACCCGGACCACCTTCCGGGATGACACGGGACGCATGACCGGCACGGGCACCACCACCAAGCCGAACGTCTTTGGCGAGACGCGGACCACGTTCAAGGATGCCAGCGGGCGTCCGACAGGGACCTCCACCAGCCCGCAGCCGAACGTGTTTGGGGAGCGCAAAACCACGATTCAGGGTGGCGCTTTTTCAGGTTTCCTGAGAAAGTGAATCGTTCTGCAGACGATTTTTCATCCACGATCCCATGAGCGACGACTGGAACTTTCATGATGCCGTCGAGGACGGCATCCGCGACAACGCCGGACATTTGGCTCTGGCGGGAGCCTTGTTTGCGCACTCGCAGCGTCAAAAGCAGCTGCAGTCCTTGGAAGCCTCGCGACAGCATCAGGCGCAACGTCTGGAGATTGAGAAGCAGCGGCTGGAATTGGAAAGACTTAAGCAGCAGGCGGAAAAGGAAGAAAAGGAAGCTGTGCGGTTGCTTCGCGTCATGATGGCGGATGTGGGGGCCGAGTTTGACGGCTTGAGCAGCCAAGGGCAGCTGAGTGGAGACCCCCAAGGGGCTCGACGAGATTATGCGATGGCCGTTCTGCTGAGCAAGCTGGCGCTGATCCGTTCCCGCAGCAGCAGTTTGAGCGATTTGAACGACTTGAAGGAAGTCTCCAGACTCGAAAGCCTCTCGAAGAAGCTGCTGGCTCAGCATTTTGCGGGTCGTGATCCGCTGCAGATCGCGCGCAGCAAGTGGCGGGAGATCGAGACTTGGATGGCCGCCACCGACCGGTTTGTCGAGGAAGTCAAAAAGGCCTGTGGGGGCGTGCCAGATTCGAAGGCGGTGAAGCTGCCATCAAAGGCTGATCTCGCCGGGCAGCGTTGCCAATTGGAAGATCTCTTGGCGCAGCTGCCGGCCCGTCTGGAGGCGCATGTGGGCCAACTGCCGGCGGATGCAGTCGCCGATGGCAGCGTCTATCCGGATTTGGCCGAGCAGGCTCAGCTGGAGGATTTGTGCCAGGAGAAGAAAGCGAATCGAGCGAGGGCCTTTGCCAGTCGCTGGCGCCCAATTGTCACGGTGAAACGGCCGCTGGAGCCAGGCATGCTGGTGGCGAGTGAGGTTCAGCCGGAATTGGTGGTTGAGCTTCAGGCTGCTTCGACTCAACTCAGCGAGTGGCTGAACCGTGAGGCTGCTCACGATACGGATCTTCGCGCGCTGTCTGCCGCCCTGGAAGAAGGGCGACTGGACGATGCGGAAGGCTATCTCAAAAAGCTAGGAAAGCTCAAGTTTGCGGCCCTGAATTACCAACCTGTGGCAAGCCTTCAGGCTCTGCGAAACGAGCTGGAAGCTCTGGCCACGCTCGAGCGTGGGGCCGCTACGCATGCTGCCCATGAAATTCTTGCAAGACATCCCAAGGCTGGCTCGCAGAGCCAACTGATGCAAATCCTCCAAGGGCATCTAGCTCGCGCCAGAGAGGAAAAACGCAGCGCTCTGATCACTGCCATGGTGTTGGTAGGTTTGTTGGTCGGAGGCGCCAATTTGGTGATCTATCAGCAGCGTGAGCAACAGCGTTTAGTTGCCGAAGCCAAGGCAGTCCGGGAACGGC
>JAUREI010000144.1 GCA_030827515.1 Prosthecobacter sp. | reverse complement strand
TCTTGACCGCCCATCGGGCGCTCTTGACCTTCTGGACTTGGTTGACGCTGTGCACTCGCCGCAACCGGCGCTCCCTGCCACTCTGTCGCTTCGAGTTGGCCGCTGCGATCCTTGTCCATGTTCGTGAAGTCTGCTTTGGCCTTCGCCATCGCGTCCGCCAGTGAGAGACCTTGTTTCGCGGCGTTTGACTTGGCGTTGTCGGCAAACTCCTGCGCGGTGACGACGCCATCGCCATTGACATCGAGGATGCCTTCCACCCCGGCCTGCGGACGCGGCGGGCGGCCTTCTTCCCCGCCGCGACGCATCTCCTCTTCGCGTCCCACTCTGTCCGGTCCATTGCCTTTGCCCTTCATACCCTCGGGACGACCACCACCACCGGGCGGACGACCGCCGCCGCCACCACCGCCTTGGCGCCGAACCGTGTAGATTTCATCCACCGTGCCCTCGCTCCCGTTCTCGAAGTGGAAGGGATAGGTTCCATCGGCCTTGATGGTGTAGCTCACGCTGCGCTTGTCGCCATTCACCTCGTAGCTGAGCTTGTAGCTGTCCCTGCCGGTGCTTTCGAAAGCGGTGATCTTCGCGCCGCGCAAGGCCTGCAAGGCTTCGCGCACGCCCTGAGCACGCGGTTGCGGATCCACCTGGCCCTCCACTTCGGCAACCTCCCCGTGGAAGCCGGCGAAGACATACGGATACTGGGTCGACGCATGGTAGTGATAGCCGACGTCGGGGGTCTCATGGCCGTGGCAGACGTCGAGATTCGTCACGGGCGAGCCATCCGGCTCGGTGAGGCCGTAGATGGGATAACCATCGAGTGCGTAGGCCACCGGCATGCCTTCGCCCGCCTGCGCCTGCAGGTGCAGCGGCGCGATGTGGTAGTGGTAATCATCCGCGCGGCCGCAGTGCCCGCCCCACTGGTCCAGCTCGCCAATTTCATAACTGATTTCGCCGCGATTGTTTTGCGGATTGAAAATGGGAATGCCGTTGACGGCCAGGGCGATCGCGCCGCGCAGGAAGCGGCCCTTGATCATCGCGGGCTCCTTGGCGGGCACCGGGTTCAGCGGAATGCGCCAGGCGTTGTCATCGAAATACGGCTGCGGCAGCGGCACCTGCTGCTGCCACGCCGTGATGCCGATCATCATGTCGTGATCCGGCATGCCATTCGAGCCCACATGGAGAAACTCGCCATCCGCACGCAGATCGAGCTTTGTGAACGGCAGGAAGGCCTTCGCGGTCTGTGGTGCATTCGCCGCATTCGCCGCCGCCGCGGCGGCGATCTGCAGGGTCGAGGCCGCGGAGGCGACTTCGGTCAGGCCGCGCTCGCGTTTCCAATCTTCAAGAATGTGCTCTCTCAGGGCTTCGCGATCCGGAGTGGCCGGATCATGCGCAGCGAGGCTCGTGGCAAAAAGGAGGATGGCGGGAAGCGTCTTCACGGAGCCGATGAAACCCGTGCCAGGTCAAAACCGTTTCAGCGAATCAGGGCAGAATTGTCAGGATTGCGTCAAGATGGTGGCTCTGGGTAAAAAATCCGTCATGATCCGGTGTGATGCGAATCCTCATCATCGATGACGACACCGAGCTTTGCCAGCTCGTGGCGGATTACTTGAAGCCCATGGGGTTTGAGGTCGAGATGGAGCATGAAGGGCACTGTGGGGCCGACCGCGCCACGTCCGAGGACTGGGCGGCCATCATTCTCGATGTCATGATGCCCGGGTGCGATGGCTTTGAGGTTCTGCGCCGGATCCGGGAAAAGTCCAGGGTGCCCGTGTTGATGCTGACCGGACGCGTCGAGGAGGTGGATCGCATCGTCGGGCTGGAGCTCGGTGCGGATGACTACTTGCCGAAGACGTTTTCCTCCCGCGAGTTGCTTGCACGGCTTAGAGCGGTGCTTCGGCGCTCAGGTTGGGTGAGTGAGACAACGCCCCAGGCGCCGATCAAGGAAATGATCGTGGGCGAGTTGCGCATCAACCCCGAAACCCATGCGGTGGTGCTGGGCGACGAAGCGTTGCAGCTGACGCCGGCGGAGTTTGGCCTGCTCCTCTCGCTTGCCAGGGCCCATGGGCGGGTCAAGACGCGCGAACAACTCATCGAGGAGGTGGCCGACCGGGAATGGGACGTGTTTGACCGCGCCATTGACATGCACATCTCCAGTTTGCGCAAAAAGCTCGGTGATGACCCGAGGGAACCCCGGTTCATCAGGACCGTGCGCGGCTACGGCTATCAACTTGTGATCCCAGGACGATGAACCGCCTGCGCCTTCCCCTCTACACGAAGATTCTCGCATGGTTTGCGCTGAACCTCGCGGTGCTTGCCCTGCTGTTGGTTTTCTTTCTCAAGGCGGAGTTTGGCCTGGGTCTGGACTGGATGCTGTCCGGTGAACCGGGAGTTCGCATTGCGGCGATGGGGGATCGCGTGACGCAGGAGTTTTCCCGCGCACCTGAAACCGAGTGGACCGCGCGCCTGCGGGCGCTTGGCGTGGAAAACGGTGTGCAGTTTGCCCTTTTCAACGGCCAGGGAGAGCAGGTGCATGGCGAGTCGATGGACGTGCCGCCGGAGGTGAGGCCACGTCTGGTCGACCGACGCCCGCCGTCAGATCGCCCGCCGCGGCCCATGCCGAAACGCCCGGTGGATGCACCCCCCAAGCCGCGCTTCATGCTGCGCGCCGGCGAGCCTGCCCGCTACTGGGCCGGCGTGCATCTGGATCTCGTTTCACGGGAGGGCCGTCCCCTCTCGCTGGTCATGGCGGCCGAGTCGATCAGCGGTGGTGGCCTGTTCCTGGACTTATGGCCATGGATGGGTCTGACCGCCTTGGCCCTGCTGCTTTCCGCGCTGCTTTGGCTGCCCTTCGTCCACGGCGTCACCCGTTTCATCGGCAAAATGAACACCGCCGCAGGCTGCATCGCGCAGGGCAATTTCGACGAGCGCATCGAGGGGGGGAGAGGTGACGAACTGGGAGAGCTTGCTCAATCCGTGAATGCCATGGCCGACCGACTGGGTGAGTATGTGAGCGAGCAAAAGCGCATCACCGCCGATGTCGCACACGAACTCTGCAGCCCCATCGCCCGCATGCAGATGGCACTCGGCGTCGTTGAGCAGCGAGGCACGCCTGACCAAGCTCCCTACCTTAAGAAACTTGATGCGGAGCTGCAGCATATGGCCAAGCTCGTCGAGGAGGTGTTGGCCTTTTCCAAAGCGGACACGCTGCCGGAACAGGAAACTCCTGTCACATTCAGTCTGGATGAACTCGTTCGAGAAGTTGTTGCACGTGAGGCGCCTGACGCCCCGGTCAGAATTGACCTTGAAGATTTGCAGTTGTGCACCCTTCGTTCCGCCCTCGACCGGGCTCTCGGAAATGTCCTACGCAACGCCGTACGCTACGCCAAAGACATCGAGATCGGAGCCAAAGAGGAGGACGGTTGTGCCATCCTCCGCGTGCTCGACCGGGGACCCGGTGTCCCAGTGGAAGCACTTTCGCGTTTGTTTGATCCGTTTTATCGTCCGGAGTCCGCTCGTGGCCGCCGCACCGGCGGCAGCGGTCTTGGCCTTGCAATTGCCAGGCGCTGCATCGAGGCCTGCGGCGGCAGTGTCCATGCCGAAAATCGCGTTGGCGGGGGGCTTGCGGTGAGATTTAGCCTACCCCTTTCTGACTGAAAAAGCCCTGGGACCTGCCGGATTCGGATTGCGTGTCGAACCGTATTCATCGCCAAACTGCTGACACGAACGCGGTTCCCACAACGTTGTCTGGGCGGAGTCGCCATGGCCGTCACCCTTGATCTCGCCGCCCTCGCCCGCATTCGATCGCTCGAACTGCGCGCGAAGGCCGTCGTCGAGGGCCTCTGGCGCGGCCTGCACCGCAGTCCCTATCACGGTTTCTCGGTCGAGTTCTCCGAGTATCGCGCCTACGTTCAGGGCGATGACCCCCGGCATCTCGACTGGAAGGTGCTGGCCCGCAGCGACCGCAGCTACATCAAGAAGTTCGAGGACGAGACCAACCTGCGCTGCCAGCTCATCGTCGATCACAGCCGCTCCATGCGCTTTGGCAGCGGGTCGTTCACCAAGGCCGATTATGCCGCCACGCTCGCGGCCACCCTGGCACTCTTCCTCATGCAGCAGGGGGATGCCGTCGGTGTCACCACTTTCGGGGAGTCGCTGCAGGAGCACATACCCCCGCGCAACCGGCCCGGCCACCTGCGCCGGCTCATGCTTGAACTGGAAAAACCCCCGCCCGCCGGCGGCACCGCCCTCGACCTCAGCGTTCGCCAACTCGCCGACCTGCTGCGCAAGCGCGGCATGATCTGTTTGGTCTCCGACCTTCTCGCACCCGTCGAGACGCTGGAACGCCAGATCGCCCTGCTCGGTGCCATGGGCCATGACCTCGTGCTGTTCCATGTCATGGACCGCGCCGAGATCGATTTCACCTTCGACAAGGCCGCCCACTTCCGCGATGCGGAGACCGGTGACGAACGCTTTGTCGATCCCGCCGCCGTCCGAACCGCCTATTTGGACAACCTGCAAATCCACCGCGATTTTATCCGGCGCGCCTGCGAACGCCAGGGCATGGAGTATCACTGGGCGCCCACCGACACCCCGATCGAACAGGTGCTGTTCGAGTTCCTGTCGAAACGCGCCCGTCGCTAGGGCTCCCGCTCCCGGGCAGGGCCCTCTGTCCCGGGTCGCCGGGGGCGTGGGACAGCCTCCAAGCTTCGCCGCCCTTGCACAAAGCCCCACGCCGGGCACGTATCTTTCTTCCCCCCAAACCCCTGTTCCATGCTTCGCCGGATCCCCCTTTCCGTCTGCCTCGCCGTTGTTTCATCGTCCAGCGCCCTGATGGCCGCGCCGGAGTGGCAGGACGTGCGCGTTCTGCTCTCTGAAACCTGCACCGACTGTCACAACACGCGCAAGGCCAAGGGCGGAGTCGATCTGGAGCGGTTCGGGGATGACCCCGCGGTCGAGGCGGAATACGCCCTTTGGGAGAAGGTCAAGGAAGTGGTCGCCAAGGGCGACATGCCGCCGGCCGACGAGACCCAGCTCACGGCCGCCGAGAAGCAGCAGTTGCTCGGCTGGACCGGTGCCGCGCTCGATGCCGTGGCCGCCGCCAACGCCGGTGACCCGGGGCCGGTCACCCTGCGTCGACTCACCAACGCGGAATACGACCGCAGCGTCCGCGACCTGACCGGCACCGACTACGCCCTCGCCAGCGAATTCCAGCCCGACGGCGGCGGTGGCGAAGGCTTTGCCAACACGGGCGACACGCTCTTCGTCAATCCCTCGCAGCTCGACAAGTATCTGGCCGCGGCGCGCAAGCTGGCGGATCACACCACGATCCTGCCTGGCAGCGGCATCGTCTTCCATCCGCAGCGGATTGGCCCTCGCAGCCCGGAGCAGGTCAAGGACCAGGCCCAGCAGGCACTGTATGTGTGGTATCAGAAGATGGCCGAACCGCATCTGCCCAAGGACGACGAGGATTTTCGCGAGGCCGACTACATGCTGGCCTGCTGGAAGTGGAAGCATCGGGACAAGACCGGCGCGACCTCGCTCGACCAACTGGCGAAGGAAGCCAACCTGAAGCCCGCCTTTCTCGCCAACTGGTGGAAGATGCTCAACGACGCCAAGTATGAATCGCGCTTCCTGGACCTGACGCGCCAAACCTGGCACGCCCTGGCCGCCCCGGCGGATGATTCGCCAAAGAGCGTGCCACCGGTTGTGCTCGCCAGCCTGCGTGACATTCAGGCGGAGCGTCGCTCCTGGAACCTGCCCAAGGCTGGGTCCGGGGTTCAGCGCCGGCAGCAGGATGCCGACGGTTTGCGCAGTTATCGTCTGGCGGATCCGCTCGCCAAAAATGCCGGTGGCGAGGACTGGGGTGCCGCCGGCGGGGTGACGGCCAAGGGCCGGCCGGAGCAGCCCGACCGGGTGCATCTCGTGCTGGGCGACATCGGCGACGGCAATGCCGGCGACTACGTGCAGATCAGTGGCCTGACGGTGCGGGTGGGCGGCAAGAACCACGAGTATGCCCCCTACCTGCGCCAGCAACGTGCCGGGCTTGCCCAGCGTCTGAAGGAACTCCAGGGCGGTCAGCCGGCGAAGCCGGGCGAAAGCCCGGAGCAACTGCAGAAGCGCCTGGCCGCCTTCGACGCGGTTCTGGCCCGCTTCGGGAAGGATCCGCTCGGCAAAAAGGCCGTGCCGGAAAACGTGCTCGCCGCCCAGGCGCCCGCCGTCATCCCGCTGCCGTTGCCCGAGGGGGCCACCGGCATCACCGGCACCGGCAAGCTCGACATGAGGTCGCCCGAGGTCGATCAGGCGACCGTGCAGTGGGCCCTCGTCGCCGGCGAACCGCCGGACCCGAAAACCATCCTGCCGGGAGTGCTCACCGTGTGGAAGGTGCGCACCGAGGCGGCGCGCCGCACGATGGGCGACTTCAGCCGCATGAAGGCGGTGTTTCCGGACATGCTGGAGCGCCGGCTGGAGGAAGTGGCGCGCAACTTCTATCGCAACACCCCGGGACCGGGCGTCTATTATTACAGCGACGAACAGCTGCTCGCGGTGATTTCCGAAGCGGAGAAGCAGCGCTTCAAGCAGATGCGCGAGGACTGGGGCTATGTGGCGCCGGCCAAGCTGAACGAGGCGCAGGCCAAGGCCTATGACGACCGCCTGCTCGGCCATCTCGCCGAATTTGCCAGCCGTGCCTGGCGCCGGCCGCTGAGCGATGAGGAGCGCGGCCAGATCCGCGGCCTGTATGCGCAGGGCCGGGCCAAGGAACTCGACCGTGAATCCGCCGCGCGCGAGTGCCTGGCCTTCATCCTGGTGTCGCCGAAATTCCTGTACAAGACGGAGACCGGCACCCTTGCCGGGGTCGACGAAGGCGCGGAAGTGCCGCTGAGGGCCTGGGAAATCGCCTCACGCCTGAGCTACTTTCTGTGGTCGTCACTGCCCGATGCCGCCCTGCGCCGGGCCGCCGCCGACGGCTCCCTGCTCAAGCCGGAAGGCCGCGCCGCCCAGGTGCGCCGCATGATGCGTGATCCAAAGGCGTCCGCCCTCGCCGGGGAATTCGCCGGTCAGTGGCTCGAGTTCAAGGGCTTCGCCAATCACAGCGCGGTCGACGACAAAAAGTTCCCGCAGTTCACCCCGGAACTTCGCCGCGACATGGATCGCGAGACGCATGCGTTCTTCACCCACCTGATCCGCGAGGACCGGCCGGTGCATGAAATTCTCTCGGCCGACTACACCTTCCTCAACGAGCGCCTGGCCAAACACTACGGCGTGCCGGGGGTCAGCGGCGAGGAACTGGTCAAGGTCAGCGTCAGCGGCAAACAGCGGGGCGGCCTGCTCGGCCAGGGCAGTCTGCTCACCAAAACCTCGCGCAGCCATCGCACCAGTCCGGTGCTGCGCGGCAACTGGCTGTTGCAGGCCGTGCTCGGCACGCCCGTGCCGCCACCGCCCAGTGATGTGCCGGAACTCAAGGAGCACGGCCCCAAGCCGGCCACGGTGCGCGAGATGCTGGAGCAGCACCGCGCCGCCAAGGCCTGCTCCGGGTGCCACGACCGCATTGACCCGCTCGGGTTCGCCCTCGAAAACTTTGATCCCATCGGCCGCTGGCGCGAGAAGGACGAGGCCGGCCTGCCGCTCGATGTCTCGGCCCAGGTCAAGGGAGGGCAGCCCTTCCTCGGTTTTGAGGGGCTGCGCGCTTACCTGAAGATCCAGCAACCGCAGTTCGCCCGCCATTTCAGTCGCAAGCTGCTCGGCTACGCCCTGGGTCGCCAGGTGCTGCCGACCGACAAGGCCCTGCTCCAGGACATGCAGGCTGCCGCCTCCCGCGACGATGGCCATTTCTCGGATGCCATCCTGCGCGTTGTGGAAAGCCGACAGTTCCTCAACAAGCGCCAGTAAAGGGCCAAAGGTAGGGCGCCCTGGGTAGGGCGCTCTGTCCTCAGAGCGCCGGGTCTGGGGTGGCGGCCACACGCTATACCCAGCCCGGCCGGCTGGGACAGCCGCCCCCACCTCGGGGCGCCGGGTCTGGGTGGTGGCCACACGCTCGACCCAGCACGGCCGTCTGAGGACAGCCGGCCCTACCCACGCTCATACAGGGCCGCCGGGTCGGCCCGGGCAAGATCAGCCAAATACCCTGCGAAGCGGCCGGCGAGCAGGTCGAGGTAGCGGGCACCCTTGTCGGCGGTGGCGTGCTGGGGATCGCCCGAACCGGTGTCGTTCGTCGCCTGCGTCCAGGCGCGCTGGGCCCAGGCCCATTTCTGGCGCATCGCCTCGATTTTCCACAGGTTGTCCGTGCCTGGACCCCACTCCTCCTTCGGCAGCACCCACTCGGGGTGCAGATGCAGCAGCAGGCTGGTTTCGCGCTCATCGGCGTGGTCGCCGACAATCGTGAAAATCTCCTGGGCGCCGGGGATGTGGAACCAGTTGACCAGCGACAGAAAAATGCGCGGGTGGCGGGCCTGCAACTCGCGCAGCATCTGGCGGAAATCGTTGCCGCCGTGGCCGTTGAGCAGGACCAGCTTGGGCACGCCCACGCCCTCCAGCGAGGCGATGATGTCCTCGAGCACGGCGAGCTGGGTCGAGGGATTCATGTTGATGCAGAACGGGATGTCGAGCTGGCCGGTTTGCACGCCGAAGGGAATGCAGGGCAGGACGGCCACCTTGGCCCCGGCTTCCCAGGCCCGGCGACCCGCCTCGGCACAGAGGGCCTCATTTTGCAGGGTGTCGGTGGCGTAGGGCAGGTGCCAGTTGTGTGCCTCGGTCGCCCCCCAGGGCAGCACCGCCACCTCGTAGCGGGTGGCCTGAACCTGCTTCCAGTTCGTCTCGGCGATCATCCAGGGGCGCGGTGCGTGGGACATGCCTTCATGAAAGCCGGGGCACAGCCCGGCGCAAGGTCCGGCGACAGGCGGCGGCCGCGAACGAAAAACGCTTCCGGGGTTGTCAAAACGCCCCGGCTGCTCTAGCCTGCCCGCCCCTCCGACCCTGGGCCGCCCTGAGCCGCCGCCGGGTCGGCGAAATCAGCCGCCGCTTTTTTTCATGAACATCAACGTCGAACATCAACCGAACTGCCGCGCCGTGGCGCACATCCGCGTCCCCGCCGCCGAAGTCAGCCGGCAGCGCGCCGTCATCACCGCCCAGTATGCCAGCCAAGTCCGGCTGCCGGGCTTCCGCCCGGGCAAGGCACCCGCCTCCGCCGTGCAGAAGCGCTATGGCGCCGACATCCAGCAGGAACTCGAGCGCCAGCTCGTCAACGACGGCCTGCGCCAGGCGATTCGCAGCGAGGGTCTTGAAGTCCTCAACATCCTGTCGGTCACCGACAAGATTGTTCACGACACCGACCAGAGCTTCAGTTTCTCCGCCGAAATGACCCTGGCGCCGAAGTTCGAACTGCCCGACTACAAGGGCATCCCGGTCAAGTTGCCGCGCATCGAGGTCACCGATGCCGACGTGGATCACGACCTGCTGCACCTGCGCGAGCGCTACGCCACCTTCCAGGACGTCGAGCGCGGCGCCGGCAATGGCGACGCCGTGGTTCTGGTTGCCACCAGCAGCCTGGACGGCACACCGCTGGCCGAGGTCATGCCGGAAGCGCCCGACTACCTCAAG
>JAUREI010000213.1 GCA_030827515.1 Prosthecobacter sp. | reverse complement strand
GCCTCATGTAGGTGCGCACCGCACCCGGGTTGACGCAATTCGACCTGATGGCGGTGGTGGAGCGCAGTTCATCTGCAAGAACCTGGTTCAGGCCCTCCACACCAAACTTGGAGGCTGCGTAGGCGCCCCAGTACGCTCGACCGGCCCGGCCGACACCGCTTGAAGTGAAGACCACGGACGCAGCTTGAGAGCGCCTGAGTAGCGGCATCAGAGTCTGGGTCAGGATGAATGGCGCCGTCAGGTTGACGTGCAGCACCTTGCACCAGGTCGGAACATCAAAGTGTTCGATCGGGCTGCGCGTGCCCAGAATCCCGGCCAGGTGGGCCAATCCATCGAGCCTTCCGAACTCCGAGTCCAGAGCGGAAAACAGGGCGTCGTAGGTGTCTGCACCGGCAATTTCGAGGTTGAATGGCAGCAGGGCAGGGGTGGGACCGCCTACGCTGACGATTTCGTCGTAGGTCGCTTCCAGTTTGCGCTGGGTCCGACCGAGGAGACCGACCGTCGCGCCTGCCTCGGCTAGGGCCACGCTCAGGGCCCGTCCGATCCCGTCACTGGCGCCCGTGACCAAAACGACCCGCCCCGCCATCGACCCGGGCGGTGCCCGGTAGTGTTTCAGTTCGATGCTCATTGCGGACGCCTGAAATGGGCGAGGTAGTTGACGCCAGGATCCGTAGTCAGCTTTGCGGTCTCTCTGAACGGGTCATATTCGAGGCCCGCCAACTCTCGACTTTCCAGCCCTGCGGCGCGTGCCCAGCGGCACAGTTCCGACGGCCGGATGAAGCGTGCGTATTCATGGGTGCCCTTTGGCAGGAGGCCAAGAACGTATTCGGCGCCCACCACCGCCAGGAGATATGACTTCAGGTTGCGGTTAATCGTGGAACAGATGACGCTGCCGCCGGGCCTGACCAGCCCTGCCAGGGCCTCCAATATGGCGGCAGGGGCCGGCACATGCTCCAACATCTCGAGGCAGGTGACCAGGTCGAAGGCGCCGGGGGCCTCATTGGCCAGATCAATAGCGGAGACGCGCCGATAGTCGATCGACACTCCTGCCTCCATCGCATGCAAACGGGCCACCTCCAGCGGTGCCGCCGCCAGGTCGATCCCCGTGACCTGGGCGCCGCGGCGGGCCATGCCCTCCGACACCAGGCCCCCGCCGCAGCCGACATCCAGGACGCGCAGCCCCCGCAGGCCCGCGCGGGATTCGATGAAATCGAGTCGGACCGGGTTCAGGGCGTGCAACGGTCGGAACTCGCCCGCCGGGTCCCACCAGCGGCTGGCCATGGCCTCGAATTTGGCTAATTCCGCGGGATCTGAGCTGGCATCCACTGACATCCCCACATTGTATCGCGGATGGCGCAACTTGCTGAAAAATAGATTAATCCCGAAGGGTCCTATGGTAGAATTATGGGCTAATAAACAAGGGGAAGAGACGGCCCGACGGACCACGATGGGGTGCCTGATCGGGGCTTCGTCACAACATCTAGATGAGCGAATTCGCCAAGGAAATTCTGCCGGTCAGCCTCGAGGACGAGATGCGGCAGTCCTACCTCGATTACGCGATGAGCGTGATCGTAGGACGTGCGCTGCCGGACGTCAGGGACGGGCTCAAGCCCGTCCACAGGCGGGTGCTGCATGCGATGCGGGAGCTGGGCAACGACTGGAACAAGCCCTACAAGAAATCGGCTCGCATCGTCGGCGACGTCATTGGTAAGTATCACCCGCATGGCGATGCGGCCGTCTACGACACCATCGTGCGGATGGCCCAGGGCTTTTCCATGCGTTACCTGCTGGTCGATGGCCAGGGTAACTTCGGCTCCGTCGACGGCGATGCACCGGCGGCGATGCGCTACACCGAAATTCGCATGTCCAAGCTCGCCCACGAGCTGTTGGCCGACATCGACAAGGAAACCGTCGACTTCGTCCCCAACTACGACGAAAGCGAACGCGAGCCGTCCGTCCTGCCTACCCGTGTGCCCAATCTCCTGGTGAATGGCTCGGCGGGTATCGCGGTGGGCATGGCGACCAACATACCGCCACACAACCTGTGCGAGATCATCGACGCCTGCGTCGCGCTGATCGACGATCCGGCCATCGACCTTCCAAAGCTGATGCAGATCGTGCCCGGCCCTGATTTCCCCACGGCCGGCATCATCAACGGCACTGCCGAGATCGCATTGGCCTACAAGACGGGAAGGGGGCGCGTGTACATGCGTGCGCGCACTCACTTCGAGGACATTGATGAGCGCGGCCGCCAGGCCATTGTGATCACCGAGTTGCCCTACCAGGTCAACAAGGCCCGTCTGCTTGAGCGGATTGCCGAATTGGTCAAGGAAAAGACCATTGAGGGTATCTCGGAGCTCCGCGACGAGTCCGACAAGGATGGCATGCGGGTCGTCATCGAACTCAAGCGCAACGAGACCTCCGAGCTCATCCTCAATCAGCTGTTCAAGCTCACCGCGATGGAATCCGTGTTCGGCATGAACATGGTGGCCCTGGTGGATGGCCAGCCGAAACTGCTCTCGCTGAAGGAGATGCTCGAGGCGTTCGTCCGTCATCGCCGAGAGGTAGTCACCCGGCGTACAGTCTACGAACTGCGCAAGGCCCGCGACCGGGCGCACGTGCTGGAAGGGCTTGCGGTCGCGCTGGCCAATATCGACGACATCATTGCCACCATCAAGGCGTCCGCCAGCCCGGCGGAGGCCAAGCAGGCGCTGGTCACACGGGTCTGGGCGTCTGGGGTCGTGCCAGTCATGCTCGAACGGGCCGGAGGGGTCTCCACGAGGCCGAGCGAAGTGTCAGGTGAATGGGGACTGCTCGACGGCGGTTACCGTTTGTCCGAAGTCCAGGCCCAGGCGATCCTCGAATTGCGCCTCAACCGGCTGACCGGCCTGGAGCAGGACAAGATCGTCAACGAGTTCGGCGAGCTGCTTACCCGGATTCGCGAATTGTCCGAGATCCTGGCCAGTTCGACACGCCTGCTCGAAGTCATCCGCGAGGAACTGCTCGAAGTGCGCGCCGAATTCGGCGATCCGCGCCGAACCGAGATTCTCCCGGACCAGGAAGATGTGACGATCGAGGACTTGATCGAACGTCAGGACGTGGTGGTCACGCTGTCACACACGGGCTACGTGAAGTCGCAACCGGTCAGTGATTACGACGTGCAGCGCCGGGGCGGCCGCGGCAAGATGGCCACCGCTGTCAAGGACGAGGACTTTGTTGAAAAGCTGTTTGTGGCACACAGTCACGATGCGCTCCTGTGTTTCTCCAACCATGGACGGTGCTACTGGCTGAAAGTCTGGCAGGTGCCACTGGCGAGTCGTGGCAGCCGCGGCAAGCCGATCGTGAACCTCCTGCAACTGAGCGAGGGAGAGCGAATCACGGCACTGCTTCCGGTTCGCGATTTCGCCGAGGGTCAGTATGTGTTCATGGCCACCGCTGCGGGCACGGTCAAGAAGACACCCCTGCCAGCATTTTCACGCCCTCGCGTGACGGGGATCATCGCTGTCGACCTGGCGGATGGCGACAAGCTGGTCGGGGTGGCGATCACCGATGGCAGTCGCGAGATCCTGCTGACGACCACCGATGGCAAGGCCATACGGTTCGCCGAGGAGGAGGTCCGAGCCATGGGTCGCGAGGCTGGTGGCGTTCGCGGAGTCCGGCTGGGGAGCGAACAAAAGGTGAACTCGCTCATCGTGCTCGGCGAGGGGCGCATCCTGACGGTATCGGCCAACGGCTACGGCAAGTTGACCGAGGCAGACGAGTTCCCGCGCCACGGGCGCGGTGGCCAGGGCGTCATTGCGCTGCAGACCAGCGAACGCAACGGGGCAATGATCGGCGCGCTGCAGGTGCAGATGGAAGACGAAATCATGCTGATCAATTCGGGCGGTACGCTCGTCAGGGTGGCAATTTCCGAGGTCTCCGTGCAGGGACGCAACACCCAGGGCGTTCGCCTGATGAAACTGGGCGAGGCCGAAACACTGGTTGGGGTCGAAAGAGTGGCAGCGGAGGCCTCCGCCGAGGGCGCGGACGAGAGCTAGGGGCGATCGAGGCAAACCATGTCCAGGATTTTCAATTTTGCGGCCGGTCCAGCCGTTCTGCCCGACAGCGTGCTCGAGAGAATCCGCGATGACCTCCCGGACTGGCAGGGGCGCGGTATGTCCGTCATGGAGGTCAGCCACCGAGGAAAGGATTTTGTCGAGGTCGCAGAGCGGGCGGAGCAGTCCTTTCGGCGCCTGCTTGGGATTCCGGCGGGATACAAGGTTCTGTTCATGCAAGGCGGTGCCACGGCTCAATTTGCCGCCGTTCCGCTGAATCTTGCCGGGGTCGGCGACACGGCGTGCTTCCTGAATACTGGCCAATGGTCCATCAAGGCCATCGCCGAGGCCCGGCGCTACGTCGAAGTCGAAGTGCTCACAGACGAGCAGGCATCCAATTACACCACCGTGCCCGAGGCGACCTCCATCAAGGTTCCGGGCGGCGCCGCCTACCTTCACTACACCCCAAATGAGACCATCGGCGGTGTGGAGTTTCCCTACGTCCCGAATCCCGGCAGTGCCCTGCTGGTCGCGGACATGTCCTCCACTATCCTGTCTCGCCCCATTGATGTCAGCCAGTTCGCGCTGATTTACGCGGGGGCCCAGAAGAATATAGGGCCTTCCGGACTGACGGTGGTGGTGGTCCGCGAGGACCTGCTGGGGCGCGCCCGCAAGTTGACGCCGACGGTCCTGGACTATGCGGCGATGGCCTCGGCTGGTTCGATGCCCAATACGCCCCCCACCTTTGCCTGGTATGTCGCAGGGCTGGTCTTCGATTGGATCGAAGCCGGCGGGGGCCTCGAAGCGATGGGACAGCGCAATGCGGCCAAGGCCGGGATGTTGTACGACTACCTGGACACTTCCGGTTTCTATGCTAATCCGGTGCATCCCGGATGCCGTTCGTGGATGAACGTGCCTTTCACCCTGCACAGGTCAGAACTCGACAAGCAGTTCCTTCTTGAATCACGCACGGCTGGCTTGGCAAACCTCGAAGGGCATCGCTCGGTGGGAGGCATGCGGGCCAGTCTCTACAATGCCATGCCTGTCGAGGGCGTGAAGGCACTGATTGAGTTCATGCAGGACTTTGCGCAGCGTCATGGCTGATATCTCCGGCCGGACTTTCCGGGTCTTGACCCTCAACAATATTTCGATTCGTGGACTCGAGCGTTTTCCGCGCGGCCGCTTCGAGGTCTCGGAGGAGATCGGACATCCGCATGCCATCCTT